>JBGTES010000001.1:0-39636 GCA_041747675.1 Flavobacteriales bacterium
GTCAATCGCAAGCGCTCCTGCCCATTGCTCTTCAGCACCAAGTCCGCGCTGTCACTGGTACCCATGAAATGCACATCAGGGTCCGTGCCACTGTTGCCACCCATGGCCCAATCGTTCCGCTCGGGTTGGGTAAGCAGCACACCTTCGGAGGTGATGCTGCAGCCGAGTGCATCGGTCACCGCCACCCGGAAAGCCGTCTTGCTGCCCAGGCCGGTGCGCCCTGCCGTGGTTGCCAGGTCGTTCCAGAGGTAGATGTAAGGTCCCTCGCCACCACTTACCTGCGTTTCTATGGACCCATTGAAACAGTTCCAACAACTGATGTTGAACTCATTGGGATAGAGCGATGGGGTGAGTTTCACCTTCAGCAGGTTGGGCTGCGTTAAAGTGACCTCTGCACTGACAACGGTGGAATCGGCATCCATGACCCGCACATTGTAGTAGCCCGCTGCCAGGTCGGTTACCACCTCCACGCTATCCCCATGTGACCAGAAGTACTCATAGGGTGGTGTTCCGCCGGCTACTGTGGCTGTAATGGCACCATCCCTTTCGTCGAAACAACTTACCCCGTACCCGTTGTAGTCGCTGCCTATCAGGGTTACGGTGAGGGTTTGTGCATCAAGCTGTGCGCACAAAGCGAATACAGCCAATGTGCTGATCAGTAGACGCGCGGGGGGGGGGGGGGGGGGGGGTAGCCATGGGATTTAAGGCGTTCTGATGAACGAACCTAACCCCGAAAAGGACCATGCCGACATTGTTCTGAAAATATTTCTCTTGGGTAAGCAGGGTGCAAGCAGGTCGATAGGACCATCGCTTTGTGCGATCCGCACTACTACATCAGCATGATGTGTTCGTGCATCATGTCATTCCGGCCCCGTGGTGCCCCCGCTGTACCTTTGCGCTGCCTGCCGACCCTGCTGCCCCAAGTCCAGGCGTGCCCCCATGAGCGAAGCCATCAAGCATGAATGCGGCATTGCGCTGATCCGCTTGCGCAAACCACTGGATCATTACCACCGGAAGTACGCCACGCCCCTGTACGGTTTGAACAAGCTCTATCTCCTGATGGAGAAACAGCACAACCGGGGGCAGGACGGAGCGGGCATCGCCTCCATCAAGATCGACCCGAAGCCGGGCCTCAATTACATCGACCGGGAGCGGAGCACGGACAAACAGGCGATCCAGAATATTTTCGGCAATGTGTACAGGGGCTACAACAGCGCTGTGTCTACGGATCCGGCATTGGAAATGGATGCCGCCGCCCTGAAAGAGCAGGTCCCGTTCCTGGGCGAGGTCTTACTGGGGCACCTTCGTTATGCCACCTTCGGTCGTGATAGTTTGGAGAACTGCCATCCACGCCGTCGGCTCAACAACTGGATGACGCGCAACCTGGTGGTGGCCGGGAATTTCAATATGACCAACGTGGACGAGCTGTTCGATCTGCTCGTATCCATCGGCCAGCATCCCAAGGAGCGCAGCGATACCATGACGGTCCTGGAAAAGATCGGACACTTCCTGGATGTGGAGAACGACCGTCTGGCGCAGATCCACCGGCAATTGGGCTACAGTGAGAAACAGATCACGCAGGTGATCGCCGAGAAGTTGGACGTGCGGCAGATCTTGGTGAACAGTGCCCTGGACTTTGATGGTGGTTACACCCTGGCCGGTCTCATCGGACATGGCGATGCGTTCGTATTGCGCGATCCCGCCGGGATCCGACCCTGCTACTGGTACGCGGATGAGGAGGTCGTGGTGGTGGCCAGTGAGCGCCCCGCGATCCAGACCGCTTTCCACTTGAAGACCTCCGATGTGCGGGAGCTTACGCCGGGGCATGCGCTGATCATCCGCAAGGACGGCAGCTACAGCGAGGAGTTGGTGCGCCAGCCCACTGAGAAACGTGCCTGCAGCTTCGAGCGCATCTACTTCAGCCGAGGCAGCGACCAGGATGTATACCGGGAACGCATCGCACTGGGTCGATCGGTCTGTCCTGCCATCCTCGATGCAGTGGACCACGACCTGGAGAACACCGTGTTCAGCTTCATCCCGAACACCGCCGAGGTGGCCTGCTACGGCATGCTGAAGGAGATGGAGGATGAGCTTGATCGGGTGAAGGAGCGGCGTATCCTGGAACTGGGCCCGAATCCTGAACCTGCCGCACTGCGTGCCATCCTGGCACTGCGTCCGCGCCTGGAGAAGGTGGCCATCAAGGATGCGAAACTCCGCACCTTCATCACGGCGGACGACGCGCGCGACGACCTGGTGGCACACGTGTATGATATCACCTACGGGACCGTTCGTGCGGGTCTCGATAACCTGGTGGTGATCGACGACAGCATCGTGCGCGGGACCACGCTGAAGCAGAGCATCCTCAAGATGCTCGACCGCCTGGAGCCAAAGCGCATCGTGGTGGTAAGCAGCGCCCCACAGATCCGTTATCCCGATTGTTATGGGATCGACATGGCCAAGATGGGGGATCTGGCCGCGTTCCGTGCCGCCATCGCCCTGCTGAAGGAGACCAAGCAGGAGAACATCATCGACGATGTCTACGACCGGGCCATGGAGATGGTCGGTCGGCCACTGTCGGAACAGGAGAACGTGGTGCGCGACATATACCGTCCTTTCTCGGCGGAACGCATCAGCGACAAGATCGCGGAATTGCTCACGCCGGAGAACACCAACGCCGAAGTGAAGTTGGTGTACCAGAGCATCGAGGGCTTGCATGCGGCCTGCCCGGGGCACACCGGCGACTGGTACTTCACGGGGGACTATCCCACACCCGGTGGCAACCGGGTGGTGAACCGGGCTTTCATCAATTACAGGGAAGGGCGTAACGTTCGCGCCTATTGAGGTTCCGGGCCGGCACTGGCCACGAAGCCCCGTTTCAGCAAGCGCCGCAGATGTTTGTCGCGCATCGTGATCACAGCATCACCATGCAGCAGGACCCGTGTGCCCTGCTCCATACGCAGCTTCGATCGGGATAGCATGGTCAGGGCACTTCCGGGCATCAAGTGCAAGGTGGAGGCGTTGCGCAGTTCCAGTTTGGCCTGCGTGCCGATCACCATGCTGGCTCCACTGCTCACGGTGAGGCTCGTCGGGTCCGAGAACCAGATATCTCCCTTGTCCTTCACAGGATGCACCAGGCGGGTCGGGGTCTGCGAGCGATCCAGTAGCAGATGTTTCCTTGGCGCCAGGTATAACGCATGCCCTTCATGGCCTTTCAGAGGAGGCAACACGATGCTGTCTGCACACCAGCGCACATCCTCCTGCAGGTACGTGTCATTGTTACGGACCCTGACGGTGATATCGCCGTTGGGAGCCATCGAAAGCATTTCAACGCTGATCCCGTTCAGGTAGATGGTGCGTACATCGGGTGCTACGCGGCCATGGACCTCTTTTCCGCCGGCGCTGACCAAAGTCAACAGGTTGGCACTGGAGGGATTGGTACCCATCCCGATCCGGCGCTTGCCATCCATGGTGAAGGCATGTTCGGGTCGACCGAAGAACACGGCTTTTCCGGTGATGCGGCCATGTTCGACCCGCACCGAAGGAAGCATGGAGGATTCCGTGCGTTTGATGACCCCGTCGCCATCACGGTCGTGGACAGGGATCTCCTGTTCGTGAGCGCCTGTCAGTGGATTCGCCCAACGCTTGTCCAGGGTGAACATGGTGGCATCCCCATTGAAAGGGCAACTGTTGCGCAGCGTGTCCCCGTTGGGTCGCAGGTCGTGGTTGCCTGTGGCGGGCATGGCACGGAGATAGTCGGCGTAACCTCCGAATATGCTGGCGCCTTGGCGGTCTTCACGATCCACCTGCATCATCATGAACAGGCCGGGCTCCACCGGATCGATGCAGGCGCCCGCCTCTTCCCAATGGAAACGATCGGTCGGGCTGCCATTGCGTGCATAGCCCTGGTGGTTCTCCACCCACAGCCATTGTTGATACCGATCCTCTGGAATGAACGGCATGCGGATCCGCAAAGCGTCGCCGGTGGTGACAAAGTCGCGCAGCACGAACACACCTGTATCGCCTGCCACGGGGTCCAGGTCGGCATGGACCTCGGAGCCCTGTGCGTTGCGTGCACGGATGCGATGTTGCGCTCCATCCGGGAACCAGCCCAGCCGGTCCCGATCCCAGGCACTGCATGTCATCAAGCTGCTGTTCGCTGCTCCCATCATGCTCCACCCACCCTGCAGGGAAATGAAAAAGCTCTGGAACACGGCGGCATTACCACCTCCGCTATGGAAGTTGTTCCCGCCCAGGAAGAGGTGGTTGAACTCATGCTTCAGGATCTCGAAAGGCAGGGCGTTCATACCACCGAAGCGGCTCTGCGAATCGCTCTCGTAGCCGAAGAGCTTTCCCGGGCTCCCTGCATCCACACTGCCCTGCCCATGGGTCAGCGAGCTGTTGCGCAGGATCACCATCACATGGTCGTAGCTGTGCGGGTCATCCGGCCCCGGCTCTTTCGGTAGACCGGGTCTTCCGCCGCGCTTCCACATGTCGAAGTCCGAAACGCTTAGACCATGTTTGGTCCGTAGCGCACCCCGCTTGTTCGCTTCGGCCACCACCAGGCGATTGATGCCATGTGCATTGGCAATGCCCTTGTGCTCACTTTCGCGCAGCACGATCAGCTCGTCCAGGTAGTCGCCCAATACGGTGTAGCGGCCTAGGGAGATGTCGTGGTAATAGCGCGATACCATGGCTTGGGGAACCGACCGCGGATGCGGGTCGAAGAGATCATCCTTCCAGGTGGGCAACTGGCCTTTGGCCCAATGCGCGGCACCGCTGCGTTGCGGGTCCTTCGATGGGTCCAGGTCGTAGTCGATCTCTGCGAATATCACCAGGACACGGATGGTACCATGTGGCGATAGGTGCCATCCATGACGACTTTCCTGCAATGGCCGAACTTGGGCGGCAAGTGTGCCCACCAGTGTACTCAACAAGGCAAAGGTGAACCAGCGGTGCATCAGTCCGAAGGTAGTGCTATGCCTTGGGACGCTTGTACAGTGGCACCGTGCTGCACGGCTCGCCGAACATCAGCGACTTCACCAACGGCAGCAGCTTCGTGCTCAGCTCTACGTACGCGTTCAGCGGCACGGGCAACTTGCTGCATCCCTTCACCACCACGCGGGCATCGCGATAGGGGGCCACATCCAGCTTCTGCACGAAGCGGGTGAAAATGGCTCGCTCCAGTTGCTCCGTATCGCCATGCGTGACGAACGCCGCAAAAGGCTGCAGGTGTGTTCCCACCAGCATGTAAGCCCATGTTGGAATGATCGCATCCGCAGAACAATGCACAGAAACGAACTTGCCCGTGTATTGCGTCCAGTCGTGCTCCTTGCAGAAGGCGCGAAGCTCATCCTCCTTCAACGCGATCTCCTGCCACAGCAATGGCTTTAGGTCGAAGACTACGCGTTCGCCTTGCGGGTACAGCTCCTCCAAGTCGAGGGTGATGATGCCGGAGGTGGCGACCTTGTTGATGATGGGTTGATCCGACATGGGGCCTGTTCCAAAAATCGGTCAATGTCCGTGGGTAACGATCGCAGGTCGACCCAATGGGTCGACGCTACAGGTGCCCTGTAGCGAGGTTGTTGCCAACCTACCAGCGTCCTTCGTATTCATCTGCGTCATCTGCGCAATCTGCGGCTGTATTTTTCTGGATCTCACCTGCGGTGGTCGACCCAATGGGTCGACGCTACAGGTGCCCTGTAGCGAGGTTGTTGCCAACCTACCTGCGCCCCCCGTAGTCATCTGCGTCATCTGCGAAATCTGCGGCTGTATTTTGTCTGCGCCCTCTGTGCCTTTGCGTCTCTGCGTTCTCCCCATTCACATGAACCCCAATTCCAACTGCGCTGCCTCGCTCATCATGCTCCTATCCCACGGCGGCTCGAAGGTGATCTCCACCTTGGCACTGCTCACACCTTGCACACCGGCCACTTTCTGCTCCACCTCGTTGGGCATGCTTTCCGCCACCGGGCATGAAGGACTCGTCAAGGTCATTTTGATGCCTACATGTGCATCGTCCCCGATGTTCACCTCATAGATCAAGCCCAGCTCGTAAACGTCCACGGGGATCTCGGGGTCGTAGATCGTCCGCAGCATGTCGATCACGCGGTCTTCCAGGTGTTTGCGTTCTTCTGGGGTCATGGTGCGTAGGTGGGAGGGAGTGCGGTTCCAGGAATGTTCCACTGTCCTATGTACGATGTCTTATGCCGTGCGGCGTTGCATAAGACATTGTACATAAGACAGCCACTATGCCCGATCGAAGAGTTGACCTCGCTTCTCATGCCTTGGGTTCTTGAGCGGAAAACGCCACCGCATACCGTTTCATCTGGTCGATCATCGCACTCAATCCATTGGCGCGGTTAGGGCTCAGGTGCTCGCGTAGGCCGATGCGATCGATGAAGTCGGTGGATGCACCGAGGATCTCCTGCGGCGTTCGGTCATTGTACACGCGCACCAGCAGTGCCACGATGCCCTTGGTGATCATGGCGTCGCTGTCTGCGGTGAAATGCACAACTGGTGTCACCCCGAGCGCAGTCGAGGGGTCGGACACCGGTTGGGCATGCAACCACACACGTGATTGGCAGCCGCGCACCAAGTTGTCCTCCACCTTATGCTCCGGGGCGATCAACGGCAGGTCCTTGCCCAGCTCGATCAGGTGCTCGTAGCGGTCCTGCCAGTCCGTGAACATGGCGAACTCGTCGATAAGCTCTTGCTGGGTTTGGGTGAGGGACTGAGGACTTGCCATTGCTAATGATGCTACTTCTTAACATCTTCATTGGCCTTTGAAACGGGCTTGGAGGTGAAGATGTATTGCACTGACTCGTTCTGGGATTTGAGTTGGTGATACTGGTCGATGCTCATTGGCGTCATATCCTTCCAGTTCCAAACGGCAGCTCTGGCCAAAGCAATATCCGCAAACGCCCACAATGGAAGCGTGTCACCCAACGATGGAATGATCATCATCCCAACGTTGGAGTATCTCCCATACCCCTCTGTCCGACGCTCCAGAACATATGCGTCCCGCAGGAGAGATTGACCCTCAAGGCACAAAAAATTACCCTTTCGCACAACATCGAGAAGCAACGATAGGGTATCGTTGGATGCGGTCGGCGTCCATATATGATATTCCCTAATGCCGAGAACAGAACCCAAAATAGACCGTCCATCGCGCACATCAGATGTAACAACCAATGTGTGTTGTGGTGACGAAATCGCGGACCCTGGAACAGTTGCCGTGATTACTGTCTCCTGCGGTCCATTGGTATTTGCCGACAATTCAGAACGGTGGATCAAGGTCTTTGCATCTTCTATCGCATCCAAGTCTTCCAAGTACTGCGATTGGACGACTTCTTCCAACATGATCTCGGCGGTCTCGAATACAACCTCGCCGACGCTGTCGTATTGGACTACACGCTCAATGAGAACACCATCGGAATCCTCGCGCCAGGTGATCGTTGTGTCCACATAGGACATTACATCTTCCTCATCAAGGGCCACACCACTCCCGCATGAGAGACAAAACAGGAGAGGTAGAACCAACACCGTGCGCATTACCTGAGCATTTTGACAGCCTTCCTCATCGCTGCTATCATCACCTCCACCTCCTCCACCGTATTGAAGCACGCGAAACTCGCCCGCGTGGTCCCGCTCACGCCGAAGCGCTCCATCAGCGGCTGGGTGCAGTGGTGGCCTGTGCGCACGGCGATGCCCTGTTGGTCGAGCAGGGTACCGAGGTCGTAGTGGTGCACACCTTCGATGACGAAGCTGATCACACCCACCTTCTCCTTCGCGGTGCCGATGATGCGCAGGCCATCGATGGTGAGCAACTCCTTGGTGGCGTGTTCCAGCAACATGTGCTCGTGCGCCGCCATGGCCTGCTTGTCGTAGTCCTCCATCCAGCGGATGGCCTCGCCCAGCCCGATGATGCCTGCGATGTGCGGAGTGCCGGCCTCGAACTTGAAGGGTAGCTTGGCGTAGGTGGTCTTCTCGAAAGTGACCACGTCGATCATCTCGCCGCCGCCCTGCCAGGGGGGCATGCGCTCCAGCAGCTCCTCGCGGCCGTAGAGCACACCCGTGCCCGTGGGGCCGTAGGCCTTGTGCCCGCTGAAAGCGTAGAGATCGCAGCCAAGGTCATGCACGTCCACGTTCAGGTGCGGTATCGCCTGCGCGCCATCCACCACGGTGATGATGCCGCGCTGCTTTGCCTCGGCTATCAACTCCTTGATCGGGTTGATCGTACCCAACGTATTGCTGACATGGCTGATCGCGAGGATCTTGGTCCGCTCGGTGAATTGTCTGATCATCTGATCTTCTGATCTTCTGATCTCGAGCTCCCCGCTTTCCGTGATCGGGATCACCTTCAGCTTCGCCCCATGCCGCTCACAGGCCAGCTGCCAGGGAACGATGTTCGCGTGATGCTCCATGCCGGAGATCAGCACTTCATCACCGGGCTTCAGCAGCATCTGACCCAAACTGAATGCCGCCAGGTTCATGCCCGCCGTGGTGCCACTGGTGAAGATCACTTCGTGCGCATGCTTCGCGTTGACATGCTTGCGGATCGTCTCCCGCGCGGCCTCTTGTGCTTCGGTGGCCTTGGTGCTCAGCGTGTGCACGCCGCGGTGCACGTTGGCGTTGATCGTGGCGTAGTAGGCGCTCTCGGCCTTGATCACGCGGCGCGGCTTCTGGCTGGTCGCGGCATTGTCGAAGTACACCAAGGGCTTGCCGTGTACCAGTTCCTTCAGGATAGGGAACTGCGCACGGATCTCGGCGATGTCGAAGGCTGGTTTGACCACAGTGGGGTTCATGAATGCGATGAGGTTAACCGCAGAGGACGCGGAGAGCGCAGAGGGAACTCAGAAGAGAAACCCTCCACTCGGATGATCGTTCGGTCCATCGCGTGTTGCATTTCTCTGCGCCCTCTGCGTTCTCTGCGGTTCAATTGCATTTCTGCATCAAAGCGTTTCCAGCTTAGCGTTGATCAGCCCCTCCAAATGCTTCCGCCACTCCTCGTTCGTGATACGCTCCAACACATCCGTCATGAACGCGTGTGAGAGCATGCGCCGCGCTTCGGCCTCGCTCACCCCGCGCGAACGCAGATAGAACAGGCCCTTCTCGTCCAAGCGCCCGATGGTGCAACCGTGGCTGCACTTCACGTCGTCGGCATAGATCTCCAGTTCGGGTTTGGTGTACACCTTGGCATCGTCGCCTTGCAGGATGTTCGCGTTGCTCTGGTAAGCCCGCGTGCGCTGGGCGTCCTGCTTCACGTAAACCTTGCCGTTGAACACGCCCGTGCCTTTCTCGGCGATGATGCCTTTGTACAGCTCGTCGCTGGTGCAATCCGGCACGTCGTGGCCGATGTACGTGTGGTTGTCGCAGTGCGTGGTACCGTTCAGCACGTACACACCGTTCAGTTCGGCATGCGCTTCGGGACCCGCGAGTGCCACGTTCACTTCATTGCGCACCAAGGAGCCGTTCAAGGTCGTGGTGTCGATAGAGAAACGGCCTTTCGCGCCGATCGTCACGCCATCGAGACCGATGTGTGCGGGGCCATTGGCTTCGTTCTGCAGCAGGTGGATCGTGAGGTTCGCGCCTTCACCGATCACGCTTTCGCGGATGCTATTGACTAGCGTAGAAGCTGTCGACTCCTCGGCTGCGCTCGGAGTGACAGCCTCTACGATGACCTCCACGTTAGCACCTTCATCCAGCATGAACAGATCGCGCGGTTGTATCAGCTGCTGGCCACCGCTCGTGATGTGCAGCACATGGATCGGCTTGCTGGTCTTCGTGCCTTTGGTGGCGAGGATGATCAGGCCATCGGTGGGTGCGGCGGTGTTCATCGCCGTGAAGAGACGATCACCGATGGGCGCGACCTGTCCGTAGTGGGCTTGCACCGGGCCGTGGGAGAGGTGGTGCTTCAGGCTGTCGATGACGATGCCTTTATCGGCCTTCAGATCATCGCTGAGGTCCGCGCGGAAGTGGCCGTTGACGAAGACGACGCGAGTGGTGTCGAACGGAAGACGTGCGGGTAGCGTGACGGTCACATCACCGTTCGGTGCGACGTACGCATCCTTGAACAGCTTGCCGACGCGGGTGTACTTCCAGGCTTCGGACTTGGTCGTGGGGATGGGCAGCGTGTGCGCCAGGGCCAGGGCTTCGGCGGCGTGGGGCCAGGTTGAGCCTTCGAGCAGTGGGAGCACGGTGGCTTTGGGGTCGGTGGCAGTTGCTGTGCTCATGGCATCGCGGGTCGACCCAGTGGGTCGACTGTACAGGTGCATTTATCGCGGCTGAGGCATTCCATTATCTGATCGTCTGATCTTCTGATCCGCACTCACGCCGTTTCCTTGATCCAGTCATACCCCTTCGCCTCCAGCTCCAGCGCCAGTTCCTTCGGTCCGCTTTTGATGATGCGGCCATCGGCCATCACGTGTACCATATCCGGCACGATGTGGTCCAGCAGGCGCTGGTAGTGCGTCACCACGATGAATGCGTTGTCCTTGCTACGCAGCTTGTTCACGCCGCCAGCCACGATGCGGAGTGCGTCGATGTCCAGACCGCTGTCGGTCTCGTCGAGGATGCCGAGCTTGGGTTCGAGCATCGCCATCTGGAAGATCTCGTTGCGCTTCTTCTCCCCACCGCTGAAGCCCGCGTTCAGGTTGCGGCTCATGAGGTCGGGGTCCATCTCCACCAGCTTGGCGCGTTCGCGGACCAGCGTCAGGAAATCCTTGCCGCCGAGTTCCGCGAGACCGTTGGCCTTGCGGGTCTCGTTCATGGCCGTGCGCAGGAAGTTCATGTTGCTTACGCCCGGGATCTCCACGGGGTACTGGAAGGCGAGGAAGATGCCTTTCCAAGCGCGTTCTTCGGGTGAGAGTTCAAGTAGGTCTTCGCCGAGGTAGGTCACGGTGCCTTCGGTGACTTCATACTCTTCACGGCCAGCAAGGACATTGGCGAGCGTACTTTTCCCACTGCCGTTCGGACCCATGATCGCATGGACCTCTCCGGGTTTGACCTCAAGGTTGAGTCCCTTGAGAATGTCCTTGCCCTCGATGCGGGCGTGCAGGTTATTGATCTTCAGCATTGTCGACAAATCGGTCAGGCTTGGGCTTTTCCCAAGGGTTGATTCTCAATGATTTTCTCTACCAGGTCGCGGAATGTCACAATGCTACCGGTGTCAATGGAGTGGTGAAAGACGAAGCGCGGAAGGAACCTGTCCAGCCAATGCACCAAACGACGTTCACTAGTTGGAGGGCCTACATCGATCTTGTCAAGGACATGAACACCACTCAATGTTATCTCCTCGACCATCGGGCTGAAGTGCTTGTCGAAGTAGTGGTCGAGCTTGGATGACGGCCGAAGGTCGGAGACGTCGACTCCTTTGTCTTTCAGATTCTTCTTGAGCGTCAAGAAGACACCTGCGCTCAGGCATTCATGTCCCATGCGCATCACGGGATGAAAGTCCGGCTTGACTGCATGCTGGGCGAGGAGAACGCAAACGTCCCACACAGTCTTCTTGTGTTCCGGCAACATCGCCGCTTTCCAATCCTGTGTGGGAATACCCACCCTGAACTCTTGATTGAGGAAATCAGCCAAATAATCCCAGTCGAGCATATCGCCAGAGGCTCTCCACAAGTCGATAGGCGAATCGCGCTCGATGATGTACGTTGGATCTCCCATCGGATCAAGGGGAGTGCAGAGACGATGCTGCTCTTTGAAGATCGCAAGGACCTCCTCCGGCGAGTAATATGACTGTGTAGTTGTGGCCATCACCCAACACTTCCTTCCAGTGACACAGCAAGAAGCTTCTGCGCTTCAACAGCGAACTCCATGGGCAGTTGATTGAGGACTTCCTTACAGTATCCATTGACGATCAACGAGACCGCCTTCTCTGTTTCAATACCCCGCTGATTCAGATAGAAGATCTGATCCTCGCCGATCTTGCTCGTGGTGGCCTCGTGCTCCACCATCGCGCTGGGGTTCTCGCTCTCGATGTAGGGGAAGGTGTGTGCACCGCAGCGGTCGCCAAGTAGCAGTGAATCGCACTGGCTGAAGTTGCGTGCACCTTTCGCGCCTCTGCCGATCTTCACCAAACCGCGGTAGCTGTTGTTGCTGAACCCGGCGCTGATGCCCTTGCTCACGATGGTGCTCTTCGTGCCCTTGCCGATGTGGACCATCTTGGTGCCGGTGTCGGCCTGCTGGCGGTTGTTGGTCACCGCCACGCTGTAGAACTCGCCGATGCTGTGGTCGCCCTTCAGCACGCAACTGGGGTACTTCCACGTGATGGCGCTACCGGTCTCCACCTGTGTCCAGCTGATCTTGCTGCGATCGCCCAGGCAGATGCCGCGCTTGGTGACGAAGTTGTAGATGCCGCCCTTGCCCTCCTTGTCGCCGGGGTACCAGTTCTGGACGGTGCTGTACTTGATCTCGGCGTCCTTCAACGCCACCAGTTCCACCACGGCGGCGTGCAACTGGTGTTCGTCGCGCATGGGTGCGGTGCAGCCTTCGAGGTAGCTCACGTACGCGCCTTCGTCGGCGATCAGCAGCGTGCGCTCGAACTGGCCGGTCATGGCCTCGTTGATGCGGAAGTAGGTGCTCAGCTCCATGGGGCAACGCACGCCCGGCGGGATGTAGCAGAAGCTGCCATCGCTGAACACGGCGCTGTTGAGCGCGGCGAAGTAGTTGTCGGTACGCGGCACCACGCTGCCGAGGTACTTCCGCACCAGGTCCGGGTGGTTGTGTACCGCTTCGCTGAAGCTGCAGAAAATGATGCCTTTCTCCTTCAACGCCGCTTGGAAGGTGGTCTTCACGCTCACGCTGTCGAACACCACATCCACGGCAACGCCTACCAAACGCTTCTGCTCTTCGAGCGAAATGCCCAGCTTCTCGAAGGTCTTCACCAACTCGGGATCGGCCTCATCGAGGCTGTTCAGTTGCGGCTTCTTCTTCGGCGCGCTGTAGTAGTAGCTGTTCTGGTAGTCGATCTTGGGGTAGTGCACGTGCGCCCAGTGCGGCTCCTCCATCTTCAGCCACAGGCGGTAGGCTTCCAGGCGCCACTCCAGCATCCACTCCGGCTCGTTCTTCTTGGCGCTGATGAAGCGCACGATGTCCTCGTTCAAGCCCTTCGCGGCCTTCTCGCTCTCGATGTCCGTACTCCATCCGTAGGCGTACTCTTTCGAGGTCACTTCACGCAGGAGATCGTCGGTGTCTTGTGCCATGGGATCAGGGAACGCAGAGACGCGGAGGCGCAAAGAGCGCGGAGGCGTTGTTGCGTTCCATCATTTCGTTCACGTTCCGTGTTCCGTGCATTTCCTCTGCGTCTTGGCGCCTCTGCATTCCCTCATTTCGTTGGAACTCTGTCGGTCGTGCATTTCTCTGCGACCTCTGCGTCCCCGCGTCTCTGCGTTCTCATATCGAGAAACTCTCCCCACACCCACACGTCCTATTCGCATTGGGGTTGATGAATTGGAAACCTTTGCCGTTCAACCCGCCGCTGAAGTCCAGCGTAGTGCCGAGGAGGTAGAGCAGGCTCTTCTTGTCCACCACCACCTTCACACCGTTGTCCTCGAAGACCTTGTCACCGTCCTTCATCTGGTCGTCGAACTCCAGGTCGTACATCAGGCCGGAGCAGCCCCCGCCTTTCACACCCACGCGCACAAAGTGCTGGGGGCCACGGCCTTCCATGCCCAGCAACTTGGTCACCTCGCTTTTGGCATTCTCGCTGACCTTGATCATAGCTTATTTGGAATTGTTCTAAACAGCGACGCGGTCGCAAAGATACTGAGGATGAGGAGAGCTTTTATGGGGTGAGCACGGGTCTGGATAAAGCCTTCGGCAGAAGCGCGGGGCTGCTTACTTTCTAGCCCCGAGATCGACGGATAAACCGTCCAAGGGCCCTGCATGTTCGCCAACGACCAACGCATCATCGTTCACCTTGACCTGGACAGCTTCTTCGTGAGCGTGGAATGCCTGCACGATAAGAGCCTCATCGGCAAACCCGTCCTCATCGGTGCCGATAGTGACCGCGGGGTGGTGGCATCGTGCAGCTATGAAGCGCGGCGTTTCGGCATTCGTAGCGCGATGCCCATGCGTATGGCGAAGCAGCTTTGTCCCGAGGCGATCATCCTGCGCGGCAACAGCGGCGAATACATGGAGAAGAGCGACGAGGTCACGGAGATCATCCGGGGGCAGGTGCCGCTCTTCGAGAAGACCAGCGTGGATGAGTTCTACGTGGACTTCACCGGCACGGAGCGCTTCTTCGGCGCGATGAAGCTCGCCACCGAGTTGCGGCAGCACATCGCGAGGCAGACCGGCCTGCCGAACAGCTTCGGGCTCAGCATCAACAAGACCGTGAGCAAGGTGGCCACCAACACGGCGAAGCCGAACAACTTCAGGCAGGTGGAGCGCGGCACCGAAAAGCCCTTCCTCGCACCGATGGCCATCGAGGCCATCCCCGGAGTGGGGAGCAAGACCGCGCATCTGCTGCGGAGCATGGGCGTGGCGCGCATCCACACCATGCAGGAACTGCCGGTCGACCTGATGCAGCGTCTGCTGGGCGAGCACGGCCCGGTGCTGTGGCGGAAGGCGAACGGTATCGACGACAGTCCGGTGGTGGCGTGGCACGAACGCAAGAGCATCAGCACGGAGCGTACGTTCGAGCGTGATACCATCGACGTGGTGAAGCTGCGGGGCATGCTCACCGCCATGGCCGAGAGCCTCGCCTTCCAATTGCGCAAGGGTGCCAAACTCACCAGCTGTGTGGCCGTGAAGGTGCGCTATGCCGACTTCGAGACGCACACCCGGCAGCAGCGCATCGGCTACACGGCCTGTGACCACATCATCCTGCCCCTCATCCACGACCTTTTCCGCACGCTATATGATCGCCGCCAGCGCATCCGCCTGATCGGCGTGCGCTTCAGCCACCTCGTGGGTGGCGGCCACCAGATGGATGCCTTCACCGATACCGAAGAGGCCATGAACCTTTACCAGGCCATGGACAAGATCCGCAGGCGCTTCGGTGACCGCACCGTGATGCGCGCGGCGGGAATGGATGCGCACAGCATCGGCAGGATGGACAACCCCTTCGATGGGCAGGCGCCGGTGCTGCTGGCGAACAGGAGGAGCTGATCACTTCTCCCCATACCGCGGATCCTGCTTCCACGGCAGCTTCTCGAAGTGCTCCGTACGCAGTGCCGTGTGGCCGAACTCTTCCTCCACCACGCCGGTGAGCCTGTACACCCCGCGCCCGCGGAAGGGGTAGCGCGCGGCCACCTGTGGGAATTGCGTGCTGTCCCAGAAGTCGCCGTCGGTGTCGATGAAGGAGCCGAAGGTCATGCGCTGGCCGTAGTGCGTGTCGGTGGCCTTTACATGGATCAGGTAGCCAAGCATGCTCACGCGCCTGCCGATGTGGTCGGACATCCCGCACTTGAGGATGCACGGCGCGTGGCCAGGTTCGGCCGGCTCTTCGGCGAGTGTGAACGGATCGCAGAGCGGGAAGCCAAGCAGATCCAGCTCGTCGTAGGCGTCGGCCAAAGGATAATGCCGCAGATCGGGCAGCCTGGGCTCTTCCACACGCGTGATGAAGAGGTCGCCATCGTTGCGCGCCATCGCGGGGCGATGCAGGAGCACGAGATCCCACAGCAGATGTGGCTTGCTGCGCCCGGTGAAGCGCAGGGCGCCCGCCCGCACGAGGATGCGCGCCTGCTCCATGCCGAGGGGGACGCGTGCCAGGAGGTCCGGCAGATCGGCGTAGGGGCCGTTGCGCTGACGTTCGTGCAGGAGCAGCTGCACGGTCCCGCCCTGCAGGCTCTTCACGTTCCCAAGTCCGAGGAAGATCCGCCTGCCGTGCAGCGAACACAGTTCCGCACTGGTATTGATGCACGGCGCCTCTATCGTCGCGCCCGCGCGCTTCGCCTCGTGCAGGTAGAATTCCGTGTGGTAGAAGCCGCCGAAGTTGTTCGCCACGCCCACCAGGAATTCCAGCGGATGGTGCGCCTTGAGGTAGAGGCTCTGGTAGCTCTCCACCGCGTAGCTGGCGCTATGCCCCTTTGCGAAACTGAAGCTGGCGAAGCTTTGGATCTGCCGCCAGATCTCATCCACTTCACCGGGCGGATGGCCAAAGGCCTTGCAATTGTCGAAGAACTTCCGCTCCACCACCTTGAACTCATGCCGGTCGCGGTAACGGAGGTTCATGCCGCGGCGCACCTGGTCGGCCTCTTCCAGGTCCAATCCGCCGTATTGCACCACCACCTTGATCACGTCCTCCTGATAGACCATCACGCCATAGGTCTCGGGCATGATCTCCAGCAGCCGCTTCGGCGCCTGCTTCCTGCGCTCGGGGTCGTGGTGGCGCAGCATGTACTCGCGCATCATGCCGCTCTCGGCAACGCCGGGGCGTATGATGCTGCTTGCGGCCACCAGTCCGAGGTAGTCATCCACGTGCAGCTTCTTCAACAACATGCGCATCGCCGGACTCTCCACATAGAAGCAGCCGATGGTGTTGCCCACCTGGATCAGTTCCTTGATCGCGGGGTCCTTCTTGAAGTGCGGGATGTCGTGGATGTCGATGCGCTGGCCCTTGCGCTCCAGGATCTCCACCGCCTCGCGGATGTGCCCCAGGCCGCGCTGGCTCAGCAGGTCGAACTTATGCAGGCCGAGATCCTCCGCCTCGATCATGCTGAACTGTGTGACGGGGAACCCTTTGGGCGGGCGATGGAGCGCGGTGAAATGCGTTACCGGCTTCTCAGTGATGACGATGCCGCCCGCGTGGATACCCAGGTGGTGCGGCATGCCGATGATGCGACGACCATAATTGATCACCGCACGTGCCACCTGGTCGAGCCCCCCCTTCGCGCCATCAGGCAGGCGCTTCTGGTCGCGGCAGTGGTTCCCATCGCCTGCGCCCAGCGCATCGATCTCTCCCGGTGGAAGTCCGACGGCCTTGCCCAGCTCACGTATCGCGCCGCGCCATTGGAAGGTGGTGTACGTGGCGATCTGCGCGGCGTGGATGTTCCCGGCACCTTCGCCGTTGTATTTGCCGAAAACGTACTTGAAGATCTCGTCGCGGTCCTTCCAGCTGAAGTCGATGTCGAAGTCGGGCGGCTTCTTGCGCGCGGTACTGATGAAGCGCTCGAAGTAGAGGTCGAGTTCCATCGGGTCCACATCGGTGATGCGCAGACAGTAGGCCACCAGGCTGTTGGCCCCGCTGCCCCGCCCCACGTGGAAGAAGCCCCGGTGGCGCGCGTGGTCCACGATGTCCTGGTTGATGAGGAAGTAGCTGATGAAGCCCATGCGCTCGATCACGTCGAGCTCGTGCGTCATCCGTGCGATCACTTTCGACGAGGCGTTCGGATAGCGGTAGCGCAACCCTTCGCGCGTGTCGCGGTGCAGCTTCTCGCGGTCATCGGCCGCGCTCGCGCTGAAGGCCTTGCGCGTCTTGTCGCTGCTGTCGAACGCGATGGAGCACTCATCCAGCAGCCGTTGCGCGTTATCCACCAGCATTGGGAAGTCGCGGTAGATGCAACGCACCTCCTCTTCGCTTCGGAAGCATTCGCCCGGGTCGGCCAGTTCCTCCTTCGGCAGCATGCTGATCACGGTATTCCTGGCCACGGTACGCAGCAGGCGGTGCGTGTTGTAGTCGGCCTTGCTGCGGAAGGTCACGGGGAGGAGGGCCACCAGATCGTTCGGCCTCCGGGACCATGGGCTGAAGGGCAGACGCGTGAGGTCGGAAGGTTTGATGCCGATGCGTTCGTTCGGCCGTAAATGCTGTGGCGCGTTGCCGAACGGATAGATGAAGAACACCCCGTTCAACTCGGGCGCGCGTTGGGGCAAGGCCTCGCCATCCAGCAGGTGTGGGCTGAGTAACTCATTGAGTCGCTGGAACCCGTCATTGTCCTTCGCGATGCCGATGTAGAGCGGCCGGGCGCCCTGCCGGAACGATATGCCGGCCACGGGCCTTACATCATGGCGGGCCGCATCCCGGAGGAGATCGGGGATACCCGCCGAGCAATGGATGTCGGTGAGGGCGAGGCAGCGCACACCGGCCTTCTGCGCTTCCGCAAGGAGCACGTCGGGCTTCATCACGCCGAATTTGAAGCTGAACCAGCTATGGCAGTTGAGGTACATGGTGGATCGACATTTTCCCCGTCGATCGCGGCCTTAGAAGGTACGACGTATCGCAGGCACAGAAAGCGGAACTTCGCAGCCGATGTCAGACACCCCCTCCCGCACGGAACTCTCCGCCTTGGGCGAGTTCGGCCTCATCGCGCGCATCGCCTCGCGTGTTCGCCTACAGCATGCGTCGTCCATCAAGGGCATTGGTGATGATGCCGCCGTGATCGACCCTCAAGGCACGCACCAGGTGGTCACCACTGATATGCTGGTGGAAGGCGTCCACTTCGATCTGGGCTACGTGCCATTGAAGCACCTGGGCTACAAGGCCATTGTGGTGAACCTCAGCGATGTGTATGCGATGAATGCCACGCCACGCCAGGTCACCGTCGCCCTGGCGCTCAGCAATCGCTTCCCCGTGGAGGCGGTGGATGAACTGTATGAAGGCATATCGCTGGCCTGCGCGCATTATGGAGTGGACCTCGTCGGTGGAGATACCTGCACGAGCACAAGCGGACTGATCATCGCGGTCACGGCCATCGGTGCGGCCAGACTGGAGGATATCGTGTACCGCAGTGGCGCGAAGGACAACGATCTGCTGGTGGTGAGCGGAGACCTGGGTGGGGCCTACATGGGATTACAGATCCTGGAGCGTGAGAAGGCCGTGTTCACCGAGACCGGTGCCCAGCCCGATCTGGAAGGCCACGACTATATCCTGGAGCGCCAGCTGAAACCGGAAGCGCGCAAGGACATCGTCGAGTTGCTGAAGAAATTGGATGTGAGACCCACGGCGATGATCGACATCAGTGATGGCCTGGCCAGCGAGGCGCTCCACATCGCCCGGGCATCAGGTCTCGGCGTCCGCATCTATGACGAGAAGCTGCCGATCGATCCGCACACCTACCAGACCGCACGCGACTTCAACCTGGATCCCAGCACTTGTGCGCTGAATGGTGGCGAGGACTACGAGCTGCTGTTCAGCATCGCACAAGCCGACTTCGACAAGATCAAGGGCAACCCGAACCTGACAGTGGTGGGCCACATGACCGACATGGCCAGCGGTTACCGCCTGGTGGACAAGCAGGGTGGGGAGCATGAATTGAAGGCGCAGGGCTGGGATGCTTTCCTGAGCAGGGCCTAAGCTGCTCTGCCCACGCGCATCGCGCGCTCCTTCACCATCTCGGCAAAGGGCCTTCCCTGGAGTTTGCTTTCCGCCCAGGCGAGGGGATCGAGTAGATCGAACACGGCCTGCTCCTTCGGATCGTGCTCGAGGGGGGACACCAGGTCGTGGAACTGTTGGATCGCGTCGTGTACGGCAGCATCGGTCTTCGCCTTCAACACATTGCGGATCATGTCCAGATAGATTGGCTCGAAGCGGAAGGTGCGCGACCGTGCCTCCAACAGGCGCTCCGTGTTACGCAGCCCATAGGTCAGCAGGTCCGTACGCCCCGCCTCCATCCAGGCCAGCAGTGATAGCAAGCGGCCGAAGCATACGATCTCCGCACTTTCGTCCATGCGCACATCATTGAGAAGACGTTGCAGCCACTTCAGGGCCATGTCGGCTTGTCCCGCACCGAAGTAGGTAAAGGCCACCTGGTACAGGAATCCTGCACGGCGTATGGCACTCATGCTCCCCCCGTGACGTTGCAGGCCGGACTCGATCGCACGCACCAGTTCCAATGCGCGCTCGAATTCACCGGTACGCGCCAGCAGCGATAGCTCCAGGCTGTTGGTGCTGATGAAGAGCTTCAAGTCCAGATCTTCCGTTTCGGGCATCTCCCAGGTGGACGGCAGCGTTCTGAATTCACGCAGCAGAGCAGCGGCTTCCTCATAGCGTCCAAGCCGGTTGCACACGTAGGTCAGATTGCTCAACACGCCGATCACGAGGGAGGGGTCGTCCGCGAAACGCACCCGTTCGGCACGCAACAATTCCATGTTGGCACTGAGGTGCGCGTGACAGCCTGCCAGGTCACCCATGGCGAAATCCGCTGCGCTGCGCACATGGCCGCGCAGGAAGCGCGCGCGTGCCGTGCGCAGGGGCGACTTGTCGGCGAGCATAGGATGCTGAAGCAGGTCGCTCAATTCCTTTTGAGCGGTCGCATCCCGCGCACGGCCTTCGCGATATAAAAGCAGGAACACGCGGCTCTTCAGGTCCCACAGGGTATCGAGTTCCATCTGCTGGGCCAATACGTCCCGGCCCTCTTCCGCCACCCGGTCCACATCGGCGATACCGGCCTTGCCATAGTTGCCCTGTTCCATCAACCGGCGTTCCCAGTTGAGCACGGCCAGCAGGATCGGTTGGCGGTCGTGCTGGCGCGCCAGCCGGCGTACGCTCTGTAGCAGCTTGGCCGCATCATCATACAGTGCACGTTGGTATAGCAGGTCCACCTGTTGAAGAATGCGGTGCATGCGCGCATCCACGGAACGATCCGCATGGAATGCATCCAGGCTCCGCAGTATGGACTCGTACAAGCGCCGTTTGGTGATCGCGAAATGGCGGGTGAAAGGCTGGTCTTTAAAGCGTTCCAGCAACGCGATCTCGTCATATTCCTCCATGGCGGCGATGGCATCGAAGAGTTCGTGTTGCCCACCGCCCGGCCCCTTTCGCCCGATGTGCAACTTGTAATAGCGCTTCTCCATGCTGGTCATGGAACGCACCAGGCGATGCACATGGTCATGGGCCTTGTTGGACATCCGTGCCACGCCACCAGGGTCCTATCCGCCGGTGGCTTCGGGAAACTACGTTCATCTGCCGTGGCCGCAAGTTGCCTGGCGAGCAACGGTGCGCCCAATGGAAGGAGCGGATAGGGGGAAAAGAAAAACGCCCGGCATGCCGGGCGCTCCTGGGAAGAGGGGAACCAAGGGGTCAGTTCGGCCTCTTCTTGCGGCCTTCGCTGTCGCCGATATCGTCGCCATCATCACTGATACCGGCACCGTCACCGTTGCCTTCATCATTGGTGTTGGCTCCGTTGGTGGTGCTGGAACCTGTTTCCCCACCACCTGCTTTGGCTTCCTGGGCATCCGTGTTCTGACCGCAGGGCTCCACAAGCGGCTCCTTGCCGCAGGATGCCAGGGCCAGCAACAAGGCCAGCAAAGACATCTTGGCGAACAACTCCACCGATAGGAGGGACCACTTCATGGATCAAATATAGGCGGGCTCAGTCCTTTTTGCAAATACTTTCAGCGCTGGAACGGGGAACGGTCCAAGGGGAGTCCGATGGTGACGCTTGTACCCAAGGTGGCTCCTGTCTCGGGGTGATGTCTCTGATCGGGTCCGGTGATGCGTATGTCCATGATGGACAGGCGTCTAAGTACATCCGCACGGCCCTTTGTGATCTCGATACCACGGGATATGTGATCACCACTTGTTCCGTCCTTGGTCCGCAGACTGTATTCCACCCCCACCCCATCATCCTCGATGATCACTTCCACGCGGTCCGCACCAGCAGTTGCCACTCGTATGTCCACACTGCCCTGATGCTGCATGGGCAGGATGCCATGCCAGATGCTGTTCTCCACATAGGGCTGTAGCATCATGGCCGGGAGCCGCACCTGCCCGGCATTCACCCCGGGCTCCACTTGTATGGTGTAACGGAAGCGGTCTTTGAAGCGCATGTGCTCCAGTGTGAGGTAGAGTTCCAGGCGCTCGAGTTCCTCGGCAAGTGTGGTGGTGTCGTTCTGGCTGGCATCCAGGTTCTTGCGGATCAGCTTGGCGAAACTGGTGAGGTAACGGCTGGCGGTGGCGCGGTCCTGCCGGTTGATGTGGTATTGGATGCTGTTGAGCGCATTGAACACGAAGTGCCGGTTCATATTGGCGTTCAGGGCCTGCTGCTCCAGTTGCAGCATGCGCGAGCGAAGCATCAACTGCTTGGTGCGTTCGGCGCGTGCCCGGCGGATGGCCCTGTAGCGCGCGATGGCGAAAAGCGCGGCGGCCATGCTGGCGAGGACCAACAGGAAGAACCACCAGCGCAGCCAGAAGGGGGGAGCGATCATGAAGGAGAAGGAAGCAGGGCTGCTCCATTCCCCGCCGCGTAGTGCGGCCATCACTTCAAAGGTGTACTCCCCATGCGGCAGATTGCTCCAACTGGCGAAGCGGGCGTCGGTCGGGGGCAGCCATTCGTCGTCGAGCCCCAGCAGCCGGTAGCGGTACAGGACCCGTTCTGGTGCGCCCAGGCTGATGCCCGTATAGTCGAAGGTGAGGTAATGCCGGCGGTAGGCGAGTTCGAGCCCTACGGGGAGACCATGGGTGTCGAGGCTGTCGCATTGGCCTGCCCAGTCGGTGGATTGCAGAAATGACCGCAGCCGGTTGATATGGATCGGTGGTGGAGGTGGGGGCGGTGGATCACCATGGCGTCGCACATCATGGAAGACCATCCCACTGGCACTGCCCAGGAAGAGCCTTCCGCGGCCATCGGAAAGACCGGCGTTGAGATTGAACTCGAGGCTGCGCAGACCATCATTGAGCGTGATGTGTTTGTGTGCGGTAGGGTCGGCGAGGATGCTGTCCGGATGGAAGATGAAGATGCCGTTGTTGGTGCCCGCCCAGATCCTCCCCCGTTCGTCGTGCAGCAGAAGATCGATATAGTTCGATCCGAAATCGGAAGCGAAGCGCATGATCCGGAAAGCGCCATCCACCAGGCAGCTGATGCCGTTGGAGGTACCCGCCCATACCCTGCCGGCGTCATCACGGAGTATGCACATCACATTGTCATCGCTCAATCCATCGGCGGTGGTCCAGCGCTGGGATCGCCCATTGTCGAAGAGATACAGCCCCTGTTCGGTGGCCAGCCACAGACGGTCTTTTTCGTCGCCGATGATGTCCCGCACAGACCTTCCGGGGCCATCATCGCCTGCGGGATAGTGGCGCACCTGCTCACCCGGACCGATCGCGGAAAGGCCTTCGCGGGTGCCGGCCCAGATACGGCCACTGCGGTCCTCATACAGGGAGAGCACCCGTTGCCGTGCCAGGGCCGCACCTCCCGGGAGGGGCTGTACCACACCGCGCTCGATCCTCGCCAGTCCTTCGCTGGTGCCGAACCACAAAGTGCCGTTGCGATCGCACAAGCCGCTCCACACCGTGTTGTTCGGCAAACCGTCCAGTGTGTTCACCATGGCCATGCCATCCATGCGGCAAACCCCGTTGTCGTAAGTGCCCAGCCAGAGGTCGCCCTGTGCATCGGCGGTGATGTTCATCACCAGATCGCTGCACAGCCCATCGCGTACGGTGAAGGTCGTGAAGCGGTCTCCTGCATAACGCAGGGCCCCGGCGCCGTCCGTGCCGAACCACACATTCCCTTCCCTATCCTGGAAGGCGCACCAGATGTTGTCGTTGGGCATCCCCTGGTGTATGGTGAAGACGCGCAGCCTGCCATCCTCAAAGAGGTTCAAGCCGAACTTGGTCCCCACCCACAGCCTGCCCTGGTCGTCCACAAGCAGACTGCGCACATTGTCCCGCAGCAGATTTGATTCCTCGTCATACTCCTCCTGCGTTCCATCCGGCAGGATGTGGTACAGTCCGTCGAAAAAGGTGCCGACCCACCAGGATCCATCATGGCCTTGTGCAAGGGCGCTCACACCTTTGGGCTCGGGATCACCCAAGGGGATGGCCTCACACCCTCCGTCATCGTACAACAACAGTCCATTCCGCAAGCCGATCAGCAGTCGCCCATCCTTCAGCACCAGCAGCGAGCGCACATGGGCCGCGGTATCCACCGGGTAGCCGGGCAGGGCTTCCGAACCTTTCGGGCCACGCACGAACATGCCACCACCATCGGTGCCGATGTAGAGCCGGTCATCAGCACCGACGGACAAGCCCAGGATGCGTGCTCCGCCATTGCTTTGGGGCAATGCCTCACGCTCCCAGCGGTCGCCCACGCGGCGCACCAAGTAGGTGCCCGAGGCGAGCCACAAGGTCCCTTGAGCGTCGAGCGCCATTGCGCTCACATGCGCATCAGGCAGTCCTTCCTGCAGGGCGTGGTTCTCGAATACGCGGCCGTCGAATCGACTGGCACCGCCCAGGGTGCCGAACCAGAGGTAGCCCCGCGCGTCCTGCGCCATGCAACGCACCTGGCTCTGTGCCAGACCGTCCTGTGTAGCGAATTGTCGGAAGGCGTGCTGCTGGCCTTGTAGATGCATGGCCAGGCCCAGACATGCCAGCAAGGCCGTCCAAGGTCCGGCCGGCGTGGTCCGATACCTCCCGGACAGGGCCATTAGAAGGTGTTGATCAGGGCGAGGAAATCTGGCAACCTGCGCCGTGACACGGGGATCATCGCACCTGTATCAAGAACCGCCATGTTGCCTTCCGCCCTGTTGAAGCTGGCGAGGTGGGCCAGATTGACGATGTAGGACTTGTGTACCCGGAAGAAGACCTTGGGATCGAGGTTGTTCTCGAACACGCGGATATGCTTGCTGCTCACCGATCGCTTGCCATCCTTCAAATGGACGGTGGTGTAACTGTCGTTGGCCTCCAGGTAGAGAATGTCATCGTGCTTCAGCAATACCAAACCTTCCCTGCCGGGAATGGCCAGGCGTGAACTCAGGGGCGAGGCCGGGTCCTTCATCAAGGCAGCGATGGCCGAGGGCTGCGCGGTGCCGATCTCTCCCGCCAGGCGCTGGAGCTTGGCCACAGCCCGGTTCAGCTCGTCGATGTCGATGGGTTTTTCCAGGTAGGCCAGGGCGTTCTGTTTGAAGGCCTTCAGGGCGTACTCGTCGTATGCGGTGGTGAACACCACAGGCAGATCCAGTTCGGCAATGGAGGCCAGCAACTGGAATCCATCCTCGCCGGGCATTTTGATGTCCAGGAAGAGGGCATTGGGCTGCAACTCCTGGATCCGTTCGCGTGCCTCGGCAGCGCTGGCGGCCTGGCCTGCGACCTCCACCTCGGGGTGGTGTTCCTCCAGCATCATGCGAAGGTTCTCCCGTGCATCGGCTTCATCATCCACGATCAACGCGCGCAGGGCCATGGTGCTTTTGTTTGGCGAAAAGATAGGCCTCCGCCCCGAAGCGGGATGCCACCACCGGTGAACGGCGCTTCCGATCGGGCCAACGGGTGCCTGTCCGCGATGCCTTCATTCATCAGGCTTGTTGTCCTCGGTTCATCCCTTCCGCCGCTGGTCCGGGAAGTACGTCCGTTGCTCGTTCGGCACTTTTCAAACGTCTTGCACCATGGTAGTTTCGGGAAGCTGAAACAAAAACCCTTGTTGCCATGCGCACCACTTTCCATACATCACAGGGCCTGTGGATCTTCAATGACCAGGGCAGTTAGGTAGGGGACGTTCGTTTCTTGGTTTGGTGGTAGGGGCCCGGTCCGCCAGTGATGGTGGGCCGGGCCTCGCTGCGTCCGGGGAAACCCTGCGCCCCGCCCGGCGTAGAAGGGTCCAGCTCCAGCCATGTCCCGCGAGGAAAGTCCCCAGATCCGTGTGCGCATCGATCAGATCGAACGTCTGCTGATGTTCGATTATGAACCCGGCAACGAGGATGCCCTCTTCGACATCTGTGACAGCCAGGGCCGCATCGTGAAGACCGGTGATGTACGTGGCCCGGTGACCCGCGTGCGCATCACCGACCTGGATGGCGAGGATTATTACCTGATGGTGCTCGATGGGGAGGTCTCCACCGTGAAGCCCTTCCAACTACGCCGCGCGCTTTGACCTCCTCCACCCCGATCATCCCGGTGTACCGTGCCCTTACCGTGGCCGGCAATGTGCTGGACCGCGATGAGTACGGACAGGTGTACCATACTTGTGTGGTGGATACCACGCTGCCGGATGCGGTGGAAGTGGTGTACCTGGTGAAGTGATCCAACAGAACTCATTGATAAAGCCCCTCGAGCGATCGCGGGGCTTTATGCATTCGTAAGGTGTTCCGATCGGCTATGCACTGACCAGCTTCCGATGCTGCGGTATCAGGAACCACACCGCGCAGCCCGTCATACCCAGCAACAGCTGGATGTTGGCACCGGGCCAGTGCATCACTTTGAAGATGCTGCCACCCACCACAAGTGCGATGGCAATGAGCAACAGCGCGGAGAAGCGCAGGAGCAACACACGCTGCATCGGGGGACTGTCCCGCTCCACGAAGAGCAACCCTACTGTAGAGACCACCGCCGCGAGCACCCAGGCATCCGCAAAGGGCAGGTGGAACAGCTTGAACAACAGGAAAGTGATAAGCAACGCACCGGTCGCAGTACGCAGCACCGCGCTGGCTGGTTTGGGTCCGGGCTTCAAGACCAACAGTGCGATCGCGGCCAATGCGGCCACCACGCCACCGGCGAGGATGAGCATGTTGGCACCGGGCCAGTGCAGGACCTTGAACAGGGTGCCGAAGATGAGGACGGCGATACCGATGGAGCGGATGTACATGAGGATGGGGTTTGTGAGTGGAATGCGCCCTATCAATGGACGTAACGCCGCTATCCTTCTTAATGCCTGTGAGGCTTCAAGGTGGAATATCGGCTCTAATCCTCCAACAGGAGCTTCTCCCACTCGTTCACGAATACCGCGCTCAACCATCCATCCAGCAATGGATTGCCGTAACATCGAACAACATCGGATCTCCTCATCCATACCGGGCCCTTTTCTGGCCTCCAAGTCGGATCGTAGGGATTGAAGGCATACTCCAGACCGAGGAACTCATTCAAAACATGATACTGCGCGAAAGGCTTGACGTCGAACACCCTTCCCCCCTTACGGTCCAGCTTGGTGAGCCTAAGGGCGAAATGGATCGTCGTCAAGGGGCGCTTCCCGCCTATCAAGATGTTCGAGAAACCGGTTGTATCGTGCCATTCAACCCTCTTCCTTAATTCCGCCCAACTCAAGGGCGTGTTGTCGTATGGTGCCGCGAAGGATTCCCCGGCCTTTTGGCGACCCACACACGAATATGGTGCGGCATGGAATTTATCCTGGTTGAACAAGACCCATTCCGGGTGATCATCCCAAGTCCACTTCACCGCAACGATCATATCACCTGGCTCATGACGGATGGTACGTCTCCCCACCTTTAGAAGGGCCTTTTCCACTATGCGATCCAAAACGGACAATTCGACAGGGGTGAGGAAGTTGTGGTACTCGGCAAGGGGCAATGAATACAAAGGAGCTGTCTTGTAGTGATCTTGCCAAGGGGTGGGATCGTAACGGTTATACCAGCTTTGGACGTTGGGTGTGAACGCCAGCACGGATATGGTGTCATAGGTGGAACTGACCGCTAATTCGAGGCGCCATGAATGGCTCGGCAGGACGGCCATGGTATCGCTACGCCGCCGGGACTCGACCCCCAATGGGTGACGGAATGTTTCGTAGACCTGAGCGTTGTTCTCTCGGGACCAATTCATAGCCCGGAGATGCGCATCTCGCATGAAGTGGAGGTCGGTGTCATTGCGCAGGAAGACATCAACATACTTGAGGGGCTCGGTGGATGCATCCACGGACTGTCCATAGGTCTGAGTGCCACACAACACTGCCAAACAAGGCAATACTCGCGTCACGAGATCTCTTATAGGAAACGGTCCATTCATGGTTACGCAACAGCCTTCTTCCTGCTCATCAACTCCTCCACCTCCTCCGCCTCCACCGGGATCTCCTTGAACAGGTCATCCGGCGTGCCGCTTGTCACCAGCACATCGTTCTCCAGCCGGATGCCCAGCTTCTCCTCGCGGATGTAGATGCCCGGCTCCACGGTGAAGACCATGCCCTCGACGATGGGTTCGTGCCACAGGCCTACGTCGTGGACGTCCAGCCCGAGGAAGTGGCTGGTGCCGTGCATGAAGTACTTCTTGTACAGCGGCTTTTCAGGATCCTGGTTCTTTACGTCGGTCTTGTCCAGCAGGCCCAGGCCGATCAGCTCGCTCTCCATGATGCGGCCCACCTCCTTGTGGTACTCGGCCAGCATGGTGCCGGGGCGCAGCAGTGCGGTGGCCTCGTTCTTTACGCGCAGCACAGCGTTGTACACCGCGCGTTGGCGATCGGTGAAACGGCCGTTCACCGGCAGGCAGCGCGTCAGGTCGCTCGCGTAGCCGCCGTACTCGCAGCCGAAATCCATCAGGATCACATCGCCGTCCTGGCACACCTGGTCGTTGGTGATGTAGTGCAGCACGCAGGCACTGTAGCCGCTGGCGATGATCGGCGTGTAGGCATGCCCGCGCGATCCGTTGCGCAGGAACTCGTGCGTGATCTCCGCCTCGATCTCGTACTCCTTCACGCCGGGCTTGATGAAACCGCACACCCGCTGGAACGCCTTGCCTGTGATGTCCACAGCTTTACGCATCTGTGCCACCTCTTCGGTCGTCTTCACACTGCGGATGCGGTGCATGATCGGTGCGCTGCGCTTCAGTTCGTGCAGCGGGTAGCGCTCGCGCAGCACCTTGTTCAGACGTTCCTCGCGCGTCTCCACCTCGTTGCCCTGACGCAGGTGCTCGTTGCTGTTCAGGTAAAGCTTCTCCGCTTGCGGCATCAGGCGTTTCACCGTGGCCTCGTAGGCGCTGGTCCATAGCACGGTGGCGATACCGCTCAGGGCCGTGGCCTCGGCCTGCGTGAACTTGGCGCCCTCCCAGATCGCGATGTGCTCGTTGGTCTCGCGCACAAAAAGGATCTCGCGGTCCTTCGCGTCCACCGCATCGGGGAACAGCAGCAGCACCGTCTCCTCCTGGTCGATACCCGTGAGGTGCAGGATGTCCGTGGCCTGCTTGAACGGCAGGTGCCCGTCGGCACTGGTGGGCATCACGTCGTTGCTGTGGAAGATGGCGAGGCCGCCCTGCTCCATCTGCTGGCGGAAACGGGCGCGGTGCTCGCGGTAGGTCGCGGCTGAGAGGGGGGTGTAACGCATGGTATGCGCCTGAATTTTGGCGTGTAGTGGAAGTGTCGTTGAAACTATTTCGTCTCTTTCTGTTTGCGCTGTATAGGACGCCGGGCCTGCATCACCTTGGGTGAATGTACCGGTTCGGTCAAGCGGCGGATGACCTCGCTGCGCACGATAGCCGTGAGGAAGCCTTTCAGGGAAAGGTGAACGTCCAGGTCCTCCCAGCCGACCGCAGTACCGCTGGCCACCAGGCTGTAGTTCATACGCTGCTTGGCGCTGGCCTTGGCCAGTTGCGGCACATCGTTCAAGGGAGCGAAAACAGTGGTGCCGTTGGTGAGGGTGAGTACTAACGCACTGCCATCGGTCACCGGTGAAATTCGCTTGATCCGTAAACCCTCCTCGATGATCAGGTGGTCCAGCGGGTCGGTAGCGTGTACATCAGCGTCGCTTCCCGAAGTGCTTTTCCCAGGCTTTGATGAGCGTTTCATGGTGTTCTTCGATCAGCTCCCTGATCCTGCGTTGTTCCTGTTTCTTGAATCCGTTCGAATATTCGATACGCAACTCCGGCACCAGCCACCACTTGGCCAAACCATCGCCTTTGCTTACATGCACATGTGGCAACTCGCTGCCCTCGTCGCTCCAGAAGTAGAAGCTGAAGCCCTCTTTCATTAGCGGCTTGGGCATGGCGCTAAGGTACAGGGTGGAGTGCGTGTATTCCACTTGATCCACCAGACTCACTTCCGCCCACCGCGCACGATGTTCGATGGCTCGCTGTTGTCGCCCTTGTGGATGAACAACAGGTTGTGGTAGAAGTGCATGGAACGAATGTGCCGGTCGAAGTAAGTAGGCACGTGATCCGGGCGGAGGATCTCCGCATGATTGAGGCCGTCCACAAGGCCCTTGAAGAAGCCCATGGAGGTGTTGGGGTCGTTCAGCTCGGTGCTGCTGCCGCCGAAGTCGTCCCAATAGGAGGTCTGAAGGTCTTCCACTACGTAGATGCCGCCCGTCTTCAGCGTCGGGAAAAGGATCCTGAAGCTCTCGATCACATGTGCGTTGATATGGCTGCCGTCGTCGATGATGATGTCGAAGGGGCCTGCCTCGGCCACGACCTGCTCCATGAACGCACGGTCCGCCTGGCTGCCCTGGTAGATGCGGATCCGCCGCTCCTGCAGCAGTGATTTGTCGTGGATGTCCACACTGGTGATGCGTCCAAAGGGGAAATACTTCTTCCACATCCGCAGGGAGTTGCCTCCATAGCGCGGGTTGCGGTAGCCCCCCACACCGATCTCCAGCAGACGCACCTTCTTGTACTTGAACGGCCGGAAGTGGTGCAGATAGTGCGGCGTGTAGGTGTGGTGCCCCACTTTGTCCGTGCCATAGATATGGCCCAGTCGATCGAGGTCATGGCCACGGCCCAAGGCGCGCAACTCCTCCGCCAGTCGCTGCAACCTGGGATATTTTCCCGAATCCAGGCTTCGTTTGATCCAGGCTATGCTCATGGAAAGGGCGCAAGGCCAAAGATGACCAAATCGGGGATCGCACCCCAGAGCGGTGCCATGGCGGGGTCTTGCCAGTCCGGCCCGGTGTTCGGCGAGGTCCTCTCGATGGCCGGACCTCACCACATGATGGACCGGCTGTCCGTTCCCCATACCCCCCTGCCCGCTACCTTCGCCGCCGCGAACGCTTCCCAGGCCTCCGCTGTTAGTATTCCATCCATGGCACGATCAGCCCTCCTCGGTTCCTCCCTCACCAAGAAATACTGGATGGCCCTCACGGGCCTTTTCCTTGTCCTCTTTCTGTTCACCCACCTGGCCGGCAACCTGCAACTCCTCGACATGAGCCCCGATGGCCAGTTGCGCTTCAATGCTTACGCCAGGTTCATGACCACCTTCCTGCCCGTCAAGATCGCCAGCTACCTTCTGTACGCCAGCATCCTCTTTCATGCATTCGATGGTTTTCTGCTGGCCATTCAGAACCGCAAGGCACGTCCCTTGCCATACAGCTACGAGAAACCCAGTGCGAACAGTACCTGGTACAGCCGGCAGATGGCTCTGCTGGGAACCTTGATCCTGGTCTTTCTGGTGATCCATATGAAGCGCTTCTGGTACGAGATGCACTGGGGCGACATCGGCATGGACGCCAACGGCAACAAGGATCTGTACACCGTTGTGGCCGCCGCGTTTTCCGAATGGTGGTACGTGGCGCTCTACGTGGTGATGATGGCCGCACTGGCCTACCACTTGTTGCACGGCTTCGCCAGTTCGTTCCAGTCGCTGGGTCTGAATCACCCGCGCTACACCCCGATCATCAAGAATGCCGGCGTCTTCATCGCTGTCGTCCTACCCATCTTCTTCGCCCTGATCCCGGTGTGGATGTTCGTGAATTCGTAAGCTCCAGCCCGCCTCCCGCGCATGTCCAACGCACGCCATCTGTCCGATGTCCAATGTCCGATGCGGAGCGCGCATTCGGCATTGGACATCGGACTTAAGACATTCCTGCACTAATGAGCACCCTCGACAGCAAGATACCCGCAGGCCCCATGGACCGGAAGTGGACGGACCGCAAGGGCCATATGCGCATCGTGGCGCCCGCCAACAAGCGCCGCATCGACGTGATCGTGGTGGGCACCGGCCTGGCCGGTGGTGCCGCCGCTGCCTCCCTGGCGGAAATGGGATACAATGTGAAAGCCTTCTGTTTCCAGGACAGCGCCCGTCGTGCGCACAGCATCGCTGCACAGGGGGGCATCAACGCCGCGAAGAACTACCAGAACGATGGCGACAGCGTGTACCGCCTGTTCTATGACACTGTGAAGGGTGGCGACTACCGTGCCCGGGAAGCCAACGTACACCGCCTGGCCGAGGTCAGCGTGAACATCATCGATCAGTGCGTGGCACAGGGAGTTCCATTCGCCCGCGACTACGGTGGGCTGCTGGACAACCGCTCTTTTGGAGGTGTGCAGGTAAGTCGCACCTTCTACGCCCGCGGGCAAACAGGGCAGCAGTTGTTGCTCGGCGCCTACAGTGCGTTGATGCGCCAGGTGGGCAAGGGCGCCGTAAAGATGTACGACCGTCATGAAATGCTCGACGTGGTCGTGGTGGACGGCAAGGCGCGCGGCATCATCGCACGCAACCTGATCACCGGTGAGATCGAACGGCATGGTGCGCACGCCGTGTTGTTATGCACAGGGGGCTACGGCAACGTGTTCTTCCTCAGCACCAACGCCATGGGCAGCAACGTCACCGCTGCGTGGAAAGCACACAAGCGCGGGGCCTTCTTCGGCAACCCGTGCTACACGCAGATACACCCGACGTGCATTCCTGTGAGCGGCGAGCACCAGAGCAAGCTGACGCTCATGAGTGAATCGCTCCGCAACGACGGCCGGATCTGGGTGCCCGCCAAGTTGGAGGATGCGCAGGCGATCCGCGAAGGCAGGAAGAAAGGCGGCGACATTCCCGAGGCTGACCGCGACTACTACCTGGAGCGCCGCTACCCGGCATTCGGCAACCTGGTACCACGCGATGTGGCCAGCCGTGCCGCCAAGGAGCGCTGCGATGCGGGTTTCGGGGTGAACAAGACCGGCGAGGCGGTGTACCTGGATTTCGCTGCGGCGATCGAGCGCTACGGAAAGCAGGAGGCCAATGTGAAGAAGATAGAGAACCCCGGCGCCGCGCTGATCCGCGAGATGGGCGAGAAGGTGGTGAGCGCCAAGTATGGCAACCTCTTCGACATGTACCAGAACATCGTCGGCGAGGATCCTTACAAGGACGCGATGAAGATCTACCCTGCCGTACACTATACCATGGGCGGCCTGTGGGTGGATTACGACCTGCAGACCACGGTGCCCGGACTCTTCGCGCTGGGTGAGGCCAACTTCAGCGACCACGGCGCGAACCGCCTCGGCGCTTCAGCCTTGATGCAAGGCCTGGCGGATGGATACTTCGTGATCCCTTACACCGTGGGCGATTATCTCGCCGATGACATCCGCACCGGACCCATCGACATCAAGCGTCCGGAGTTCGCTGCCGCCGAAAAGGAGGTTACTGACCGGATCAACCACTTCATCAACAACAAGGGCAGCAAGCCTGTGGATGATTTCCACCGCCGTTTGGGCAAGGTGATGTGGGACAAGTGCGGCATGGCCCGCAATGCGGAAGGCCTGAAGCAGGCGATCCAGGAGATCCGCGCCATCCGCGAGGAGTTCTACCGCGATGTGCGCGTACCTGGTGTGGCGAACGGCTTCAACCAGGAACTGGAAAAAGCAGGTCGTGTGGCCGATTTCCTGGAACTGGGTGAGCTGATGTGCAAGGATGCCTTGGAACGCAACGAAAGCTGCGGCGGCCACTTCCGCGAGGAATACCAGACCCCGGACGGCGAAGCCATGCGCGACGATGAGAACTACGCGCACGTTGCCGCGTGGGAATGGACCGGCGACCCAAGTGCAGCGAACCTGCATAAGGAGCCGCTGGTTTTTGAGGAGGTGAAACTGACACAACGTTCGTACAAATAGACACCGGCAGCGTCGACCCTCGGGGTCGACCTACCTGATCAGATAGGAACATGGGCAACATGAAATTGAACCTGAAGATCTGGCGCCAAAAAGGCCCAAAGGACAAAGGCCGCATGGTGACCTACCCGATCAACAACGTCTCCGAGGACATGTCTTTTCTGGAGATGCTGGACGTACTGAACGATGACCTGGTGCGCAAAGGCGATGACCCGATCGCTTTCGATCATGACTGCCGCGAAGGCATCTGCGGATCGTGCAGCTTGTTCATCAACGGGCAGCCACATGGCCCCGGCCGCTTGATCACCACCTGCCAGTTGCACATGCGCAAGTTCAAGGATGGTGACACGATCCACGTTGAACCATGGCGGGCCAGCGCATTCCCGGTGATCAAGGACCTGGCCGTGGACCGCAGTGCCTTCGACCGCATTCAGGCAGCTGGCGGATTCGTGAGCGTGAACACCAGCGGAAACCTGGTCGATGGAAACGCGGTGCCTATTCCCAAGGAGGATGCGGACAAAGCCTTCGACGCCGCTACATGCATTGGGTGCGGTGCGTGTGTGGCCACCTGTGTGAACAGCAGCGCCATGCTTTTCGTAGCGGCCAAGGTGAGCCAGTTCGCATTGCTGCCCCAGGGCCGTCCAGAGGCCAAGCGCCGCGTGCTTGCCATGGTGGAACAGATGGACAAGGAAGGCTTTGGCAACTGCAGCAACACCGGCGCCTGCGAGGTGGAATGCCCCAAGGGGATCAGCCTGGAGCACATCGCGCGGATGAACAGGGAGTACCTGGCGGCGGGTTTGACGCAGGAGTGACAGCCTTGATCAGATCAGCTGGTCTTTTGTTCAATTGGCTGCTGTATGGTGGAGCGCACAAGTGCGGCGCCACCGATAGCAACCAGGTCTGATCACTTCAACCGCTTCACCGCTTGTGCAGGCGTGAGGACCGGGATCAGATCCTGTTGTTTGAAATCCTTGTCGTTGCTCACGATGGCATCCACATCGCCGGCATTCAAGGCCGCATGGAACTGGATGGCATCCTCCAGGTCATTCCAGCCGCTGTTGATCCCGGCGATCAATTCAGCCAGGCCAGCCGGAGCAAAGGCCAGGTGGGGCAGTAGGAAATTCAAGCGCTGAACGACCTCCTTCATGGGAAGGCCATATTTCCGCAGGGAGTAGAGCAAGATCATGACGGAAACAGGTGCCAGCAGGACCTCGACGCGCCCCGAGGTGCAATAGGCGAACAACAGGAGGGAATCCTTGTGTGAAGGGCGATCCAACTCGAAGAGATCGAACAGAACGTTCGTGTCCACGAAGACCCTCATTGCTTGCGGGCTGATGTCTTCTTCTTCGGTTTATAGCCCCAAGCATGTGCCAGCCGTGGGTCGTCCTCCAAGTCCTTTTTAGTGACCTTGCCGTGAAGCCAGGTGCCCATCTCGCTCAACCAGTCCGGTATCCCGGCCTTCGCGGAGTCCTTGCGGTCCAACTCCTCCACCAGGTCGTCCACGATGGCGCTCATCGGTTTGGCCCTGCGCGCACCGGCCTTCCGTAGCATTGCAACGGTCTTCTTGTTGAGACTGAGCGTGACCTTGGTCTTCATGGCAGAACAAAGATACGTACGCTCTACATGGACGTACATACGCGGCTATGTTGCCGCCGGATCTTGTCTGAGCATGGCACTCAGCGTGGCGTATAGCTCCGGCAAGTCTTCGTTGAATTCCTGGGGTCGTTCAAAGAAATACTCCACGGCCACTGCGAAGAACTCGGGCTGGTTGCTGCCTGCATAGCTGCGCAGCAGGCGGCTCTTCCCGGCCTTGATCCGTTCGATCTCAGCGTCGGCATGATCGATCCAATCTTGAAGCAACTCCGGATGCAGGAAGTTCTGTTCCCCGTTCTGGATCTTGTTCTCGAACCACAGGGCATGGGCCATTTCGTGCAGGCCCACGTTGTGCGTATCGCGGGTGTGCGCATAGCCGTGGAGGAAGTCCTTCCATGAGATGATGATCATACCAGCCCTGGGGCGCACCTCGCCCTGATGCATGCGACCCGTGGCCCGCGACCGGTAAGCGTCCGGATAGAGCACGATCGTTTCGAAGTGCTGCAACACCACATCGGGAAAGCCCAACAGCAACTCGGCAGCGCAGGCACTGACCATCACCTTCATCTCCTCTTCCACCTGCATGCCCGCGCCACGCCATTCCTTGTCGTGGACGAAAGCGGCAACGATGTGTTCGAAGCGCTTCTTCTCCACAGCTCCCAGCCGCTGGTAGTGGATGGCATATTTCGCGAGTATGGCGCGATGCTGCGGCGACAGCCGGGGTCTGGCCCAGGCGGGTATACCGAAGGCCTTTACATAGAGCAGTCCTGCGACGAATACCGCCACCACCACGAGCCCGACCCAACCCGTGCCATCGTGCTCCTCCATCGTTCAGTACCGCAGCTTATCCTCCTTGATCTTCCAATCGTTGAACACGGCCTGGGCCTCTTCGCGCAGAAGAGCCTTCGTGGGAATGCGCCGTTGCTCTGGTGGCAGGGGAAGTTCATCATAGATGAGTTGATCGTCGAAACCGGCATCGGCGGCATCCTCGCGTGAGGCGGCGAACACGATGCGGTCCGGACGTGCCCAGTAGATCGCGCCCAGGCACATGGGGCAGGGCTCACAGCTGGTGTAGAGCGTGCAACCTGTGAGTTGGAAATCACCAAGGGACTGACAAGCCTCGCGGATGGCCACTACTTCGGCATGCGCCGTGGGATCGTTGCTGCTGGTGACCCGGTTGTTGCCACGGCCGATGACGCGGCCATCCTTCACGATCACACAGCCGAAGGGACCGCCCTCGTTGCGGTCCATGCCCTGGCGGGCGAGGGTGATGGCTTCATGCAGGTATCGCTCGTCGTTCACGTCCATGACAGCGAATGTCAGGACTTCACCGTGATCCCCAACTCCTTCAATTGGATGTCATCGATCCGGCTTGGCGCATCGATCATCACATCCCTGCCTGCATTGTTCTTCGGGAAGGCGATGAACTCACGGATGTCGCTGCGGCCGCCGAAGAGGCTCACCCAGCGATCGAAACCGAAGGCCGCGCCACCGTGGGGAGGTGCACCGTACTCGAAAGCATCGAGCAGGAAGCCGAACTTATAGTGGGCATCCTCGTCGGTGAAGCCCAGCACGCGGAACATCGCTTCCTGCATCGAACGGTCGTGGATACGGATGCTACCCCCGCCGATCTCCGTGCCGTTGATCACCAGGTCATAGGCGTTGGCCTTCACAGCACCGGGGTCGCTCTCCAATAAATGGGCATGCGCCGGTATCGGTGATGTGAAAGGGTGGTGCATGGCATGCCATCGTCCACTCTCCTCGTCCTTCTCCAGCAACGGGAAGTCCAGCACCCACAAGGGTTTGAAGGTCCATGGGTCGCGCAGGCCGAGCAGGTCGCCCAGGTGGAGGCGCAGTTCGTTCAACTGTTTGCGGGTCTTGTCGGCACCACCAGCCATGATGCAGAGCAGGTCGCCTTGTTGCATGCCGAAGCGCTCCGCCCACTTCTGCAAATGCTCCGGCGTGTAGAACTTGTCCACCGTGCTCTTCAGGCCCTCTTCGGTCCACTTCAGGAATACGATGCCCGTAGCGCCGATCTGCGAGCGCTTCACAAAGTCGATCAGCGCATCGGTCTGCTTGCGGCTCCAACTTGCGCATCCTTCTGCCTTGATACCCACGACCAGTTCGGCATCATCGAAGACCTTGAAACCGACACCCTGGGCCAGATCGTTCAGCTCGTGGAATATCATACCGAAGCGCAGGTCCGGCTTGTCGCAACCATAGTCGCGCATGGCCTCGTCGTAGCTCATGTGTGGGAAGTCCTCGCTGAGATCCTTGTCCAGAATAGCCTTGAACAAATGCTTGGCCAGGCCCTCGAAGGTTCTGAGGATGTCCTCGCGTTCCACGAAGGCCATCTCGCAGTCGATCTGCGTGAATTCCGGCTGTCGGTCGGCACGCAGGTCCTCGTCGCGGAAGCATTTCACGATCTGGAAGTAGCGGTCGAAACCGGCCACCATCAGCAGCTGCTTGAAGGTCTGTGGGCTTTGTGGCAGCGCGTAGAATTCGCCCTGGTTCATGCGGCTGGGCACCACGAAGTCGCGGGCACCCTCCGGTGTGCTCTTGATCAGCACCGGCGTTTCCACCTCCAGGAACTGCTGTGCGCTGAGGTAGTTGCGCACTTCGATCGCCATGCGGTGGCGCAACTCGAAGTTGCTGCGGATGTTGGGGCGCCGCAGGTCCAGATAGCGGTACTTCATGCGCAGCTCGTCACCGCCGTCGGTCTCCTCCTCGATGGTGAATGGCGGGGTCTTGGCGGCATTGAGCACCTTCATGTCGGTCACCACCAATTCGATCTCGCCAGTGGCGATGTTCCTGTTCTTGCTCTCCCGTTCCTTCACTTCACCGCTGACCTGCACCACGAACTCACGCCCCAGCTTATTCGCTTGGTCGCACAGGGCTTGATCGCGTTCGGTGTTGAAGCTGAGTTGGGTGATGCCGAAGCGGTCCCGCAGGTCCACGAAGGTCAGACCGCCCATGGCGCGGGTGCGTTGGACCCATCCGGCGAGGGTCACGGTCTTTCCGGCGTCGGGGAGGCGGAGTTCGCCACAGGTGTGGGTGCGGTACATGGGGTGGAGGAAGGCGCTGCCAGCGGCAGGCAGGGCGCGAAGTTATCGAGTGCGAAGGAGCCGGTTCACTCCACGGCGATGAAGGTCAGCGACCGCCGGATCACATCGCCATCGTTCTCCACCACGTTGAAGCGCCACAGTTCGGTGCCGGGCTCATCGCGGATGATGATCGTCTTATCGAACTCGAACTGATCGGTGCCCATGGGCAGGCTGTCCGTGACCATCTCGGATCCGTTGTCGTAGGTGCTAGTCACCTTGAAATGGTGCATGGCATCCGTACCACGCTTGATCACGACGCCCACAAGCAAGGTGTCTCCAACGCTCACGGAGTCATTCATGGAGGTGTATCCCGTACCGGTCAGGAACTCGATGGTGGGGTTGACGCTGGGCTTGGTGTCATCGCGCTCGCAGGCCTGGAGCAGCAGGAGAGCGAACAGGAAGGGAACGGCACGCAGGAGCTTCATGGCTGGCGGATCGGTGCTGCGAAGGTACGCAGCCTCAATGGCGCCTGGACTCGGAGAGCAGTTCCCGGCGGGCTTCCTGCAGCCGGGCCTTTTCGTCGGGATGAAGTTCCGGATGCTTCAAACCCAGCGCTTCCAGTTGCAGGCGCAGCAGCCTGCCCACCAACGCACGGCTTTCCCACTGTTCATCAGCAGGGATGATGTACCAGGGGGCATGCTTCGTGGCCGTGGCACGTATCGCCTCCTCATATGCTTTCTGGTACTGGTCCCAATGCCGACGTTCGGCCACATCGTTCGTGCTGAACTTCCAATTCTTGTTGGGGTCATCAATGCGTTCCAAAAAGCGCGTCTTCTGAGCGTCTTTTTCCATGTGCAGGAAGAACTTCATGATCACAGTGCCATTAGCGGCCAGATGTTGCTCGAAGTTCCGGATGGAAGCATAGCGCTGCTCCCAGAACTTCTTCGTGATGTCCTTCTCTGTTCGGATACCTGGAATGTTCTGCCCCAGGATGAATTCCGGATGGACCCTGGTCACCAACACCTCCTCGTAGTGGCTGCGGTTATGGATGCCGATGAAGCCGCGCTGAGGCATGGCCAGGGCATGACGCCACAGGAAGTCGTGACCGCGCTCCTTGGTGCTGGGGGCCTTGAAGCTGCGCACATCCACACCCTGCGGGTTCACGCCGCTCATCACATGGCGGATGCAGCTGTCCTTGCCGGCCGCGTCCATGGCCTGGAACAACAGCAGCACGGAATGCTTCCCTGCGGCGTAGAGCACTTCCTGGAGATCGCTGATAACTGCCTTGTCAGCTTCCAACTGCTTCTTCAACTCCTTCTTGATCGACTCGCTCGGCAGGTCGCACACATGGTCCTTCAGCCGAAAGGTGCCGGGCTTGGTGACTGCGAAACGGGGGTCGTTGAGGGAGATGGTCTTCATGGCGAAGGTGCAAGCTACACGACCGGGGTGGGACTGTGCTTCTTGATACACATCAAGTGCCCGGCGGAGATACCCGGAAAACCTTTGCCGCCGAAACCAACACACACATCACCATGCGAACCAACAGACTTCTTTCCATCTTCACCTGGCTGCTCATCGGCATCTCCGTCATGGGCATCCTTTCAGTGA
>JBGTES010000002.1:0-195845 GCA_041747675.1 Flavobacteriales bacterium
AATGGGTCCACTGACCACGGCGCCCGTGCTCTTCACCGTCTTGACGATCTTCTCGGCGCTCTTGTCGACGAGGTTGTGATCGTAGGACCGCAGCTTGATGCGGATCTTTTGGGTCATCGCTGGTGGCGTGTGTTAGGCTGAGACTTTGCCGCGCACCTTGGCCAGGACGGCTTCGGTCACGTTGTTGGGTGCTGGGTCGTAATGGCTGAACTCCATGGTGCTGCTGGCACGGCCGGAACTCATGGTACGCAGGGAGGTCACGTAGCCGAACATCTCGCTCAGGGGCACCTTGCCCTTGATGGCCTTCGCGCCGGCACGGTCCTCCATGCCTTCGATCTGGCCGCGGCGACGGTTCAGGTCGCCCACGATGTCGCCCATGTTCTCTTCGGGTGTGATCACCTCGATCTTCATGATCGGCTCCAGCAGCACCGGCTTGCACTTGGGTAGCGCGGTGCGGAAAGCGCTCTTCGCGCAGATCTCGAAGCTCAATGCATCGGAGTCCACGTTGTGGAAACTGCCGTCGTAGAGGGTCACCTTCAGGCTCTCCATGGGGTAGCCTGCGAGCACACCGTTCTTCAACGATGCCTCGAAGCCCTTGGCAACAGGCTGGATGAATTCCTTCGGGATGACACCGCCCTTGATCTCATCAATGAACTCCAGGCCGGGTTTCTCCACATCGGTCTGTGGCTCGATACGGACGTGGATGTCGGCGAACTTGCCCCGTCCACCCGTCTGCTTCTTGTACAGCTCGCGGTGCTGCACGGTGGCGGTGATGGCCTCCTTGTACTTCACCTGCGGAGCACCCTGGTTGCATTCCACTTTGAATTCGCGCTTGAGGCGGTCCACGATGATCTCCAGGTGCAGTTCGCCCATGCCGCTGATCACGGTCTGGCCGGTCTCGTCGTCGGTGTGCACTTTGAAGGTGGGATCCTCCTCGGCCAGCTTGGCCAGGGCGGCGCCCAGCTTGTCCAGGTCGGCCTGGGTCTTGGGCTCCACGGCGATGCCGATCACCGGCTCGGGGAAGCTCATGCTCTCCAGCACGATCGGATGCTTCTCGTCACACAGGGTATCACCCGTGCGGATGTCCTTGAAGCCCACTGCCGCTCCGATGTCGCCCGCTTCGATCACCTCCACGGGGTTCTGCTTGTTGGAGTGCATCTGGAAGATCCGGCTGATGCGCTCCTTGTTGCCGCTGCGCATGTTCTTCACATAGCTGCCGGCGGGGATGGCACCGCTGTAGCAGCGGAAGAAGGCCAGGCGTCCCACATAGGGGTCGGTGGCGATCTTGAAGGCCAGGCTGGCCATCGGGTCGTCAACGCTGGGACGGCGCAGCACCTCCTCACCAGTGTCGGGGTTGGTGCCGGTCACCGACTCGATGTCCATCGGGCTGGGCAGATAGGCCATCACCGCATCGAGCATGGTCTGCACGCCCTTGTTCTTGAAAGCGCTGCCGCATAGGATGGGCGTGATGCTCATGTTTATGGTGCTCTTGCGCACCGCATCCATGATCTCCGCCTCGGTCAGGGACTCCGGGTCGTTGAAGTACTTCTCCATCAACGTGTCATCGCTCTCGGCCACGGCCTCGATGAGCTTGCCACGCCACTCCACCACGGCCTCTTTCAGGTCGTCCGGGATGGGCACCTCGTTCCAGGTCATGCCCTGGTCGTGCTCGTTCCACACCATGCCCCGGTTGTTCACCAGGTCCACCACGCCTTGGAACTCGGCTTCTGCGCCGATGGGCAGCTGCAAAGGCACCGGGTTGGCACCCAGGCGTTCCTTGATCTGGGCCACCACGCGCAGGAAGTCTGCGCCGCTGCGGTCCATCTTGTTGACGAAGCCGATGCGGGGCACCTTGTACTTGTTGGCCTGGCGCCACACGGTCTCGCTCTGGGGCTCCACACCACCCACAGCACAGAACAGTGCCACAGCACCATCGAGCACGCGCAGACTGCGTTCCACCTCCACGGTGAAGTCCACGTGGCCCGGCGTGTCGATCAGGTTGATCTTGTAGGTGTCGTCCCGGTATTTCCAGCTGGTGGTGGTGGCGGCGCTGGTGATGGTGATACCGCGCTCCTGCTCCTGTGCCATCCAGTCCATGGTGGCGGCGCCATCGTGCACCTCACCGATCTTGTGTACCAGACCGGTGTAGTACAGGATGCGTTCGGACGTGGTCGTCTTACCGGCATCGATGTGCGCCATGATGCCGATGTTGCGCGTATATCTGAGGTCCCTCTTGGCCATCTTGCTCGTTGCTGCTCGTTGGGATCAGAAGCGGAAATGGCTGAAGGCCTTGTTCGCCTCGGCCATGCGGTGTACTTCTTCCTTCTTCTTGAATGCCGCGCCTTCTTCCTTGGCGGCGGCCATCAGTTCATTCGCCAGGCGCATGGCCATACTGCGTTCGTTGCGGCCCCGGGCGTAGCTGATCAGCCACTTCATGGCCAGCATGCGCTTTCGGTCCTCACGCACCGCCTGTGGGATCTGGAAGTTGGCACCACCCACGCGGCGGCTGCGTACCTCCACCTGGGGGGTCACGTTGGTCAGGGCTTTGCGGAACACCTCCAGGCCATCGCCTCCGCTCTTCTCCGTGGCAATGTCGATGGCATGGTAGAAGATATCGAAGGCCTTGGTCTTCTTGCCCTCGAACATCAGGTTGTTCACGAACTTGGTCACGAGCACATCCCCGAACTTGGGGTCGGGCAGGATCGTGTGCTTTACCGCTTTCTTGCGCATGGCTGGTAGATCGTTCTTTGGTCAGTCCGAGCGGGGTCGAGGACTACTTCTTCTTGGCCGGCGCTTGTCCGGGTTTGGGCTTCTTGGTGCCGTACTTGCTGCGGCGCTGGTTGCGGCCCTCCACCCCACTGGTGTCGAGCACACCACGCACGATGTGGTACTTCACACCGGGCAGATCCTTCACGCGACCGCCGCGCACCAGCACGATGCTGTGTTCCTGCAGGTTGTGGCCTTCGCCACCGATGTATGCGATCACTTCATAACCATTCACCAGACGCACCTTGGCCACCTTGCGCAAGGCCGAGTTCGGCTTCTTGGGGGTGGTGGTGTACACCTTGGTGCACACACCACGGCGCTGGGGGCAGCGGGTCAGGGCGACCGACTTGCTCTTGTAAACGGGGGTTTCGCGACCCTTCCGGATGAGCTGTTGGATGGTAGGCATGAGGTCCTTTCGTCTTGGCTTTCAGGCGCTTCCGCACATTCCTTGGCGAAAACGGGCTGCGAAGGTAATTCAAAGCCCTTTTTCAACCGTTCGTAGTCGATGATTTTTTTGGAGGGCCGGGGCGAGGCCTGGGGCGATGGATCCGAACGCACCCTAACTCTCGGATGATAACCCTCTGACCTACAGCGACCAGGAACGAATTACGAACCGTCCACAATGGCACATAGTGCAGCTTGCCGAGCAAGACCTTGAGATTAGGTCGATCAGGTGGCTCCTACCTTTGTTCGCATCATTTGATTCGTTCTAATGGACTTAGGGAGTGTCACCTACTACAGCATTTCACCCCGGATGCTGAACTTGTTGACAGACATCCACCACCGCCTGGGTGAAGTGCATGCCCGACACCTGCATCTCTGTCCGCATGGGCTGGCCATGGCCTACCGCGTGAGCAGCGTGCATGCCACCGTGGCCATCGAGGGCGGTACGCTGGATCGCGTGCCGGTGGCCGACCTGCTGGCACATGGCGTCATACCCACCGCGCCGGCGCATTTCGAAGTGCTGAATACCCACCGCCTCCATGAGCTGTTGCCCACGCTGGACCCCTTCACGGCCCAGGACCTGCGGCACGCCCACGCGGTGCTGATGCACGGTCTTGCCCTCGATGCGGGCCATTTCCGAAGCGGGCCCATCGATGTGCTCTACGGGGAACCCGAGCCGCTCCGTGTGGCCAGCGCCCATGATCTTCCCGCCAATGCCCAGGAGCTGCTCCAGTATGCCGAAGAGGACGACTTCCCGCTGCTGCTCACCAGTTGCGTGCTGCACTTCGGCCTCATCTACCTGCGGCCCTTCACCGCCGGCAACGGCCGGCTGGCCCGCTTGTGGCAGCGCCGCCTGCTCATGCGCCACTGGCCCGTCTTCGCCTACCTGCCAGTTGAAGCCTTCATCCACCGGACGGAACCCGCCTACCATGCGGCGCTGGAATACGCCGACCGCCGTGGCGATCATGGCGGCTTCATCATCTACCTGCTGGAACGCATCGACGAGGCCCTGGCCGAACTGTTGACCGAACGCGACCCTGTGCGCGGGAACACAGACCGCATGGCCGTCTTCCTCGCCCAGGCCCCGGACCGACCCTTCCGCCGGAAGGACTACCTGGCCTTCTACCCGGAGCTGAGCACGGCTACGGCGACCAGGGATCTGAGGGAGGCGGCGGAACGAGGCGCTCTCATTGTGCGAGGGGCCGGACGCAGTGCGGTGTATGCGGCCAATGGACAGCGAACCCGTTAGCAGTTGCCTGCGACCATCGCTGGCAATAATGCATCATTCGATCATCAGCTTCATGGTGTGCCGGCCCACACCCAAGTGCACAATACAGAGATACAGGCCAGGTGCCAAGCCGCCCAGCACCACCTGATGCTCCTGCCTGCCCCTGTCACGATAACCCAGATCGGTGTGAATCACCGGCCGTCCCATGCCATCCTGAAGATCGATGCGCACATGGCAGGATGCGCCCAGGTCCAGGATCACCGCCACATGGCCTGCGGCCGGATTGGGGGCCAGCGCGATCTGGTGGACCGGCGCAGCTTGGACATGCCGTAGGGCGTCCATGGCCTCAAGTTCCCGAAGTTCCGCCTCGGGCCGCGCCGAAGACAGTGGCATGGCCCCACCGGCCAATGTCTTGTACTCCATCCCACAGCCCAGCGGGTCGATCACCGCCTCCACAATGCTTCCGTACGCAGCTTCAAAGCCAGGCTCCCACACCACCGCCGCACCGGCACGGAATTGGGATCGGATCCCATCGTTCACCGTGAACCGTGGTTCGGTGATCACCGGGTCGGCAAAGGAAGCGCCCTCCTCGCCGAAGGCATCCACCCTCAGCACCGCTTTGGCCGCGAAATCCTGATCGTATACCAGATCGCGGTTGAAGAGGGTAAGGTTGAAGCATTCGTGCTCCCATTGGGCGGCCACGACCTCGGCAACCCCGTAATGGTCTAGACCACCCGAGAGGACCCCTGGGGTCGGAAAAACCTTGGCGTTGTAGAACTGGCTCACGATATCGTACACATCGGGTCCTGAAGCCGCACCAACTGAACCGTCATAGGCATGCAGAGGCATCCAAGCCAATGAGGCATACTTGAAGGTGCCTTCCGGCGGATAGGTTGAACAGTTTTCGCAGTGATAGACAGGGCCATTCGAGCCGTCCACGGCATTCTTGAAGTTCCATTCCGTTCCATCCCAAATCGATACATGTTTGGTGAACGCGTTCCGGAACCGGATGAGATCCTCATCCAAGAAGGGGTAGGATCCCCCGGTGTATAAACCGAACCGATTCGACAGGGTGGGTATCACGAGGACGATCACTCCATGGCTGATGTCCTCTACGAACTCATGGTGATTTTCGAGATTGACCTCCTGTACAGCCCAACCCACATCTCCCCAGCAGATAAAGGGACAATTCCTTCTTTTGTACCGGAGGGCATTGTGATGCCACCAATACGAGTTGTTGCTGAACGGGATCAAGACTGGTCCACCTTCAATGCAGTTGCAGCGATCATCCGGTTCATCACCACTGACCATGGCTGCGAGTACCGCACCCTTATCGAGATAGGACAGAAGTCCCGAGTACGTGCTGTTCACGGTGCCGAGGTGGCCAAAATAGAGCAAGGCTCCAGCGAAACCTGCCTGTTTGTTCACTGCACAGATATTCCCCCCGTCATGACAGAATGCGCTCTCCGTACTCCAATGCGCCGCAAGTCGGGCTTCCATGGTTTCCATGCACCGATACATGAACCAGGTAGCCAGCGATGCGTAGGTGTGCGATGAATTGTAAGGAAGAACGTTCACTGACACGGTGGAAGTTTGATAAGTGATTATTCCGTCAGGTATCACCTCTTCCGCCAGATCATTGCTCTCCGCCAGCACCAGATGAACGAAATGCGCAAGGGGCCATAGCATGACCCCGTCCATATACCCCACCTCATTATCACCTACCGATTCGCCTGTGAAGTAGAAGTCGCTGTTCCGCCAGGCCATGGCTTTCAGGGCAAGATTTATGAAGCGGACCAAATAGGCCTTGTCGCGGGTCGTCTCGTACATGCGCAGATACCCTTCCAGAAAATAACCGACCTGCTCACCATACCGATAGCCTGACCACGGGTTGGAACCGGGGTTGTCCACATTGTAGGCGATGATACCAGAATAAGATCCGAATAGCTGTTTATGGGTCATGTGATCATACTGCTCCTTCACAGGCGGATCGAATTGGCACACGCTGGGCAGCGCCACGACCATTAGCCAAATGGCAGTCAATATCCTCATGGCTGGGCGGTTCTTTTGCGTTGTTTGAACGTATACCCAAGATCGAGACCCAGCCATGGGAAGATCGGCGGTGTTTCCCAATAGCCATTGGCCTCCACGTAACGCCTGTTCAACTCGATGATCCGCACCCAAGCCAGTATGTTCACGCGCAGGAATAAACCGCCATCTTCCCGCTGGTAGCGATAACCGATGGGTTTGGCGAAAAGATAGATCCCTTGGGAAGCCAACGGTTCGCCATCTACGCTCCAGCCAGTATACCAGCCACTACCAAAGGTCAAACCAGCACCGTGTTCCCTGTGATGTGATAGACCCCGGAACCAATTCCATTGCAACGGCAGCGAAAACAATGGGTAGTTTGTCGGCTCATCACCTCCGGGGTAAAATGTCAGCCCACAACTCACGGAGTTCCAACGCGAGCCTTGAAGTTTCCAACGGCGATCCCATCCAACGGAATAAAGTAAGCCATTCCCTGCGCCTGAAACGAAGACCGTTGATCGGGAATAGGCAGTGGTATCCGTTGCAGGTTGTGCCATGCCAATGTTGCTGACGCAGGATAACAACAAGGGTAGGAGTACGCAGTTCACACGTGTTGATGATCTGCCTGACCTTCCGATCATCCGCAGTAAGCAAATCCCCGCGCTGCACTTCTTCGAGTGTGCATGCGATGGCCTGAAAAGCTGAATGGATGTATTCCGCATCGGTGAACGGCCAGAAGCTACCAGCGAATGAGCGATGTAGTTGTTCGGATGGTCAGCGACCCAAAATGGGCATTGCAGCCTGTTTCTCCAGGTTGAGCAGTCTTCCTTCCAATTCGAGGATGTAAAGCATCAGCTCCTCCACCTTTTCCATCAGCATTGCATCGGTCTTTACCACGTCCAATCCCTGCTCCACCATCTGATCCGCAGAGGGCACGCCAGGTAGATGCCCGTGCTCTTGGATAAAGGCCTTCACCTCCGGCAAAGGCATGAGGCGGTAGCCTGGTAAGAAGACATGGTCGCTCCATTCGTCGGAGGTCTTCAAAGCAACCTTCACCCGCTCCGTGAGGATCCCATGTTCCACATAGAGCTGATAATCATAGTCGGGGGTAATGATCGGAACTTCACCGATGCTGACCTTGCCGTTGGCATGTACCCGCAAGCTGGGCCCCGCCCGAACACCGCCATCCTCATACAGTGCCAGTGGCCCAAGCCCTTGTGTAGGAGGGTAGGGGCCATTGGTGAAATGGAAACGGATGCTCTCACCCTCATCCTCTGAACCAGCAACAGACATCAACCGCCAATACTTCCCATCACCATCGTACAGGCGCAACCATTGTCCATTCTCCTCCTGCAAATTCAACCGAGCTGGATAAGTGGCGAATGGATCCACATCAAAGTCAGGCCCGATCACTGTGGTCCCTTTCAACTCGGTCTTGCCATCCACATGGATGATCAGGCGCTCCTCATCCGCGGTGATGACGTGCAGTGGGGTCGCACTGGTGGTCCCCAGTCTTGGTGTCTCCTCGCACAGCGAACCGAAATCGTTACCATCGGTCTCCCAGAATGGCCAGGTGCTCAATGGGCCGCAAGGAACCACAGGCAAGGGCGGGAGGTCATAATGGTCTCCTGCACCGCTGAGAACACCGTCCTCACTGATAAGCAGTGGCCCTGGGCCACCGTTGATGCCTGTGAGTTTCAACTGCCCATCAGCTTTCAGCCTCACCATCTCCACACCATTGCTTTTCAACACGAGGTCCGTGGAGTCCGCCGTGCCCATGTAATGCACCGCCGGGTCCGTGCCGGTGTTGCCCTCCATATCCCAGTTGTTGTCGGCCGGCTGGGTAAGGAACAAGGTGGCGGGGCGGAGCGAACAACCATTCGCATCTGTGGCGGTGACGTAATGATTGCCCGAACCCAGGCCGGTGCGATGCTGTGTGGTGGCCGCATCGTGCCATAGGTAGGTGTATGGGGCCACACCCCACTGCACCGTGGTCTGGATACTGCCGTTATAACAATCAGTGCAACTGACGTTGAAGCCGTTGGCGTAGGTGTACGCGTCCAGCGTTACCACGAGTGCCCGGGGTTGCGTGAGGGTGATGTCCGCCCGTTTGATCGTGCTGTCCGCATCGATCACCTCCACCCGGTAGAAGCCAGCAGCCAGGCCGGTGACCACCGCGGTAGTGTCCTGGTGCAGCCAGAGATAGGTGTAGGGTGGTGTACCACCGGTGACGATGGCCTCGATCTCCCCATCCACACCCCCGAAACAACTGACCGCATAGCCGTTGTGGTCGCTGGGCATCAGGGTGACATTAAGGGCCTGGCCGATGGCCTCACTGCCAACGAAAGCAAAGCAGGTAGCGGCGATCAGTACAAACCGGGGGGGGGGTGCAAGCTTCATGGCCAGGGGGATAGGGTGGAACGAACCTACCACGTGATCCGTCAGAAAACAAATGGAATGTTGCGCATCGCAGCGCACCTTGTACTGGGCAGGCTTCGCTACGAAGTACCTGAAAACCACGTCCATGGCGGGAACAGGCCTTCCTGGAATATACATCTCCGAAAATGAATGTTCATGTATTCGAGACCTTGCCTTCACCTGTTCGGCTCGTAAAGGCTGCGCGGATCGACCCCGAACGGCGATGAAGTTCCTGAGCGGAAAGAACCCGGAAGAGGCGTATGAGTAGCGCTCGGAAGAGGGGAGGGCCCCTCACGGTTGGTCGCTGACCTCAGCCCCCCGCCAGCCAATGGCCGAAGAACACGTCCGTGACGCGGTAGCCTGCTGCCTCCTGGTTCACCACCTCCTTCTCCAGCAGAACACTCAGGCTTTGGCGCACGGTACTCAGCGCGCTCAGCTCGTGCCGGATCACGAAATCCATGGATGTGGGGGTTTCCACCATACCCTCGCTTGCGATGGCCGCGAGCAGTGCCGCCTGGTGTGGACTCAGCAGGCGTTGCAAGGTCATGTACTCCGGTGCCCGTTCCTTCAGGATGCCGGCCTGCGTATCCAGCAGGTCCGCCTGCTCCACCACCTTACCCCGTGAGAACAACCGGTTGAACAGGTACTGCACGTAGTAGGTATGGTTGTGACACCACGCGAGTCCCTCGGCGATAACGGCGGGATCGATGCGCTTGCGGGCGGCCTTGAAGTGGCGTTGGATGAACGCGGTGTAGGCATCATCCGGAATGTATCCCAGATGCAATGGCTCGGTGGCCTGGAAAAAAGGGCGCTTGCCATCGGCGAAGATGGCCTGCATCATGCGCCGGTCGCTGCCAGAGAATATGAACTGCACATTGCGCAGCTTCTGCACCTGCTCGCGCAGCAGCGCCTCGGTATTGCGCTCGGGGTACTCCACGATCTGCTGGAACTCGTCCAGGGCGATGACCACGGGTTTCCGTTTTCCTTCCAGATAGGCGAAGAGCTCGTCCAGGGCCATGGCTTCCTTCAGGCCGGGCCGGGCGGAGACGCCCATCTCCGGCAGGCCGGTGAGCGGGTCGAAGTTGAGACTGAACTCCAGCGAACGCATGGCCTGGGCCACCTCCTTGAGCATGGCGCTGGTAGGTTTGCCCACCTGTTTCAAGGCCTCCTCCACGATGCGCAGCACCATGCCCGACTGGTCCGTGGTCCGGTACAGATCCACGAAGACCGGGATGAACTTGCGCTGGCTGGCGAAGAAGTGCCGGATGAGGGCGGTCTTGCCCAGGCGCCTCAGGGAGATGATGGTGACATTGCGCTGGTTGGCCATGGCCTCGCGCAGGAAGGCCAGCTCATCCGTGCGGTCGCAGAAGGTGTCCGCACCGGCATAACCTTGCAGCAGGAAAGGGTTGAACTCCCCGGGCATGAGACAAACGTACATAATTTATGACACATAATTTATGTAGGGTGTTCAGAGTGCGAGGGTGATAGAGTGCGAGGGGCCCGGATGTCACCCTTGCACCCTATCACCCTCGAACCCTTGCACAGCTCACTTCTTCCTGAGGGAGTGGTCAATGTTCCCGGGTCAGCCGCTTTCGCCGGTTACCTTCGCCCTCTCCCCATGCATTACCTCGAAGGACTGAACCCCGCACAGCGCGCGGCCGTGGAGCAGACCGACGGCCCCACCATGGTGATCGCCGGGGCTGGCAGCGGCAAGACGCGCGTGCTCACCGTGCGCATCGCCCATCTGATGGCCGCCAGGGGCGTGGACCCTTTCCGTATCCTGGCACTCACCTTCACCAACAAGGCCGCCCGCGAGATGAAGGAGCGCATCGCGAAGCTGCTGGGCGGGCAGGGCAGCCTGCCTACCGGACAGGCAGGCAACGAAGCGCGCAACCTGTGGATGGGCACCTTCCACAGCGTGTTCGCCCGCATCCTGCGCGCTGAGGCCGACAAGCTGGGCTACCCGAAGGACTTCACGATATACGACACGGACGATAGCCGCAGTGTGATCAAGGGCATCCTGAAGGAGTGGCAGCTGGACGATAAGTTGTACAAGCCCAACCAGGTGCATGGGCGCATCAGCATCGCCAAGAACAACCTGATCGGTCCGCTGGAATACCTGGCCAATACCGAGCTGATGGCCGGTGATGCCGCCGTGGGTCGCGAGAAGATGGGTGAGATCTACCAGGCCTACGGCATGAAGTGCTTTCGCGCCGGGGCCATGGACTTCGACGACCTGCTCTTCAACACCAACCTCCTCTTCCGCGACCATCCGGAAGTGATGCTGAAATACCAGCAGCGCTTCCAATACCTGCTGGTGGACGAGTACCAGGATACCAACCTGGTGCAGTACAACATCGTGAAGACGTTGGCCGCGCGACATGAGAACCTCACCGTGGTGGGCGACGACAGCCAGAGCATCTACTCCTTCCGCGGCGCCAATATTCAGAACATCCTCAATTTCCGCAGCGACTACCCGGACCACCGGATCTTCAAGCTGGAGCAGAACTACCGCAGCACAAAGACCATCGTGGGTGCGGCCAATTCGGTGATCGAAAAGAACAAGGACCAGATCAAGAAAAGCATCTGGACCGACAACTCCGAAGGCGAGAAGATCCGGGTACACCGCGCGCTGAGCGACAACGAGGAGGGCGCCTTCGTGGCCCACAGCATCTTCGAGACCCAGATGCGCGAGCAGGTGCCGAACAAGGGCTTCGCCATCCTGTACCGCACCAACGCCCAAAGCCGCAGCATGGAGGAGGCGCTGCGGAAGATGAACATCCCCTACCGCATCTACGGGGGACTGAGTTTCTACCAGCGCAAGGAGATCAAGGACCTGATCAGCTACTTCCGGCTGGTGTGCAATCCGCGCGACGAGGAGGCGCTGAAGCGCGTGATCAACTACCCCACGCGCGGCATCGGGCAGACCACGGTGGACAAGCTGTTGGTGGCCAGCGCCGCGCAGGGAATGCCCATCTGGGACCTGCTGCTACAGCACCTCGGCGAACTGGGTTTCCACGGCGGTACACGCAAGGCACTGGCGGATTTCGTGCTGATGATACAGGGCTTCCAGGCCCAGATGCCCACGCACAGCGCGGCGGTACTGGGCGAGGAGATCGCGCGTCGCAGCGGCATCCTGAAGGAACTCTTCACCGATAAGACGCCAGAGGGGGTGAGCCGCTACGAGAACATCCAGGAACTGCTGGCCGGCATGAAGGAGTTCAGCAGCGCACAGGCCGAGGGCAGCGACGTACCGCGCACGCTGAGCGACTTCCTGATCGATGTTGCGCTGCTGACCGATGCGGACAGCGAGGACCCCAATGACATGGACCGCGTGAGCCTGATGACCATCCACAGCGCCAAGGGGCTGGAGTTTCCCCATGTGCACGTGGTGGGCCTGGAGGAGGACCTCTTCCCAAATCTGATGGCCGTGCAAAGCCGCGCCGACCTGGAGGAGGAACGCCGCCTGTTCTATGTGGCGATCACCCGTGCCGAACAGCGATGCACGTTGAGCTACGCCATGAGCCGCTACAAGTGGGGCAACCTCACGGCCAGCGAGCCCAGCCGCTTCATAGACGAGATCGACGAGAAGTTCCTGGAGATGCCCAAGCTGAATGAACGGGCTTCCTTCAGCGGTTTTAGCGGGGACAGGAGAACACCTCCCTGGGCACGGAAGGTGGCGGGCCTTGATGCACCGGCCGGAGATCACGGCAGCAGCCAGCCGATCTACGGCCGTGAAAAACGCGCACCTCTGCCGCAGCGTCCGATAGCACAGAAGCGCTCCGCACCAGCCCCAACGCCCAAGCCCGGCAAGCTCAAACGCATCGCCTCCGATGGCCGACCATTGGAAGCCACCAGCACATTGGGGGCGGACACACCCGGACTCGCCGAAGGCATGACCGTGGAACATGAGCGCTTCGGCAAGGGCAAGGTGCTGAAGATCGAAGGCAGCGCCCCCGACCTGAAGGCCACGGTGTTCTTCCCCAGCGCGGGGCAGAAGCAGTTGCTGCTGCGTTTCGCGAAGCTGACGGTGGTGGAGGGGTGAGCAGTATGCAGGAGCAGCCGGGCTGTTCCCGGCGTCAGCGTTCCAACAGGCGCTTTGAGACCGCACGCAACCTCTTCCAGGGTCGGATCATGACGCGATAGGCCAGGGCCATTCGAATAGATCGGACCTTGTTGATCCGGACAGGACCCCGGATCGCGAATTCTTTTTCCAGATCGATATCGAAACGGATGCGTGGCGAGGCCATCTCGTTCACCAGATTGCCACTGTGGATCAATTGCAGCCAGAGCGGTATGGTCTCCACATTACGGAGATTCCCTTTCTCCTGGACCTGGTCATGCATCGCGAACAACACGGTATCCACGTGCCCGTTCCGCACACGCTCGATCCGGCCGATGAAAGGATTACTCTGCTTTCGCAGGTCCACCACCACACCACCTTCCATGTCGAACTGAACGCCGTTGAGGAAATTCACCACTTCATCATCCTGCCCGTGGAACTCACCACGCAGGCGTTCCACATAGCTGCGGTGCAGGGCGTCATCGTTGTCCAGCCGTGTGGTGATCACATGGGTATCATACGGCGAGAGCAGCTTCTGCACTTCAGCACGGTAACGGCGTACAGGTATCTCGCCATCCTCAAGAAAACGTGGCATGAAGGCCGGGAAACGCCGGTGCAGATCATGGATGCGCGTCAGGAAAGGCTCCGGGGTGCGGTCGCTGAAGAAAACGAGCCAATGGAAGTCGCCGTCGGTCTGCGCCATGAGCGATGGGAGGCATACGCGCTCGAAAAGCTCGAAGCGGCGTTCCAGCCATTCCACTGTGCCGGTGGGCGAACCTGTTTTGTCCGGCCGCTCGTTCTTGCCCCGGAGTACAATGTTGAAGCGGGTGCAAATGAAAACCTTGGGGCGCATGCTTTTCGAAGCCGGCCAAAGATAGCCGGACCATTGCGCGCGGGTGCCTGATCGAAAAGCGCCAGTCGGAAGCAGTTGCTGCTGCGTTTCGCGAAGTTGACAGTGCCCCGGAGGTGATGAACCATCCGCTTCCCTACATTTGAACCGTTCCTGAGCAGCCAGGCACCCTCTCCGGGAACTGTGCGCAACTCGCGCGGCCGCTCCATCCGATATCGAACATAGCTCCCATGAGCACGGCTACTTTCGACTACAACACCCAGCGTCCCAAACTGCCGATCCCCGAATATGGCCGCCATGTGCAGCGCATGGTGGACCACGTGATGGAGATCGAGGACCGCGAGCAGCGCACCCGCCAGGCCAGGGCCATCATCCAGGTGATCGCACGCCTGAATCCACAACTGCGCAACAGCGACAACTTCGAACGTACCCTGTGGGACCACCTGTGGATCATGAGCGACCTGAAGCTCGATGTGGACGCCCCCTTCCCCATGCCAACGGCCGAAGAGCTGGAGAGCAAGCCGAACCAGGTGTTCTACCCGCAGACCAAGATCAGGTTCGGACACTACGGCAGGTTGGTGGAGAGCATGATCGCCCAATGCGCGGAAATGGAGCCGGGCGAGAAGCGCGACGCCTACGCCGAGCTGATCGCCAACCACATGAAGAAACAGTTCCTCACCTGGAACCGCGACACCGTGCCCGATCCGGTGATCTTGAAAGACCTGGCCGAATTGAGCAAGGGTAAGGTGAAGCTGAAGGAGGATGTACAACTGGCACACACCGCCGACCTGCTGCGCACGCAACAGACGGGCCCGCGCAATGAGGTGGATACCCGCAAGCGCCATGGTGGTGGGGGCAATAAGAAGCGGAACAGGAAGCGGAAGAAGCGGTATTAGTAGTCGGTCGTCCGTTGTCTGTTGTCCGGCTGCCCGACATGTGACAATGGCCCACACCCCGCCCCCGTCCACACGGCCCCGTGTAAACCCGGCGCACGGCACCCCGCAGGACAACCCTGTGCCGTTGTTGCTTTGACGCGGCCGGATCAACTCACGGCCCGTGGAGCCGCATGACCAGTTTCCGCATTGAAGGTGGCCACCGCCTGAAGGGCACCCTCACCCCGCAGGGTGCCAAGAACGAGGCCCTGCAGATCCTCTGCGCCGTGCTGCTCACCCCCGAGCCGGTCACCGTGCGCAACGTGCCGGACATCGTGGACGTGAACAAACTGATCGATCTGCTGCGCCACATGGGCGTGGAGGTGGAACGGCTCAACGACAGCGACTACCGCTTCACAGCGAAGGACATCGACATCGAGTTCTTCATGCGGCCCGAGTTCCGGTCCATGGGTGGCGGGCTGCGGGGCAGCGTGATGATCGTGGGTCCGCTGCTGGCCCGCTACGGCCGGGGCTACATCCCCACACCGGGTGGCGACAAGATCGGCCGGCGCAGGCTTGACACCCACTTCATCGGTTTCCAGAACCTGGGCGCTGCGTTCACCTACGACCCCAAGGAAGGATTCTACAAAGTGGAGGCCCGGCGGTTGAAAGGGACCCACATGCTGCTGGATGAGCCCAGCGTGACCGGCACTGCCAACATCGTGATGGCCGCTGTCCTGGCCGAGGGGCGTACCACCATCTACCACGCCGCCTGCGAGCCCTACCTGCAGCAGCTCTGCCACATGCTCAACCGCATGGGAGCGAAGATCACAGGCATCGGCAGCAATCTGCTCACCATCGACGGGGTGCAGGCATTGGGCGGTACCGAACACCGCATGCTGCCCGATATGATCGAGATCGGCAGCTTCATCGGACTTGCGGCCATGACGCGCAGCGAGATCCGCATCAAAGACACCGGATACGAGCATCTGGGGTGCATCCCCGACGTGTTCCGCAAGCTGGGCATCACCGTGGAGCGGCAGGGCGACGACATCCTGGTGCCCGCACAAGAACACTATCGGATCAGCACCTTCATCGATGGCAGCATCATGACCATCAGTGACCACCCCTGGCCGGGCTTCACCCCGGACCTGCTGAGCATCGTGCTCACCGTGGCCACGCAGGCCCGGGGCAGTGTATTGATCCACCAGAAGATGTTCGAAAGCCGGCTGTTCTTCACCGACAAGCTCATCGACATGGGAGCGCAGATCATCCTCTGCGACCCGCACCGCGTGGTGGTGAACGGACAGGATTTCACGCAGCCGCTGCGCGCCATCCGGATGACCAGCCCGGACATCCGCGCGGGCGTGGCACTGCTGATCGCCGCCCTCAGCGCCGAAGGCACCAGCATCATCGAGAACATCGCGCAGATCCGGCGCGGCTACCAGCATATCGACACCCGCCTCAACGCCCTGGGCGCCCGCATCGAAGTGGTCAACTGAACCAACCCGGTTCGATCCAGCAACTGCCTACTGCCAACTGCTTAACTGGCAACTGGCATTTGGCATTTGGATCCCAACCCGGCACGTTGTTGGCGATGGGCGCCGTCCACCACTCCCCTACTTTTGCACCATGTCCACCCGCACTTCCATGTCCAAGCTTCGCGTCATCACCGTTTCCGCTGTGGCCCTGCTGGCCATCTATGGATTCACCACCAATGCCCAACGTCAGCAGCCCCCAGATGCGAACAACCCCCGGGTCGGCACCGCCATTGGGGACAAGGCCCCGGAACTGGCCTTCCACAATGTGGACAGCACCAAGGTGATGAAGCTCTCCGAACTGAAGGGGAAGTACGTGCTGATCGATTTCTGGGCCAGCTGGTGCGGGCCCTGCCGCAAGGAGAATCCCAACATCGTGGCCGCTTATGAGAAGTACAGCAAGGCCAAGTTCAAGGATGCCAAGGGCTTCGACATCTACAGTGTGAGCCTGGACCGCAACCGTCAAGCCTGGAAACAGGCCATTGCCCAGGATGGTCTGGTGTGGAAATGGCATGTGAGCGACTTGAAGCACTGGCAAAGCGAGGCCGGCCGTCTGTATGGGGTGAGTTCCATCCCGATGAGTTTCCTGATCGATCCCAACGGCGTGATCGTGGCCAAGAACCTGCGCGGCCTGGCACTGCACCAGGAGCTGGACAAGTACGTGAAGAGCCTTTGAGCGTGTAAGGGCGCAGCACATCAGGGGCCGTATCGCATGCGATACGGCCCCTGATGTTATTGTGCCACCGATCCGGGCACCTGTTGATAACTCATGGCTCTCCGTGCTGGTCCAGCCCCTTGCGCATAAGCCTTGCGCGGCGTAAGCTTGTATCATCAACGGCGTCCATAGCGCCGCGCTCCACCCACCCAAACATCCCGCCCATGAGACCCTCATTCCGCCTTGGAAAGGTGCGGCCTGTGCTGCTCCTATTTGTGCTTCTGCTCTCCGTGCCCCTGCTGGCCCAACGCAATTGCGGCACCATGGAATACCTGGAACAGGAGATCGCCGAAGACCCCGAGCGGGCTTTGCGTCTGGAACAGATCGAATCCTTCACCCAGCAGTTCGTCGCCCAGGACGACCCTACCGCCGAGCGCGCGGTGGTCATCATCCCGGTGGTCTTCCATGTGGTGTGGAATACCACCGCCCAGAACATCCCCGATGCAAGGATACTGGCCCAACTACAGCAACTTAACGACGACTTCGCCCGGCTGAACAGCGACGCGAACCAGACACCTGCCCTGTTCGCCTCTTTGGGGGCCAACACCGAAGTGCAATTCTGCCTGGCCCAGCGCGACCCCAGCGGCAACCCCACCACGGGGATCGTACGTCGGCAGACCACGGTGACCAGCTTCAGCAGCAACAACGCTGTGAAGTACACGGCGAACGGTGGCAGCAACGCATGGCCCCGCGACAACTACCTGAACATCTGGACCTGCAACCTCAGTGGCGGGCTGCTCGGCTATGCCCAGTTCCCTGGTGGCGCCGCTGCCACCGATGGTGTGGTGGTGCTGTTCTCTTCCGTGGGCAGTCTTACGAACCCGGGAACGGCTTCGCCTTTCCACTACGGCCGCACCCTCACGCACGAGGTTGGTCACTGGCTGAACCTGCGTCATATCTGGGGAGATGCCACCTGCGGCAACGACTTCGTTGCCGACACCCCGGTGCACAACACCTCCAACGGCGGCTGCCCCAGCCATCCACACTATAGCACGTGCTCGGGTTCCCCTGTGGAAATGACCATGAATTACATGGACTACACCAATGACGGGTGCATGAACATCTTCACCCTGGGACAGAAGAGCCGCATGCAGGCCCTCTTCGCATCGGGTGGGGCCCGTGTAGCGCTGCTGAACTCACAGGGCTGCGTGGCGCCAGGCGGCGGCACCTGCAACACACCGGGCGGACTGGCCGCCACAGGCATCAGCACCACGGGGGCCACGATCTCATGGAACGCCGTGAGCGGCGCCACCGGGTATGAAATGCAGTACAAGTTGAACAGTTCGAGCACCTGGACCACGGTGTCTACCACCGGCACAAGTTCCATCGTGTCAGGGCTTACCGCAGGCACTCTATACAATGCACGTGTGCGGACGATCTGCGGCGGCAACGCATCAGCCTATTCGACGGCCATCAATTTCACCACCACGACGACAGGCTGTAGTGATGCGCTCGAGCCCAATAACAGCACCGGCACCGCGCCCACCATCACCCTGCCCGCCACGATCAATGCGCTGATCGCATCCAGCAGTGATGTGGACTATTACAAGTTCACGCTGGGCGCCACCTCTAACATCAGCATCACCCTGGGCAACCTTGCTGCGGACTATGACCTGCGCCTGCTCAATGGCAGTGGTTCGCAACTGGCCATCTCGCAGGCGGGCGGCACCACCAGCGAGAGCATCACTTACAACAACGCGGCCGCCGGGACCTACTTCATCCATGTGTATGGCTACAATGGCGCCTTCAGTGCCACGCAGTGCTACGCGTTGAACGCAAGTGCCACCCTCGTGCAGACCTGCTCCACACCCACCGGGCTGGCCGCTTCGGGCATCACATCCGCTTCAGCCACCCTCGGGTGGAACGCCGTGGCCTCCGCCGCGAGCTACACGCTGGAGTACAAGCTCAACAGTTCAAGTACCTGGATCTCGGTGAGCGTAGCCGGTACCAGCCACACCCTCACCGGCCTCAGTCCCAACACCGCGTACAACGCGCGGGTGCGCTCCGTTTGCTCCGGCGCCACTTCGGCATATTCCGCACAGGTGAATTTCACCACCGCGAGTGCGGGCTGTACCGATACGTGGGAGAGCAACAACAGCACCGCGGCAGCGAAATGGATACCGGTCAACACCAACATCCAGGGCCTGATCAGCAGCAGTTCGGATGTGGACTGGTTCAAGTTCAACAATACCAGTTCCCAACGTAAGATCCGGATCGATCTCACCACCCTGCCCGCTGATTACGACGTTCGCCTGTATCGCGGGACCAGCACACAAGTGGGGATCAGCCAGAACGGCGGCACGGCCAACGAGGTGATCATCCACAACACCAACATCGTCGCCACCTACTATATCCGGGTATATGGCTACAATGGTGCCTTCAACACCACGCAGTGTTACACTTTGCGGGCCAGCATCAGCGGCAGCAACTTCCGCGAAGGTGAGTTCGATGTGGACCCTGAAGGTCTGGAGCTCCTCCCTGAGACCGGTGTGATGAATCTCTATCCCAACCCGGCCACGGACAAGCTGATGCTGGACTATCTGGCCCAGGGGACCGGGGATATCCAGATCCTGGTCTACGACGGAATGGGGCGCCAGGTGATCACTTCGCGCCAGTCGGTGGAGGAAGGACCTTCGACCTTCGGGCTCCCGCTCCCCCAGCTGGCCAATGGCATGTACGTGTTGCACATCCTGGAAGGAGAACAGCGACACCAACACCGCTTCATGATCCAGCGCTGACATCCACAATTGTAAAAGGGGCCGTTCCATGCCGGGGCGGCCCCTTTTCTTTGCGTCCCTGCCAAGCTGTCCGCCCAACGGCCATGGCACCGGAATTGACCAATGCGGCGACCCGGGTATGCGTGTCATTTCATCGCACACCCGGACCTATAGTGTGATGACGATGGACAACGAACGGATGAAACCACAGGACACCACCACCCCGGAGGAGGCCGCAATGCCAGAGGAAGCATCGGGGTCCACCACCGAGGACCAGGACAACGGCACTTCTGACAGCACGGCAGAAGCCACCCTGCAGGGCGAGTTGGAGGCGATGCGCACCGAACACCAGGCGCTGCACGACAAGTACGTGCGCTTATTCGCCGAGTTCGACAATTTTCGCAAACGCACCGCCAAAGAGCGTCTGGACCTTATCCAGTACGCCGGGGCGAACACCCTGGCTGCCATACTGCCGGTGATGGACGACCTGGAACGGGCCGTGGCCAACAATGAGAAGGTGGAAGACATCGGGGCCGTGCGCGATGGTGTACGGTTGATCCAGCAGAAACTGCTGAACATCCTGACAGGACAGGGCCTCAAACCCATGGACGATGCGAAGGGAAAGGCCTTCGACACGGACCACCATGAGGCCATCACCAGGGCTCCCGCCCCCAGCGACGATCTGAAGGGCAAGGTGATCGACGTGGTGGAGAACGGCTACACCCTGCACGACAAAGTGATCCGCTACGCCAGGGTGGTGGTAGGCGAGTAATGGCTGGGGCCGATCGGCCCTCTGCGAGACGGAACGGAGTACCCCCATGAGCGAACGCGATCCATATGAAGTCCTTGGCGTAGACAAAAGTGCCAGCGCTGACGAGATCAAGAAGGCCTACCGTAAGCAGGCCATCAAACATCATCCGGACAAGAATCCAGGCGACAAGGCCGCCGAGGAGCATTTCAAGGAAGCCGCCTCGGCCTATGAGATCCTGAGCGATCCCGAGAAAAAGGCCAGGTATGATCGATTCGGGCATGCCGGTCGCGGGATGGGTGGCACCCACCACGGCGGAGGCATGAACATGGAGGACATCTTCTCCCAGTTCGGTGACATTTTCGGCGATGCTTTCGGTGGCGGGGCCTTTGGCGGTTTCAGCGGTCGCGGGGGCGGACGTCGCGTGATCAAGGGAAGTAATCTGCGCGTGCGCCTGAAACTCACCCTGGAGGAGATCGCCCGTGGCGCCGAAAAGAAGATCAAGGTGATCAAACTCGTTCGAGCCAAGGGCAGCGAATACGGCACCTGTGGTACCTGCGGTGGGAACGGGCAGGTGCGGCGTGTGCAGAGCACCTTCCTGGGCCAGATGCAGACTGTTTCCACCTGCCCTGCCTGTGGAGGTATCGGCCAGACCGTGAGCAAGCGTGCACCGGGCAGCGACGAGCATGGGCTGATGCGCGAGGAGGTGGTGGTACCCATACAGATCCCCGCTGGTGTGGAAGAAGGCATGCAACTGAACATCAGCGGCATGGGCAACGAGGCCCCGGCCGGAGGTGTACCGGGTGACTTGCTGGTGGTGATCGAGGAGGAGCAGCATCCCGAACTACGGCGCGATGGCGTGAACCTGCACCACGAGGTCTTCATAAGCATGGTGGATGCCGCATTGGGGGCCAACATCGAAGTGCCCATCGTAGGTGGCAAGGCCAAGGTGAAGGTGGAGCCCGGCACCCAGAGCAACCATGTCCTGCGCCTGCGCGGCAAGGGCATCGCCGATGTGCATGGCCGTGGTACGGGCGACCTGTTCGTACATGTTGCGGTGTGGACCCCCACCAACCTGACCAAGGAGGAAAAAGCCGCGTTGGAAAAAATGCGCGACAGCCCTGGCATCCAGCCCAGGCCCACGGCCAAGGACAAAGGCTTCTTCGAGCGTGTAAAAGAGATGTTCGGGCACTGAAGCCCGGCTCACTCCTCCCCCTGGATCAGAAAGGGCGTGCTACCATCGGTCACGATCACCTTGGCGTTGGGTGATCGGGCAAGTTGTTCAAAGGCCTCGATGCTGCGGAAGCGCAGGATGTTCTCATTGAGCCCTTCGCTCAGCACTTTCTGCGCATCGCGCACCCCTTCGGCCTCGATCACCCTGCGTTCTGCTTCCAGTCGTTCGCGCTGCAGCTCGAATTCCATCTGCTGGGCGCGCTGTTCGGCCTCCAGCTTGTCCTCAATGGCCGTGGCCAGTCCCTTGGGGAGCCGGATGCTTTTCATCAGCACCGCTTCGATCACGAAGCCGCGCGGTTCCAGCAATATGTTCATATGATCGCTGATCTGTTTCTCGATCGCGGCGCGTTGGGCGCTGTGCATATCCTTGGCGAAGTGCCGGGAGCAAATGTCCGCTGCCGCCGATCGGAACACACTCACGATGATGCTCTGCTCGTAGTCCGTGCCCACGTTCTCGATGATGTGCGGCACCATTTCCGGCTTGATCCTATACAGGATGCTGATCTCGCTGAGCACATTGAGACCCTCCTTGCTGGGTAGTTCCATCTCGATCTCACGATTCACCGTGCGCACCGGCACCTTGATGACCCGTGTAGTGAATGGATTCACCATCACCAGCCCCGAACTGATGGTGCGTTCACTGAGCTTCCCGAAACGCTGCTTCACCCCAATGGTGCCCTGGCGCACGGTGGTGCAGGAGAACAAGGTCGACAGAAGGGTGGCACAGATCAATGGAAGGAAGCGGGGTCCGGACATGGCGCAAGGTTTTGATGGACCCGATCGCCAACAAGCTACGTGCCGCTGGTCACCGCTGGAAGACCACGGCGTCCGGAGCGTGCATGCGCACCGAGGCGATCCCTCCTTCGAGTCCGCCGGTATCGGCATACAACTGACTGGTGCCGATGATCTCGCCATTGGCCGCCTTCAGGTTGAAGTGGTACTTGCCGTTGGCCGCGATCGTCCGCTCGAAGAAGCGTTCTTCCGCACTGTGGCGACGTACGCTTTCGATACCGTTGAGGCACGAATCCTTGCGCTTGTAACCCTCGCTGCTGAGGATCACCTGGCCGTTGCTGGCCAGCAGGTTGAAGCGGAACTCGCCCGCCTTGTCCACCTTGATCTCAAAACGTCCTGTTCCCATCGCCTTGCTTCTTCGGGATACGAAGTAAGGTTCTTCATGCAGGGATGACATGACCGGCATCAGCCAGGACCCGTCCCTTACACGATGACCAGGGCGATGAGACCCACCACGGCCAACACCAATGCGAGCCGCAGCGAGCGTTCCAGTGGTGTGGGAAGGTCCGTGGTATTGCGCATGCCCCAAAGTGACACCACGGATATGATCGCAGGATGACGCTTGGATGACCATTACCTGAATGCGATGGAGGGTATGTCCGGAAAGCACCAAGGCACCCTGCTCCAGGTGCCTTGGTTGAAAGGCCGTTGGATCAACGGCCGATCGGTACGGAGGAAATTGCTCAAGTCTCCAGCCGTGGCCCGCTTGGGACCGGCACAAAGAACTCGCGGCACTGATAGCTGCACAATAGAACGAAAGTTAGGGGGTGGGTATGGGTCACACTGGAAATGCAAGCCACCCGACCGGTGTCTCTACCTTGCCGGCCATGCCCACGACCCTTCTGCGCCACAACATGGTGGATATCCCGGCGCGGCGGATCATCCCGGCCGAAGTGGCCATAGATGAAGGACGTATTTCCGCCATTCGTCAGGTGACCGGGGCCGTGGAGGGCTACATCCTTCCCGGCTTCATCGATGCCCATGTGCATGTGGAAAGCTCGATGCTGATCCCCAGTTCATTCGCACGCCTGGCCGTGGTCCATGGCACGGTGGCCACCATCAGCGATCCACACGAGATCGCCAATGTGCTCGGCGTGGAGGGTGTGGAGTACATGATCGCGAACGGCGGGCAGGTGCCCTTCCACTTCTTCTTCGGTGCGCCCAGCTGCGTTCCGGCCACCATGTTCGAAACGGCCGGTGCGCAGATCGACTCTGATGCCGTGGGCCGCCTGTTGGAGCGGCCGGAGATCCTCTACCTGAGCGAACTGATGGATTTCCCGGGTGTGATCAACGCCGATCCCGAAGTGATGCGGAAACTGGCGCATGCTCGCCGCCTGGGCAAGCCGGTGGATGGCCATGCACCCGGCCTGCGGCATGAAGCCGCTGAGCGATACATCCGTGCCGGGCTGGGGCCGGGGCAGGTGGGCATCTCCACCGATCATGAATGCTTCACAATGGACGAGGCCCTGGACAAGCTGCAGCACGGCATGCGCGTCAGTATCCGCGAAGGCAGCGCCGCAAAGAACCTGGAAGCCCTGATGCCCCTGCTGATGAGTCACCCAGACCAGGTGATGTTATGCACGGACGACATGCATCCCGACCGCTTGACGCAGGGTCATATCAACGACCTCTGTGCACGTTGCGTGGCCGAAGGAGTGGATGTCTTCAACGTGCTTCAGGCCGCGTGCATCAACCCTGTGGAGCACTACGAACTTCCGGTGGGGCAGCTGCGCGTTGGTGATCCGGCCGACCTGATCATTGTTGAAGACCTCATCCGTTTCCGCGTGAGGCGAACGTACATCGCCGGTGAGATGGTGGCCGAGGAAGGTGCAAGCCACATCCCACACGTACATGCTACGCGACCGAACAACTTCAACTGCAGCCCCAAAGACGAAGCCGACTTCCGGGTGCCGGCACAGGATGATCAGTTGCTGGCCATCGAGGCACTGGATGGACAACTCATCACCCAAAAGCGCTTCCTGCATGGCAAGGTCGTGGAGCGCCTCATGGTGCCCGACCCCGATCGGGACCTGTTGAAGATCGCGGTGGTGAACCGCTATGCCGATGCGCCTGTGGCACTTGGTTGGATCCGCGGCTTTGGTTTGAAGCGTGGCGCGATCGCCAGCTGTGTGGCGCACGACAGCCACAACATCGTGGCCGTGGGTACCAACGATGAGGATCTCTGCGCAGCAGTGAATTTCGTGATCGAGTCGTGCGGTGGCATCAGCCTGGTGGAAGGTGCGCGCCGCATGGTGCTTCCCCTGCTTGTGGCCGGGATAATGACCGACGCCGATCCTTACGAGGTGGCACGGGGCTATGCCGCCATGGACCGCGCCGCCAAAGAACTGGGCAGCAAGCTCTCCGCTCCTTACATGACGCTCAGCTTCATGGCCCTGCTTGTGATCCCGCATTTGAAGATGAGCGACAAAGGCCTGTTCGATGGTGATGACTTCCGACTGATCGGCGAAGAAACCTGAAGATCAACAGGTAAGGGTGCGGTTCGGTCCGTAGACTTGCACTACATGATGCGCTGGATCCTCTTCGCGCTGTTGCTCTTCAACGGGATCTCCGCTGTGGTCGCCGGGGCCATGCTCACCTACACGCCGGACGGCTCTTCCATGGAGATGCCCCTTTCCTGGCTGGACCATTCACCCTTCCACAGTTATCGGATCCCGGGGCTGTTGCTGTTCTCGGTGATCGGCATGGGCAGTTTGGTCGCAGCGTTAATGGTCGCCATACGTCCAGTGAATACCGGCCGTTTTGCGCAAGTGGCCGGTGGGGCCTTGATCATCTGGATAGTGGTGCAGATGTTCATGCTGCGCAGTGTATTGCCGATCCAGATCACCTTCCTCCTGATCGGGATCGCGATCGTTTGGCTGGGAGAACGACTTCGGAAGCTCTGAAGCGCACAGGGTCCCAGCTTCTTCATCCCATGCGCCGATATGCCCCGCTCGTTCTTCTTTGGCTGGTCATGGCGTGGATCCAGGGGTCCTGTTCGGCAGGCCGTACGACAGTTTCAGAGGGTGTCTTCCAGAAACGGCGCCTGCAGCCCGGCTGGCATGTGGATCTTCATACCTCACGCACTGTGGAACCTTTGGGTCGTGAGGTGAAAATGACGCGCACGAAAGGTGGCCAAGTCGTCGTTCCAGAACATGGCCCGAACAAGGCACCTGCGTCCGAGCAGCCCACGGTGACAGACGTGGTCACGGCAAGCAACATTCACAGTGGGGTTCTGGTCCCAAGACGCGTTCCGCTTGCGCCAGAAGTCCCAAACCACCCTACACACCCACCCTTCCTTCCGGACGTTCAGGAACCCGAGCCCACCCTGCCGGATGGTCCATTCGACCCTTTGGGGCTGGTGGCCCTGGGCCTTGTGGCGCTCGGGACCACAGCGGCATTCCTCACGAACAGTGGAGTGTTGGTCTCCGTGCTACTGGTGGCAGGCATCGTGGTGGCCGCGATCGCACTGCGCCGCATCCGATCGTTGGAACGCAGGGGCAAGGGCTATGCTTTGGTGGCATTGATCCTCGGACTTCTTGCCGCATTGATCACCGCCATGGTGATCATTCGCTCAGGATTCTAAAACGGCATTCATATCCTACCGGTGATCACCGCCTCAAAACGGCGTTCCGTCTCCGCGCGCAAGGCCGACGTTCCTATCCCGGCCTCACGCATGGCCTTCAGCGATGATGCTCCTGCCGACTTGGAAAGCTTCGCTCCCGCCGCATCCCGCACCAGGGGATGATGCACGAAACGCGCATTCGAAAAGAGGTCCAGGCCCAGTAGGCCCGCGATATGCAGTTGACAGGCAGTTGAGGGCAGCAGGTCTTCACCACGGACGATGATGCTTATACCACGATCCACGTCATCGGCCAGGGAAGCCAATTGATAAGCGGGACGACCATCACGCTGCCGGAGTACCACATCTCCCATCTCCCCGGCAAGATCGATCTTGACACCCGCGCCAAACATTTCCGGCACATGGACCCGTGTGGCTGGCGGTACGTACAGGCGCCAGGTGGCATCCCGGCCATCAAAGGGGAGGTCCGCAGCCCTACAGGTGCAAACCCTCCCGCCTTCCGTCAGATCCCTGTGCTGGCGACGTGAACAGGTGCAGGCGTACAGATGCCCTGCCCTCATAAGTTGCTCCGCGATCCCCAGGTACCGATCGATACGATGGGTCTGGGACCATTTGTGCTGGTGATCCCCGGGGTCCGTGGGACCTTCATCCCAGGAGATCCCGAGCCATGCCAGGCTGGTGAAGATGTCCTCCAGGTATTCCGGGCGGCTGCGGTCCGCATCCAGGTCATCGATCCGCAGCAGCAGGGTGGCGCCCACATGCCGGGCGAGCATTTCGGTCAGCAGGAAATTGACCGCATTCCCCGCATGCAGATAGCCACTGGGGGTCGGTGCGATGCGTGTCCTGCCACCACGCGGAAGCCCGCGAACATCCTCCATCGTGCCCGGGGTGGGACTTGAACCCACACGGCCCTTGCGGGCCAAGGGATTTTAAGTCCCTCGTGTCTACCATTCCACCACCCGGGCGCTTGGTGGCAAAGGTGATGCGTAGCGCGGAAAAAAAGCGGGGACGATCCAAAGATCATCCCCGCCTGGAGCGAGAAACGGGACTCGAACCCGCGACCCCGACCTTGGCAAGGTCGTGCTCTACCAACTGAGCTACTCTCGCGATGGGCCGCAAATATAATCGTCCGCGATGTATCCAGAGGCGGATCCTCTCAGGCTTTGCGGAGCCTGGTCTTTCCGGCACCTATCATCCGCTTGATGCCGTGCAGCTTGAGCAGCGCCTCCACCGGAGTGAGCGTATCGATGTCCAGTGCGGCGATCTCCTCCCGGATGCCTTCCAATGCGGGATCGTCCAATTGGAAGATGCTCAACTGCAACTCACGCCCCGGTCCGACCGCGGCGGTTTGTGCCATCGTGGAGGGCAATTCGCCGCCATCGCCCAGATCGCCCCCGTGACTGCGCTCCATGTGGGCCAACACGCGCTGGGCACGGGCCACCACTTTATCCGGCATGCCGGCCATACGTGCCACATGGATGCCGAAGCTGCGATCGCTGCCGCCGGGCACGAGTTTGCGCAGGAACAACACGCGGCCATCCACCTCGCGCACCGCCACGTTGGCATTGTGGATGCGCGGGAAGATGCCCGCCATCTCATTCAATTCATGGTAATGCGTCGCAAAAAGCGTTTTGGGCCGCGTGGGGTGCTCATGCAGGTATTCGGCGATGGCCCAGGCGATGGAAATGCCATCATAGGTACTGGTGCCCCTACCGATCTCGTCCAGCAGGATCAGTGCCCTTTCGCTGAGGTTGTTCAGGATGCTGGCGGTCTCGTTCATTTCCACCATGAAGGTGCTCTCGCCGGTGCTAAGGTTGTCCGAGGCGCCCACCCGGGTGAAAATGCGATCCACCACACCCATGCGTACGGACGATGCGGGCACGAAGCTGCCCGTTTGTGCCATCAGTGCGATCAGCGCCGTTTGCCGCAAGAGCGCTGACTTGCCGCTCATGTTGGGGCCAGTGATCATCACGATCTGCCGTGTACCGGGGTCCAGCAGTACATCATTGGCCACATACGGCGTATCCGGTGGTAGCTGCTGTTCGATCACCGGATGACGGCCGTCCCGGATATCAAGTTCCAGGCCGGTGGTGAAGACCGGGCGGCAGTAGCCCTGTGCGGTGGCGTTGTGCGCGAACGCGCGTAGCACATCCAGCGCCGCGATCGCGGTGGCGGTGGCTTGGATGGGCACGATCGCTGCCACGACCTCATCCACAAGGACCCGGAAGATGGAATTCTCCAATGCGAGCATGCGTTCCTCGGCACCCATGATCTTCTCCTCCAGATCCTTCAGTTCCTCGGTGATGTACCGCTCCGCGTTGACCAGGGTCTGCTTGCGCACCCATTCGGGCGGCACCTTGTCCCGGTGGGTGTTACGTACCTCCAGGTAGTACCCGAAGACATTGTTGAAGCCCACTTTCAAGGAGGGGATCCCGGTGCGCTCACTTTCGTGACGCTGTGCTTCCAGCAGCAGGTCCTTCGCATGCGACGACACATGCCGGAGTTCATCCAGTTCGGAATGCACCCCACTGCGGATCACGCCCCCTTTCTGCAGCGTGGCGGGAGTTCCGGGCTCAATGGTGGCTGCGATGCGGGAGGCCAGGTCCAATGGCGGGTCGATACCATCCATGAGGGTGGCCAGCGCTCCTGCACCGGACATCAGGCGCTGGCGGATCGCACCCGCACTGTCGATGGCCCGCTGTATCCGGAGAAGATCGCGTGGCAACAAACGTCCGGCAGCGGCTCTACCCGCCAGGCGCTCCAGATCGCCCACCTGCTCCAGCATGCCGCCAAGCTCCTCGGACAGGTCTCCATTGCCCATAAGGGCTTCCACACTATCCAGCCGCGCTCCGATCGCGTCAGGATCGAGCAAGGGAAAGAGGATCCACCGCTTCAGCAGGCGCGAACCCATGGGCGTCACGCTGCTGTCCATCGCTTCCAACAGTGTGCGACCGCCCTCATTCACCGGAGCCACCAGTTCCAGGTTGCGCACCGTGAACCGGTCCAGGCCTACATGGTCCGCCGGGCGGATGCGGCCGATCCGCCCCACATGGGCCAGGCGGTCGTGGCAGGTCTCGCCCAGGTAATGAAGCACGGCGCCAGCAGCGCGCTGACCCAGGCGCATTTCCTCGATCCCATAACCCTTCAATGAGGCCGTGCCGAAACGCTGTAGCAAACGCTCCCGCGCGAAGTCATCGGTGAACACCCAATCATCCAATGCGTAGGTACGCCAGCGTTCGGCCAGGTTCCGAAGCCCATCATCCACCCTGCCCTTGGGCACGAGAAGTTCCTTGGGGGCGTGACCATCCAGTAGCTTGGCCACCTGGGCGGCATCCTCCTCGGCCACAAGGAATTCACCCGTGGTGACATCAAGGAAAGCCACCCCATAGCGTCCGCCCATCCCGCACAACGCGGCAAGCCAGTGGTTGCTGCGGTGGTCCACCACCTGCTCACTGAACGCCACGCCCGGGGTCACCACCTCGGTCACCCCACGCTTCACCACGCTCTTCGCCAGCTTGGGGTCCTCCAGTTGGTCGCAAATGGCTACGCGGTGGCCTGCCCTTACGAGCTTGGGAAGGTGGTTCTCCAGCGCATGGTGGGGGAAGCCCGCCAACTCCATGTCGGTATTGCCTCCATTGTTACGCCGGGCGAGCGCGATCCCCAGCACTTTGGAAGCGATGATCGCATCACTCCCGAAGGTCTCATAGAAATCGCCCACGCGGAACAGCAGCAGCGCATCGGGGTACTGCGCCTTTATGCGCCCGTACTGGTCCATCAGCGGTGTTTCGCCACCTTCCTTCTTCGCCATGGCCTCCCTGCCGCGCTCTATATTTCGCAGCCCGGAAAGGTATGGACCGCACCACGATCCCACCCTCCGAAATAGTCTTCCTTTCCCCCACATTTTCCCCACGATCATGCCCTCCGGAGACCGCAAGCTGCGTATGGATGAAATGGATCGGGTGGCGCCTGAACAGTACAGTAGGACGCTGACGCGGCGAATCACGGTAGTGCTGGATGATGTACGCAGCCGGCACAATGTGGGCTCGGTGTTCCGCACGGCCGATGCCTTCGGATCGGAAGAGCTATTGCTCTGCGGGCTCACGCCGCTGCCACCGCACCGGGAGATCGAAAAAACGGCTTTGGGTGCCACCAACTCAGTCCCTTGGCGGCACGTTGCCGATGCGGCGGAGGCCGTTCGAGCTTTACAAGAACGAGGATACCGGGTCCTCGCTGTCGAACAGACCTTGAAGGCCGTGTCGCTGGGGTCGGTGGATCACGACCCGGAAGTGCCCTTGGCCCTGGTCTTCGGCAATGAATTACGCGGTGTGGACGATGCGGTCATCGCGGCCTGCGATGGGTGCGTGGTAGTGCCACAACTGGGCAGCAAACATTCGCTCAACGTGTCGGTTTGTGTGGGGGTGGTGATCTGGTGGTTCGCATCGAAACAGGCGAACGGAGGACCATGGAACTGAAGGCAACCCCGTGGACTTGAACAGGTCTATGGGAAGAGATCCCGGCCGGTGGGCCATGGCGACCGGGCAAAGCGTCTATATTTGGCCGCAGTGGCCCCCGGTACCATGCAGAGCAAGCACGCGCGATCCGTAATCGTCCTAACCGTCTTGGGCTGCCTTGTCACAGTGCCGGTGAGCGCCCAATACTTCCGGCAATCCACGTATTGGAAGACCCACCGCCACGAGATCACTGCGGGACTTGGCATGTCCAACTTTCTGGGAGAACTTGGCGGACGAGACCAGATCGGTTCGCCCTTTATCTGGGATCTGGAGATCAGTCAGACCCGCCCTGCGGTAAGCCTTGGTTACCGCTACTACCTGCGGCGCAAAATGGCCCTGCGGGCGAATCTCACCTATGGGATCCTTGCCGGCAATGACAATTTGACGCAGGAACCCTTCCGCAATAACCGCAACCTGAGCTTCAAGTCCGACGTGGTGGAGTTCGGCCTCCTATATGAAGTGCATCTCTACCGTGAGGAACTGGGGCATGTGTACGACCTCCGCGGTGTGAAGGGCACCAAATCGAGCCGGGTGGGACTGTACTTCTTCGGGGGGGTCGCAGGCTTCTACTTCGACCCACAGGCACAGTTCAACAATACCTGGGTCAGGCTTAAGCCATTGGGTACAGAGGGTCAGGGATTGCCCAACGGTGCCGAGGAATATGAGAATATCCAGTTATGCATTCCCATGGGCATCGGGGTGCGCAAGGCTTTCAACAAGCAGTTGAGTGGGGGCCTCGAACTACAGTACACCAAGACTTTCACAGACTACATCGACGATGTAAGCGGGTTCTATTATGACAATGATGCGATCCTTGCGGCCAATGGCGATGTGGCCGCCTTCCTTGCCGACCCCAGCCTGGGTGTGGGCCCGTTGTATGAGGGAGGCCTCAACCCCACGGCAGCCGGGCAGCAGCGCGGCGACCCGGATGATCTGGACGCTTATCTCTTCCTGAAGTTCCACGTGCATTACAAGATGTACAAGTATCGCAGTAGTTCGAAGAAGTACCGCGCACGCATCCGCCGTCAGAAGATCGTGTTCTGACCCAGGTCCGGCCGACCATCACAAGCATCTCCGCTTTCTTGTAGATCTCACATCGCTGGTGCCGAGGGCACCTGCCGATGTTTCTACCTTCTGCCATTTAGCTCCAGTGCCCCTTAGACCCATGCCAACCGGTCCCATTGATCATCCGGACACCACCCGGCATTCGTCGCGCGACGACACTTGATCCGTAATGGCCTTACCGATCCTACAGGTCATTGCAGGGGGGAGGAGCGCGTTCGATCCTAATGTCCTGCAAGCATGCAGTAGATCCTGCGCTGGTGCCGGGATATTTGCCTGAACGGCATTCGTGCCGTATGGACGCGTTGCCGTGTGCTTGATCAAGTAACACGGTCTGGAAAGCAGAAGCCCCTCCGTTGCCGGAAGGGCTTCCTGGATAAGGTTGGTGAGTGACTCAGAGGCCGAGCTGGCCCTTATATGCGCGGAACTCAAGGTCCTTGAGGGCTTTCTCGCGCAGGCTGGCGTCTTTCTGCACGGCAAGGCCGATCTGGTCACGCACAAGGTTCCCGTCGTTGGTGCGGGCACCGATGATGGCCATCAGGTAGTGGCCTGCGGCGGTGTCCTTCTCGGGGCTCTGGCTCAGGATGGTCTTGGCTCCGGCGGCATCGCCACCCAGCATCTTGGCCAGCGCGGCGTTGAAGCTGTTGGTGCCGCTCATGTTGCTGTTGGCCGCACCGTAGTCACCGTTCATGATGTTGACGATACCCAGGTTGTACTTCACTTCGGGGCCGCCGGCCATGGCCTTGTTGTAGTGCTCGGCTGCCTTCTTACGATCGCCCTTCAGGCGTGCGACCACACCGAGGTTGTTGGTGCTCACTGGATTGTCCTGGATGCCGTTGGCCTTTTGGAACTGGGCTTCGGCATCGGCGAGCTTGTTCTGCTGCATCAGTACCCAGCCTACGTTGTTGGCACCACGGTAGTCATTGGGAAAGAGGCGCTCGGCATCGCGGTAGATGCGGAGCTGCTCGTTCAGGTCGGTGGTGAGCGTGGCGGCATAGTGCGTTTCCTCCGCATTGAGACTATCAGGCATGCTCTTGCTCGTGGCCGTGATCTGTTCATCACTCCTGCCCACGCGCTCGTAGTTCAATTTCATTTCGCTGCGGCGCAGGGCGGGCAGGATCCGGTCGGCGATCTCGTTATAGGTGGCCGCCATATTGCGGATCTCCTGTTCGCGCTTGGTCACATCGCTGTACATCTCCAGCACGCGGATCACAAGATCGCGGTCTGCGATATCGCTGGACTGCATGGCCTTCTTGAAGCCATCCCAATCCTCGCCACGAGGGTTAAGCTTGTAGAATCCATCCGCCTTGGCAGCTTCCGCTTTGGCGCGGGTAAGCTCCCCACGGGCCCAGCCCTGTGCGCTCTTCGCCCGGTCAGCGGCCAGGTTCTCGTTCAGGCTCAGTTCGCCCTCAGGGCTGGCCCAGGCGTCGATCGTCAGGTTCTTCAGTTCGATGTTGCCCTTCTTCGCGAAACCCTTGATGAATCCGGCCATGGCCTTCACATCGGCGTCAGAGACCTCGCCGGGGCGCACCACGCTTGAGTTCACCAGGTAGTGGATAGTGGCGTCCTGGCTATGCGCGGTGATGCGCTGGAAGGCGTCCTTGCCAAGGAGCACCTTGTCATCACTCAACATCAGGTAGGGCGTGGTGATCACGCCATCGGCAAGTTTCACGGGGTCGAACGCCTTCTCCTTCTTGCCCTGCTTGCCCAGTATGTTCAGCATGAGTTCGCTTTCGGCCATGGATGGCGTGTATGCGACCTTGTGCGAGTAGCTGAAGGCTTTCCCCGTCTCGTAGGGGATCACCGTGTAGTTGCCCACGGCGTTCTCGCCCTGGAAGTAGGCGGTCTTGTAGGCCGTCTCGCCACCGGTGTACGTGAGGTTGGGAGTGAGTTCCACCTGCGCCTTTTTGTGGAAGTACTTCCCCGGGAAATTCCCGTTGATGTTCACGGCGACGGAGTCGCCCTGTACGATCAGCGGATTGGGGTCGAGGGTGTACTTGATGTTCTCAGCGTACTTGTTCATCTTTCCCAAACCGCCGCAACCGCTCACTACGAGGGTCGCCACGATCGCCATTGACAGGCTCTTGAGTTGCCGCTTTTCCATGCGTATATCCGTGTTTCTGGATTTCGGCTGCAAGTATAAACACTATCCCGCCAGCCGTCGGGACAGTGCTTTACAAGGATCATGCACGATCGGCCGTGTATTAGAACTCAAGCACCCGGTATGCCGGCGGTTCTGGCTCGGACATCGCACCCATCAAGCGGTCGTGGGCATCAGGACTCTGCAATAGGTCCGTGTCGCCGAGATCGACCACCAATACTGTGCCCCCAGTTCCTTTACGTAGATGGTCCAGATAGCGGTCCTGTAAGCGTAGAAGGTAATCCGTGCCGATGCTCTGTTCGTACCCACGCCCCCTTTGGCGGATCCGTTCGTGAAGGCGCTCTGCTCCCAAGTGCAGGTAAACGATCAGGTCCGGGCCCGGCAGGTCGCTGTACATGATGCCATAGAGGTCCCGGAAAAGAGCATACTCGTCGGGTGGCAGGGTGACACTTGCGAAGACCAGCGATTTGCCCAGGGAGTAGTCCGCCACGGTGCACGGCCGGAACAGGTCCTGCTCGGTGGCACGCTTGAGTTGGTGGTAACGCTGCGCAAGGAAGGACAGTTCCACGGCGAATGCATAGCGCTCGGGTGACTCGTAAAAGCGGGGTAGGAAGGGGTTGTCGTCGAACTCCTCCAACACGAGGCGCCCCCCCCAGGTCTCTGCGAGCCGGCGGGCCAGGGTGGTCTTCCCGGCGCCGATCAATCCCTCGATCGCGATATAGGCGGGAGGCATGGTGTTACGTTCGAGCATCGGTATGGGCATGGGAGCCAACCTGGTGGCGAAGATCGCCGAGGAGATCGATCACGCTACGTTTCGCTCCCGGATGCACCATCCCGGGGGCAACATCGGCTGCCGGGGACAGAGCGAATTCCCGCTGATGCATCAAGCGGTGCGGCACCTCCAGGACGTCGGTCCTGAGCATGAGGTCGTCGTAAAGCAGGATGTCGATGTCGATCGTGCGGGAGGCGTATCCCCTTTCCTTTTCCCGGCGGCGTCCCAGGTCCCGCTCGATCTCCAGCAGTACGGTCATCAGGTCTTCCGGTGGCAACTCCGTGCGTAGCAGCAGCGCCCTGTTCAGGAAGTTCTGTTCACCGGAGAAACCCCATGGGGTGGTCCAGTGATCGCGGCTTCGGGCAAGCACAGTGCCGGTCCGTTGGGCGATACGCTCCTCCGCCTGGGCCAGCTGCGCCGCAGGGGCGCCCAGGTCGGCACCCAGAAGAAGGAGGCAATCGCGCATGGCGCCAAAGCTACCGGCCTACCTCCCATCCAGCATGCTCCCCGCTCATGTGATCACCCCACTTGTGGCATGCGCGCCCATGGTAGCTTGCGGCTCGCCAACAGTGGCACAGCTCATACACATCGCTTCCATGGGACAGTTCTTCAAATTCGTACTCGCCACCATCGTCGGGATCCTGCTTACCGGCGTTGTGCTCCTGGTCATTCTCGTGGCCACGATCAGCGCCATTAGCGCGGGCTTCTCCTCGGGAAAACAGGTCACCATCAAAGACAACACGGTACTCCATCTCACGCTGGATGAACCGATCGTGGATCGCGGCAGCAAGGACCAGATGGACCTTGACCTTGGACCCTTCGGGCCGGAAAAGAGCATTGGTTTGAACCATGTGCTGAATGCACTGGAGAACGCCAAGAGCGATGAGAAGATCTCCGCCGTCTTCCTCGACCTGTCCGGGATGCAGGCTGGTTCGGCCACCCTGCGGGAGATCCGCGGCAAGCTGCTGGAATTCAAGGAGGCCAGCGGCAAACCCGTGGTGGCCTATGCCGATGTGTATACCCAGGGAGCCTACTACCTGGCCACCGTTGCGGATGAGGTTTATCTACAACCCGTGGGAGACCTGGAGTATCTCGGCCTGCGCGCCGAGACCATGTTCCTGAAAGGCATGTTCGAGAAACTCGATATCGACATCCACATGGTGCGGGGCAGCAACAACGAATTCAAAAGTTTCGGTGAGATGTACACCGAGGAGAAGATGAGCGCGGCCAACCGCGAGCAGATCCGGGCCATTCTCGCCGGCCTGTGGGAAGTGCATATCGATGGGGTGTCCGGGGCACGTGGCATCGGACGCGAACGACTGGATCTGATCGTGGACAGCGCCCTGGTGCGTAGTGCGGATGCCGCACTGGAACTGGGCCTGGTCGATGGGCTGCTCTTCCGCGATCAGGTGCTGGACACATTGCGCGTACGTACAGGGATGGAGACCGGCAAGGACATACAGGTGGCCGACCTTCGCTCCTACACCCGTTCCTTCACTCCGGAGTCCGGGAAGAGTCGTGGTAAGGAAGGTAGCAAGCGCGACAAACTGGCTGTGATCTATGCCGAAGGGGGCATCGACATGGGTGAAGGTGGCGATGGCACCATCGGCGCGTCGAGCCTCTCGAAGACCATCCGTGAGGCGCGCGAGGACAGTACGGTGAAGGCCATCGTCCTGCGGGTGAACTCCCCCGGTGGCAGTGCCCTGGCCAGCGACATCATCTGGCGTGAGGTGGACCGTGCCGCGGCCACCAAGCCCGTGGTGGTCAGCATGGGCAATGTCGCGGCCTCGGGGGGGTATTACATCAGCGCAGCGGCCACCAAGATCTACGCATCGCCAAACACGATCACAGGATCCATCGGCGTCATCGGCATCATTCCCAACATGCAAGGCTTCTTCAAGAATAAACTGGGGATCACCTTCGATGGGGAAAAGACGCACCACTATGCGGACCTGATGAGCGTGAACCGTCCACTGACCACGCAGGAAAAAAGGCTGATCCAGACCTGGGTCGACGATTTCTATGAGACCTTCCTGGGGCGTGTGGCCGCAGGGCGTGGGATGGAGCGCGACGCCGTGGACACCATTGCTCAAGGGCGCGTGTGGACCGGCAAGGATGCCATGCGGCTCGGCCTGGTGGATGAACTTGGCGGGTTGGAGGAGGCCATCTCGGCAGCTGCCGAACTCGCTGAATTGGAAGACTACCGGCGCGTGGAACTCCCCCGGCAGAAGGACCTCCTCGAACAGATCCTGCAGGACCTTGGTGCGGAGACCCGCGCCTGGGCCGTTGGCACATTGCTGGGCGATGACGCGCAGGCGCTCCGCAACTTCGATCGCGCCAGCGAGGCCCGCAGGCAGATGGGCATCCTGGCGCGCATGCCTTACGACCTGGTCGTGGAGTAGGCCACGAAACACGAAGGGCCCCGGAAACCCCGGAGCCCTTCGCTTGCCCTAACGATCAGATCACTGACCAAAACCCGGGTGCTTCAACGGGGTGCTCACAGGAAGGTTACGCACTACCGGTCCATTCTCCGCTACTACGTGCCAACCTGCATGGTTGCGCACATTCAACGCGCTACCATCCTCCCAGATCAGATACTGGCCCTTCGCGCCCAACAACAGGCCTCCCACCTCGCGCACCCTGGCCAGTTGTACACTGGTGATCTTTGGCGGGTAGGCCAGCACGGGATAGGAGATCGATACCGGTCCCGCATCCCCCACAAGGAATTCCCGCAGGTCGTAACGCAGGGCCGGGGCGATGCGTGAGCGTGCTTCCAGCAGCACATCCGGGGCATGCGTCACCAGCCGCAGCATCGCCCTCCAGTCCGTCCGGTCCGCGAAGAGGCATTTCAGGTCCACCTCGATGAGCCCTGCCAGTTGGCGGTAGGGTGTGCGCGCCACCACAAGCGCGGCCACGGCGCCCTGGTCGATCCAGCGCGTGGGGACCTGCGTAGCGCGGGTCACACCCACTTTAAGGCCACCCGTCCAACTTAGATATACCACATGTTCCGTGGCGTGGTACCTGCACTCCCAGTCGGGGTCGCGCCCTCCGCCCAAATGCGCCTGGCACAACTCCGGGCGGATAATGCACTCGGCGGCCTCGGGCGCATCGCGCAGGCAGGGATAGCAGAAACCCTGTCCGTAGAATTTGTTCACCCGCCGCCCGCAGCACACACAGGTGAGCACCCCGGTGGCTTTCAGTGTAAAAGGTTTCCCCATCAGGCTCGCCAGGTCATGGACAATGCCACCCACCGGCAGCAGGTAGCGCACCGAACCGGCCTCCAGCGCAGCGGGCATCCTCCCCAGGGGCGTCCCTTCTTCCATTGGTGGGCGTGCTTATCTTTTCGGCTGGAAGATAGGTCGCGAACTTCGCCCTCCCCACCATGCCCTTCAACACACTGATCGCCTTCCTGGTCAAGAAGCGCTTGCAGCAGATCGATCTGTTCCGCGACCACCCGGGCCTGGCGCAGTTGGAGGTGTTCCATGACCTGATGCGCATGGCCAAATACACGGCCTGGGGCCGGCAGTACGACTACGCCACGATCACCGACCCCGACCTGTTCCGTGAGCGGGTGCCCATTCAGGATTACGAGGACGTGAAGCCTTGGGTGGAGCGCCTGCGGAAGGGTGAGCAGAACCTGCTTTGGCCCACCGACATCCGCTGGTTCGCGAAAAGCAGTGGTACCACTGGCGACCGTAGCAAGTACATTCCGGTGAGCCGCGAAGCGCTGGAAGACTGCCACTACAAGGGTGGCAAGGACCTGGTGGCCTTCCACTACCAGCAATTCCCGGACAGCAAGTTGTACCAGGGCATGAGCCTGGTGGTGGGCGGCAGCAGCACCATCGAGCAGTTCCGTCCCGATGCATACAGCGGAGATCTCTCGGCGATCATCATCCGCAACCTGCCCATCTGGGTGGAGGTGCGCCGTACGCCGGTGATCGAAACGGCATTGCTGGGCAACTGGGAGGAGAAGATCGAGAAAATGGCGCGGGAGACCATGCGCGAGGATGTACGATGCATCGCCGGCGTACCAAGCTGGACCTTGGTGCTGCTCCGGCGCATCCTGGAAATGACGGGTAAGGAGAACATCCTACAGGTATGGCCCCACCTGGAACTGTTCATGCACGGCGGTGTGAGTTTCAGACCGTACAAGGCGCAGTTCGAGGCGTTGATCCCCTCGCCCACCATGAACTATCTGGAGAGCTACAACGCATCGGAGGGATCCTTCGCCATCCAGGACCGCCGTGGGGCGGACGACATGTTGCTGATGCTGGACTACGGCATTTTCTACGAATTCATGCCGCTGGACCAGGTGGGCGAACCCAAGCCGCGCACCCTGCTGCTGACCGAGGTGGAGGCTGATGTGAATTACGCTTTGGTGATCAGCACCAATGGCGGGCTCTGGCGGTACATGCCAGGCGACACGGTGCGCTTCACCAGCTTGAAGCCCTATCGCCTGCAGGTGAGCGGCCGCACCAGGAGCTTCATCAACGCCTTTGGCGAGGAACTCATCGTGGACAACGCCGACCGTGCGATGGAAGCCGCCTGCCAGGCCACCGGTGCGGTGATGAACGAATACACCGCCGGACCCATTTACATGGATGGTGCCGCCCGGGGCGGACATGAGTGGGCGGTGGAGTTCGTGCGGCCACCTGCGGACCTGGACCATTTCGTTGCCGTGCTGGACAAGGAACTGTGCGCACTGAACAGCGACTACGATGCCAAGCGGCGCGGTGACATGGCCCTGCGCCCGCCCGTGCTGCATGCCATGCCGATCGGCACGTTCCATGCGTGGATGAAGGAGCGCGGCAGGCTGGGTGGGCAGAACAAGGTGCCCCGTCTCTGCAACGACCGCCGTTTCCTCGAAGCCCTGATCACACCGGCCATTCCATGACTCCGATACGCCTTGCCAGCACCCTCGCATTCATCACCGCAACGGTGACAGCATGGCCGCAGGATGGGACCGAACGATGGACCATCGCGGGCCGCTTCGATCTCTTCACCACCGACGAGATGGGCAACGTATATGCCTTGCGGGGTGATGAGATCCTGCTTTTCGACAAGGAAGGACAGGAACGGATGCGCAACAGCGTGAAGACCTTCGGCCGCATCCATGCGATCGACGCGTTCTCCTCCTTCAAGCCGATGGTCTTCTCGCCCGAGCAGGGACAGCTGGCCGTATTGGACAATACCCTGGCGGTCCAGGGCCACGTCATCAATCTTGCACGCAGTGGCTTCCCCCAGGTGGTGCTGGCATGCATGAGTGTTCAGAACGCATTCTGGTTCTTCGATGAGCGCGACCTTGAGGCGATCCGCGTGGATGCACAACTGCGGCGCCTGGCCGACACCGGCCGGCTGGACCAGCTGCTGGGCTTCACCCCAAAGCCTACGGCGATGCAGGAATACGACAGCCGCCTCTACTTGAACGATCCGCGCGAGGGCATCCTGGTGATCGATCTTTTCGGCACCTATATGCGCACCATCCCCATCCATGGAGCCGAACGTTTCGAGGTGCGCGGTGATGCGATCTTCTACTTCAAGGATCGGACGCTGCACGTGTATGACATGCGCTCCTTCGATACCGTGCCCTTTCCCCTGCCCCTCGCTCCAGAAGGAGAACTGTTGGACGCACGGGTGGAACGCGGCCACGTGTACCTGCTGAAGCCCGACAGCATCAGCATCATACGCCTGCCCCGATCGCCCTGATCGTCCAAGACTTTTCCACAGTCCATGCGCCTTCGCCGCGGTGCGGGTATCTTCGTCCGCATTCGTCGCATACGTTCCCTCTCCACGCCATCCGCATCATGCATATCGCCATCGCAGGCAACATCGGCTCCGGCAAGACCACCCTTACGCAACTCCTGGCCAGGCACTACAAGTGGGACCAGCTGCAGGAAGCCGTGGACAACAACCCCTACCTGTTCGACTTCTACAAGGACATGCAGCGTTGGAGCTTCAACCTGCAGATCTTCTTCCTGAACTCGCGGTTCGAGCAGGTCCTCGACATACGGCGCAGTGGTCGCAATGTGGTCCAGGACCGCACCATCTACGAGGATGCGTACATCTTCGCCCCCAACCTGCACGCCATGGGCCTGATGACCACGCGTGACTTTGAGAACTACTTCCGCCTGTTCCAGAACATGGACGCGTCCATCACACCGCCCGATCTGCTGATCTATTTGCAGGCCCCGGTGGAAAAGCTGGTGAAGCAGATCGCCGAGCGCGGCCGCGAGTATGAGAATTCGATCAGCATCGAATACCTCAAGCGCCTGAATGAACGCTACGAGGCCTGGATCCAGACTTATGATAAAGGCAAGCTGCTTGTGATCAATGTGGAGGACAACTCATTCCACAGCGACCCCGAGGACCTCGGCAAGATCATCAACAGCATCGACGCGGAGATCCATGGTTTGTTCCCCATCGAGGAACGCCCTTCCAACAAGACGGCAAAGGCAGCAAAGACGATCAAACCAGAGAAGGAGGTCAAGCCACTGCCCAAGAAAAAATCGTTGGCCAAGGCGCGGTGATCACTTCATATTGGTATTGAATGGGAAGCCCCGTGCGGATCCGCACGGGGCTTCCCATTCACAGGTGTCGACCGGATCAGAAGCGATCGCTCAGATCCAAAGCATTCGGTGCAGGCACCTCTACTGTGGTCTCCGCCGGTGCCACTGGCACCTCACCCTGCACCGCACGGTCACCCACTGCGATGTGCGGCGCGATCACCAGTGCCACAATGGAAGACAGCTTGATCAGGATGTTCATGCTGGGGCCGCTCGTGTCCTTGAAGGGATCACCCACGGTATCGCCGGTCACGGCCGCCTTGTGGGGTTCGCTGCCCTTTTTGAATTCCACGCCATCGATCAGCACGCCTTTCTCGAAGCTCTTCTTGGCATTGTCCCAAGCACCTCCGGCATTGTTCTGGAACATGCCCATGAGCACACCGCTCACGGTGATGCCAGCCAGCAGGCCGCCCAATGCTTCGGGTCCGATCAGAAAGCCGACGAGCAGCGGAGAGATCAAGGCCAAGGCACCTGGAGCGATCATCTCGCGGATCGAAGCCTTCGTGCTGATCTCCACACACTTTTCGTACTCCGGCTTGCCCGTTCCTTCCATGATCCCGGGGATCTCGCGGAACTGACGACGCACCTCCTTCACCATGTCCATGGCGGCCTTACCCACGGCGCTGATCGCCAGCGAGCTGAAGAAAAAGGGGATCATGCCACCGACGAAGAGCATGGCCAACACCTCGGCCTTGTATATGTCGATGCCAGTGATACCGGCCATACCCACGTAAGCTGCGAACAACGCGAGCGCAGTAAGTGCGGCGGAAGCGATGGCGAAGCCTTTGCCCGTGGCGGCCGTGGTATTGCCCACGGCATCCAGGTTGTCGGTGCGCTCGCGTACTTCCTTCGGCAGGCCGCTCATTTCAGCGATACCACCCGCGTTGTCGGCAATGGGACCGAAGGCGTCGATCGCCAGTTGCATACCGGTGGTGGCCATCATGCCCGCTGCTGCGATCGCCACGCCGTACATACCGGCCAGCATGAAGGAGCCCCAGATACCTGCAGCGAGGATCAGGATGGGAAGCACCGTGCTCTCCATGCCCATGGCCAGACCACCGATCACGTTGGTACCGTGGCCGGTGCCGCTCTTCTGCACGATGCTGTCCACTGGCCGGCGACCCATGCTGGTGTAGTATTCGGTCACCATGCTCATCAAGGTGCCTACCACGAGACCCAGGATGATGGCATAGAACACATGCATGTTGGTGAAGACAAAATCTTCTGAACCAGTGCGCTGGAAAACCATTGTTTCCGGCATCATCCAATTCACCACGAAGTAGCTGCTGATGGCAACCAGAAGCATGGAACCCCAATTCCCGAGGTTCAATGCGTTCATCACACTGTCGCTATCCTTCTTGATGCGCACGAACAGGGTGCCCACGATGCTGAAGAGCACTCCCAATCCACCGATCACCAGAGGAAGGAGTATGGGAGAAAGCCCGTCGAAAGCATCGCCACTTGCGATCACTTCACGACCCAGAACCATGGTCGCAAGCATGGTGGCCACGTAGCTGCCGAAGAGGTCGGCACCCATGCCGGCCACGTCGCCCACGTTGTCGCCCACGTTGTCGGCGATGGTGGCGGGGTTGCGCGCGTCGTCCTCTGGGATACCGGCTTCCACCTTGCCCACGAGATCGGCGCCCACGTCGGCGGCCTTGGTGTAAATGCCACCACCCACACGGGCGAAGAGTGCGATCGATTCAGCACCCAACGAGAAGCCAGCGAGCACTTCGAGGCAGGTCATCATTTGCTGGCCGTTGGCGCCACCGTCGGTGACGTACATGCCGAGGAACACGATAAAGAGCGAGCTGAGACCCACCACTGCCAGACCTGCCACACCAAGGCCCATCACGGTACCTCCATTGAAGCTCACCTTAAGGGCCTGCGCCAGGCTGGTGCGTGCGGCCTGCGTGGTGCGCACGTTGGCCTTGGTGGCGATGCTCATGCCGATCCATCCGGCGAAGGCGCTGAAGAAAGCCCCGATGAGGAAAGCGATCGCGATGACCCAATCGCTGTGTTCATGCAGCGTTCCGCTCCATGCCAGCAGCGCGGCCGCGATCACGGCGAACACGCCGAGCACTTTCCATTCGGCCTTCAGGAAGGCGCTGGCACCACGGGCGATGTAGCCCGCCAGTTCCTGCATGTTCGCATCGCCAGCATCCTGCTTGCTCACCCACACGGCCTTGCCGATCATCACGATCAAGCCGATCAAACCCATCACGGGGATCAGGTACATCAGTTCCATCTATGCTGTGTTATGCTTGTGTAAGTTCTTGTCGCTCAACCTATTGCTCGAAAAGGCCCGCTGGCGAAGGCGGCAAAAATAGGTGAAAGGTTGGTCCGGCAGACTTCAAGTATGGCGGGTCAAGGGTCGCATATCGGGAAGCACGGCATGATCATCATCATGCGCTTGCTTGCTTGTCGGCCCCTCCTACTTCACCAAATACATCACCTCCTTCACCGCCTTCACCGTGCGCTCCACATTCGGTAGCGAAGCATCGATCAGGTTGGGCGCGAAGGGTAGCGGTACATCGGCCTGGGTGACGCGCAACACGGGCGCATCGAGATGGTCGAAGGCATCCTTCTGGGCACGGAAAGCCACCTCGCTGGCGATGCTGCCCAGCGGCCAGTTCTCATCCACCACCACCAAACGGTTGGTCTTGCGCACGCTTTCCAGGATGGTGGCGTGATCCATCGGACGAATGGTGCGCAGATCGATCACCTCCGCATCGATGTCATCCTTGGCCAGCTCTTCGGCAGCACCCAGCGCCACCTTCATCATCTTCCCGAAGGAGACGATGGTGACATCGCTGCCCTTGCGCTTGATGTCGGCCTTGCCGATGGGCAGCAGGTACTCGCCATCGGGGATCTCACCCTTCTCGCCGTACATGCGCTCACTTTCCATGAAGAGCACCGGGTCGTTGTCGCGGATGGCGGCCTTCAACAGACCCTTGGCGTCATATGGCGTACTCACCGTGATCACCTTCAGTCCGGGAATGTTGGCGTACATGGCCTCGAAGCTCTGGCTGTGGGTGGCGGCCAATTGGCCCGCGCTGCCATTGCCGCCGCGGAACACGATCGGGATGTGGAACTGCCCACCGCTCATCTGCAGCATCTTGGCCGCGTGGTTGATGATCTGGTCCGCCGCCAGGATGGCGAAGTTCCAGGTCATGTACTCGATGATGGGGCGCAGGCCATTCATGGCGGCACCCACGCCAATGGCAGTGAAACCCAGCTCGGCGATCGGCGTATCGATCACGCGTTTCTCGCCGAACTCCGCCAGCATACCCTTGCTCACCTTGTAGGCGCCGTCGTACTCGGCCACCTCCTCACCCATGAGGAACACGTTGGGGTCGCGGCGCATCTCCTCGCTCATGGCCTCGTTGAGGGCCTCGCGGAACTGTACGGTACGCATGGTCTTCTCGGGAATGGGCGCCAAAGGTATGCGCCCGGCCATACAGGGGATACCGCCACGGCATGCAAGCATGCTACAGCTACGCGCTCTTCTTCACTGTAGTAGGATCATCACATTCGGGCTCATCGACCGCACATTCCTCACGCACCTTTTCCAGCACATCATCCTTGGTGGTCTTCGCCACCACCTTGCCATGGTCGATGACCACTTCCTGTTGCACCACGCGTACGGCTCCCTTGGTTGGTTGGATGGGCCGTCCATGTTCCTGCGCCCATACATAGGTGAACTCCGCACCCAGGAAGAAGATCTGCGAACTGTAGGCGGTCCAGAGCAACAGGCTGATGAGCCCTGCTGCCGCACCAAAGGCGGAAGCAGGATCGGCCGTGTTGAAGTAGAAGGCGATGAGCCATTTGCCCACCCCGAAAAGAACGGTGGTGAAGATGGCCCCCGGGATCACATCCTTCCAGAGTGGCCGCGCATCCGGCAGATACTTGAAGAGCGTGGCGAAAATGCCCACCGTAAAAGCGAAATCAAGGACCAGCGTGAGCACCGTGAGCACATAACCGGAGATGCCAGGCATGGCTTCTGTGATACGCGTGGCAAAGCCCACCACCACCGCATTCACCCCGAAACTCACCACCAGCAGGAAGCCCATCCCCAGCACAAGGGAAAAGGCCAGGACGCGTGTCTTCAACATCGCCAGGATGCTGCTCTTGGGCCTGGGTTGGATGCTCCAGATCTTGTTCATGGAGTTCTTCAGCGAATTGAAGACGGTGGTGGCGCCGATGAACAGGGTGATGATACCGATGATGGTGGCCTTGAGGGAATTCCCACTGAGGTAGGCATCGCCCAGCATGCTTTGCAGGGAGCGGGCAGTGTCAGCACCCACCAGCCCGCTGATCTGGCCGAAGAGCCGCCCTTCCGCCGCATCGGGACCCGCAATGATGCCGGAGATGGCGATCACCACCACCAACAGCGGCACGATCGAAAAGATCGTGTAATAAGCCAGTGCTGCGCCCAGCTCGAAGGTGTTGTCGTTGCCGAATGCCTTGCCTGTGAGTTTGGCGTAGCGCCAGATCGTGGCACCCAAATGCTTGATGCGATCCAGAAGGGACCGGCCTCCCCCTTCGTTGGCGTCCTTGTTCATGTGTTGGTGGACTCTTCACAGTGAGTGCCACAAGCGGAAAGATCGTCGATCTTTACTGTAATGCGGGAAACAACTGGCTGCACGGTCAGACTGGGTCCCTTCTCGGTCCAGACGAATTGGCGGCATGTTCCCCCGGCGTGGGCAAGTGCTGCCCCAGAACGCCCTTCGCTGTGCTGTGGTTAAGTTTGCAGCCCTTCCGTGGAGCACAGCCGCTTCGGCCGGTCCACGCGATCCCAGGAACTCCCTTTGCCCATGAAGATCCTTGTCCTACTGAGTCAGGTACCCGATACCACGGCACGCATCGCCTTCACTGAGAACAATACGCGCTATGACGCATCCGGTGTCACCTTCATCGTGAACCCCTACGATGAGTGGTATGCCCTGGTGCGTGCGCTGGAGTTGAAAGAGGCCGCCGGTGCCGGCAGCGTCACCACCATTACCGTGGGAGGTGCCGAGACCGATGCCACCATTCGCAAGGGACTGGCCATTGGTGCCGATGAAGCTGTGCGGGTGGACGCCCAGCCCACCGACGCCATGCAGGTGGCACAACAGATCGCCGCCTACGCCAAGGACAAGAGTTTCGACCTGATCCTCTCGGGCAAGGAGACCATTGACCACAACGGTGGCCAGGTAGGCGCCATGGTGGCCGAACTGCTCGACCTGCCCTACGTACCCCTGGCCAGCAAGCTGGACGTGGCCGGCACCACCGCCACCGTGGAACGTGATGTGCCCAGCGGTGTGGAAGTGCTCGAAGTGGCCCTCCCCCTTGTGATCGGCGCCGCCAAAGGCATGGCCGAGCAGCGCATCCCCAACATGCGTGGCATCATGGCCGCCCGCACAAAGCCACTGAACGTGGTGCCCGCTGCGGACGTGACCGAAATGGCCAGGACCGTGAAATTCGAACTGCCACCCGCCAAGGGCGCCGTGAAGATGATCCCAGCAGAGGACGCTGGACAACTCATCGAATTACTGCATACCGAAGCAAAAGTCATTTGAGTTTGATGTGTTGGAGGTTGGAGGTTGATCCCTGCGCTGACCAACATCCGCCCAACCCCTCAACTTCTCAACCCCTCAACCTCTCAACCTCTCAACTTTCCCAGAGAAATGAGCACCATCGTATTCATCGATACCCGGGGCGAGAAGATCCCCAAAGCGGCCCAGGAGGCAGTGACATTCGCGAGCCAGCTTGGCGGCAACGTGACCGCCGTGACCTTCGGTGATGGACAGGCCCTGGAAAGCCTCGGTGCCCAAGGCGCCAACAAGGTCATCGTGGCCCGGGGCGTAAAAGCCGTGGACGGCCAGCAACTCACCAAGCTGGTGTGCGACATCGCCCAGCAGGAGAACGCCACCACCATCGTGTGCGTGAACGATGCCACCGGCAAGGCCGTGGCACCGCGTGTGGCCGCCCGCTTGAAGGCTGGGCATGTGGCCGGGGTGACCGCTCTGCCAGAAAGTGGACTGTTCCGCCGCAACGTGTTCAGCGGCAAGGCCCGCGCATTCGTGGAGGTGAGCAGTGCGGTGAAGGTGTTGAGCCTTTCGCCGAACTCGATCCCTGTTGCCAAAGGCGATGGCACCGCCACCGTGGAAGACTACAGTGGCGACCTCGGTACAGCGCGCATCACCGTGAAGGAAGTCCGCAAGGCCGGTAGTGGCATCCCCCTGCCTGAAGCGGAACGCGTGGTAAGTGGCGGCCGTGGCTTGAAGGGACCCGAGAACTGGGCCGGTGTGGAGGAACTCGCGAGTTTATTGAATGCCGCCACGGCCTGCAGTCGTCCCGTCGCCGACATGCACTGGCGCCCGCACCACGAGCACGTGGGACAGACCGGCGTGGCCATCCGTCCCAACCTCTACATCGCCATCGGCATCAGCGGCGCCATCCAGCACCTGGCTGGGGTGAACCAAAGCAAGGTGATCTGCGTGATCAACAACGATCCCGAGGCACCCTTCTTCAAAGCCGCCGACTACGGGATCGTGGGGGATGCCTTCGAGATCCTGCCGAAGTTGATCGAGGCGGCGAAGAAGTTGAATGCTGAGAGGTAGTTGTTGGTTGTCGGTTGTCAGGGGGTGCGGGCCGGGAGGTGTGTGCGTTGAGTTCGCGGTTTTGCAGCGCACATGTTCCTGATCAGTGGCAGATCCACCCATTGAGGCGGACCGACAACGGACACCGCCAACGGACAACTGATCCCCAAGCCCTATCTTCACGGCCCGCCCGAAGAATAGCATGGAGAAGGTCGAGCTGCGCTTCCTGCGCATCACGTACAGCCACACACACGCAGGGGCCTATGCCCTGATCCTCACCGAATCGGAGGGGGATCGCCGGTTGCCGATCATCATCGGCGGGGTGGAGGCACAAGCCATCGCCATCCAGGTGGAGAACATCAAGCCTGCCCGGCCCCTCACCCACGACCTCTTCAAGAACGTGTCGGACACCTTGGGCTTCACGCTCAAGGAAGTGATCATCAACGATCTGGTGGAAGGGATCTTCCACGCAAAGCTGCTTGTGGCGCAAAATGGTAACGAAGTGGAGATCGATGCGCGGAGCAGCGATGCCATCGCCCTGGCCCTGCGCTTCGATTGTCCGATCTTCACCTACGAATTCATCCTCGGTGCCGCCGGGCTCAAGGTGGAGGATGGCGAGGAGGTGGAGGAAGGCGAGACGCCGGGCGGCAAGACCGAAAAACCCATCACGCACACCAGCGTGGAGGAATTGCGCAGCCTGCTCGAAGAGGCACTGGACAACGAGGACTACGAACGCGCCTCGAAACTGCGCGACGAGATCAAGCGGCGGGAGCAGACGAATTAGTGGTTGGTTGTCGGTTGTCGGTGGTGAGGCCGGACAACGGACAACAGACAACTGCCCGCCCTTGGCCGAACGGAAGCTCCTTCCGACCTTTCCGCCCACCGATAGCCGCATGGGTCGCCACATCGCCTTCCGCACGTTACCCCTGTTGACCTGCATGCTGCCTCTGGCCGCCGTGGCCCAGGGCAACGTGCCTCTTCCCCTTTCCGGCCCCGGCTTCGAAAGCATCCTGCGCGGCGTGTTGGGCATGGCCAGCATCATCGCGATCGCCTGGCTGTTCAGCGCGAAGCGGCGGCACGTCAACTGGCGCGTGGTGGGCATTGGCCTCAGTCTTCAACTCGCGCTGGCCCTCAGCATCCTCTACGTGCCCGGCGTGCAGGACGTATTCGAATTCGTGGGCAAGATCTTCGTGAAGGTGCTCGACTTCACCCGCATCGGCAGCGTGTTCCTGTTCCGCGACCTGATGGACGTGAACAGCTTTGGTTTCATCTTCGCGCTGCAGATCCTCCCCACGATCATCTTCTTCAGTGCGCTCACCAGCGTGCTCTTCTACTTGGGCATCATCCAGAAGGTGGTGTACGCGCTCGCCTGGGCACTGAACAAGACCATGCGCCTCAGTGGGGCTGAAAGCCTCAGCACTGCGGGCAATATCTTCCTGGGACAGACAGAGGCGCCATTGATGATCAAAGCCTACCTGGACAAGATGAACCGTTCGGAGATCTTTCTGGTGATGACCGCCGGCATGGCCACCGTGGCGGGCGGTGTGCTTGCGGCATACGTCGGCTTTCTCGGTGGGGACGATGCCGCGCTGCGCCTCTTCTACGCCAAGCATCTGCTCACCGCCAGCGTGATGGCCGCCCCCGGCGCCGTGGTGGTGGCCAAGATCCTGTTCCCACAGACCGAGGCCGTGGACCAGCGCATGGAGGTGAGTGACGAAGTGGTGGGCAGCAACTTCCTCGATGCCATGGCCAGGGGCACCACCGAAGGGCTGAAACTCGCAGTGAACGTGGGCGCCATGCTGCTGGTGTTCTTCGCCTTCATCGCGCTGTTCAACTTCGTATTCTTCAAGATCGGCGATTGGACCGGATTGAATCCTTGGGTGGCCGAGGTGAGCAAGGGCAACTTCCAGGCGTTGTCTCTCGAATTCATACTGGGCTACCTCTTCGCCCCACTGATGTGGCTGATCGGCGTGGCGGGTGAGGACATCACCCTCACCGGCCGACTGGTCGGCGAGAAGATCATCGCCAGCGAATTCGTGGGCTACGAAAGCCTGGCCTCTCTGAAAGCCGATGGCGCCTTCACCTACCAGCGCAGCATTGTGATGGCCACCTACATGCTCTGCGGCTTCGCCAATTTCGCCAGCATCGGCATCCAGATCGGCGGCATCGGATCGCTGGCCCCCAGCAAGCGCGAATGGCTCAGTGAGTTCGGGTTCCGGGCATTGTTGGGTGGCACCCTGGCTTCCCTGCTCAGTGCGACGATCGTAGGGATGTTGGTGTGAAGGACCGTTGTCGGTTGTCCGTTGTCGGTTGATCGTCCGCACGGACAACGGACAACCAACAACTAACCCCCAGTCCTTCCAAGGCGTCTACATTTACCCCCCATGGCCGGTTCGCGCTTCGACCGATTTGCCGACCGCGTCGTCGATCTGATACGTACGCGCCTTGAGGGGATGCGCGAGTGGCTGATCCAGAGCCGCGCGCGCGAGTTGGTATTGCTCGCACTGCCCTACCAGGTGGCCGCCGTGCTTACAGCCTTGGTGGCCGTGGGATACGCCAGCCTGTTCCACTGGATGGAGGAACAGAACCTGGCACTGCTGGCGCATGACCGACGCTGGATCTTCCTGTCTGCGCCGATCAGTTTTCTGGTGTCGTGGTTCCTGGTGATGCGCTTCGCCCCACTGGCCGGAGGAAGCGGGATCCCACAACTCATGGCGGCCATCGAAGTGGCCACCGACAAGAAACGTGACGCCTCCTGGCGCTTCCTCAACGTGCGGATCATCCTGGTGAAGGTCGCCAGCAGCCTGGCCATGGTGGTGGGTGGCGGCGCCGTGGGCCGCGAAGGACCTACGCTGCAGATCGCCGGCAGCATCTACCGCACCGTGCACCGGCTGCTTCCTCCTTTCTGGCCGCGGGTGAGCCGCCGTGTAATGATGATCACTGGGGGCGCCGCCGGACTGAGCGCGGCCTTCAATACACCGCTGGGCGGGATCGTCTTCGCCGTGGAGGAGCTCACCAAGACCCATATCGCACAGTTCCGCACCGCTGTGCTCACAGCCGTGATCATCAGCGGCATGACGGCGCAGTGGCTGCTGGGCCCCTACCTCTTCCTGGGATATCCCAAGCTGGAGCCCGCCACCTTCTCCTTCATGTACAAGATCCTGGTGATCGCCCTGATCGCCGGGGCCGCCGGGGCACTCTTCTGTAGCGGGTTAATGGCCTTTGAAAAGCTGCGGCGCCGTATGAAGGGTATGGCGAAACAGGCCGGTTTCGCCATCGTCTGCGCCTTGCTGTTCGCCACCACCTTCTGGTTCCTCGGTGCGCATACCGTGGGCAGTGGCAAGCACCTGCTGGAGGAGTACCTGTTCGCGGACCAGGTGACGCCCGATATGAAGAACGTCGGGGCCCGCATCCTGGGCCCGCTGTTCAGCTTCAGTGCGGGTGGCGCCGGTGGCATCTTCGCACCAGCACTTTCGGCCGGTGCTGCCATCGGAGGGTGGATCGCGCCCTGGTTCCAACCCAGCCGGGGCCAGTTCAACCTGCTGGTGCTGGCGGGCATGACCGCCTTCCTCACTGGAGTGACGCGCTCGCCCTTCACCAGCGCCATCATCGTGCTGGAAATGACCGACCGCCACAGCGCCATCTTCCAATTGATGTTCGCCGCCATGTGGGGTTATTTGATCGCCTTCGCCATCGACCGCAAGAGCTACTACGGCCGGATGCGCGACCGGATGCTGGCGGCCATTCCGGGATACAGTCCGGAGGCTCCACCGGAGGAAAATCCCAAGTGATCCGGGCTGCGGGCTCCATCTTGAAGCTCCTGCTCCCGCACTTCGAAATACCTTCGCCCTTGCGATGCGTCAATATCACGACCTCCTCAGCCACATCCTGGACCACGGCGTTCAGAAGAACGATCGCACCGGCACGGGTACCATCAGTTGCTTCGGCCACCAGATGCGCTTCGACCTCAGCGAAGGCTTTCCGCTGCTCACCACCAAAAAGCTGCATGTCAAGAGTATCATTCACGAGTTGCTATGGTTCCTGGCGGGCGACACGAACATCAGGTATCTCCAGGAGAACGGCGTAAAGATCTGGGACGAATGGGCGGATGCCGATGGCAACCTCGGTCCCGTGTACGGCTACCAGTGGCGCAGTTGGGCCACACCGGATGGCCGCACGATCGACCAGATCGCGAACCTTATTGACACGATCAAGAAGAACCCCGATAGCCGTCGCTTGATCGTGACCGCATGGAACCCGGCCGACGTGGACCGCATGGCACTACCGCCCTGCCACTGCCTCTTCCAGTTCTATGTGGCGGAAGGCCGGCTGAGTTGTCAACTCTACCAGCGCAGTGCTGATACCTTTCTGGGTGTACCCTTCAACATCGCCAGTTACGCGCTGCTTACCATGATGGTGGCACAGGTCACGGGCTTGAAGGCCGGTGGATTCATCCACACCTTCGGTGATGTACACCTCTACAACGATCACCTGGAGCAGGCGAAACTGCAGCTCACGCGCGAGTGCCGCCCACTGCCCATGATGGAGATAGACTCCAGCATCACTGACCTTTTCGCCTTCCGCTTCGAGCACTTCACGCTGAAGGACTACGATCCGCATCCGCACATCAAAGCCAGCGTCAGCGTATGATCGTCAGCGCCATCGCGGCCGTGGCGGACAACGGCACCATCGGCATCGACGGCGACCTGCCCTGGCATCTGCCCGATGATCTGAAGTATTTCATGCGTACGACACTGGGGCACCACGTGATCACAGGCCGGAAGAACTACGAGAGCATCCCGCCGAATTTCCGTCCGCTGAAGGACCGTGTGAACATCGTGGTGACGCGCAACCCGGAGTATGAGGCGCCGGGCGCAGTAGTGCTGGGTTCACTGGAAGAGGGCCTGGCATATGCCGATGCCGCGGGTGAGACCGAGGTATTCATCATCGGTGGCGGGCAGATCTACAAAGAGGCCTTCGCGAAAGATGTGGTCCAGCGCCTCTACCTCACGCTGGTGCATGCCGACATCGCGGGCGACACGCATTTTCCTGTGCTCGACCCTGCGGCCTGGCGGGAGATCTCACGCACGTACCACCCGCCCGACCAGCGGCACGCGCATGGATACAGCTTTGTTGTGTTGGAGCGATAGACCCGGTTTTGGGCTGCGAGCTACGAGATGCGGGCTGCGCCGTGCTGGTCGCCATCGTATCAGAAGACCCCTTTGCCTCCGCTTCACACCGATGGCATCTTTCCTTGAACGACGGATCAGCCCGCAGCCCGTAGCACCCATCTCCCCCCGATCGAACCTTGGCACCCGCCTTGCGTCCTAGGACCGTATCAACCCAACACATATGCGCATCTATCTCTTCCTCCTCCCCTTGTTGGCCCTTTCCCTCACCGCCTGCCGCAAGGAGACCGCTTCCAACCCCGCCGACCGCGACTACACCATGGCCGTGGACAACAGCCGGGCGGAATTCTTCTTCAATGATGCCCTCAAGCAAAGTGAGATCGCTTTCAAGGACGGCGAGGTGCCCTGCGCGGTTTCCGTCACATTGGATCAGGAGGCTGAGCCGAATACCCTGTTGATCGACTTCGGCACGGAGAATTGCACCGGCGCCGACGGGCTGAAGCGGCGCGGGAAACTCCTCGTAACCTTCACCGGCCCCTATGGCGAGCAGGGAACTGTGATCACCATCACCCCACAGGACTACCACGTGAACGATCATCTGGTGCAGGGGAACAAGACCGTGACCAACGCGGGACCGAACGACCAGGGCCAGACTTATTTCACCGTGTCCGTGAATGGCAGTGTGACCGCCCCGGATGGCAGCTGGACCAGCACCCACAACTATCAGCGCGTGCGCACCTGGATCGCCGGGGAAGGCACGCTGAACCCCTTCGACGATGCGTACCTGATCACCGGGGGCGGTGGTGGCGTGAACCGCAATGGGCTGCCCTTCACCGTGCAGATCACCACGGCGCTGAAAGTGGAGATCGGCTGCCCGTGGATCATCAGCGGAGTGCAGGAGATCGTGCCGCAGGGTCTGCCTGCCCGGATCATCGACTTCGGAAATGGTTGCAACAGCCAGGTGAGTGTGACCGTGGACGGCTTCACGTTCACCTTCGGGGGTGGATGATCGCGGCCTACGGGCGGTAGGTGGAAAGTGCAGGGTGCAAGGGTGGAAAGTGCGCATGCGGCAACTTCAACCATGCACCTTTCCACCCTCGCACCCCTCTGTAACATCCCTCCCTCACCGTTCGTCCCATCCCCGACCGTCCATCCGAAATGCCTTGGGGCACGCCCCGGGGTGCCGGTAGCTTCGGCCTCGGCAAGCCCGGGCAATTCGCTCGGCACGAGGGTAACTGACGCACGGCCCGGCATGCCGGAATGGGCGGTCCACCCGAGCGGGGCCAGCATTGGTCCTGCGGGTGGCCGTCACCGGCACGGTAGTGAACGAAGCCATGGAACACATTCCCCGCACACCGGTCCGCTACCGGACCATCCTGATCACTGCGGGTGTCCTGGCCACGCTGTTCCTGTTCCAAGCGTACATGCACCACTTCGTGTACCGCGACCTGAAGGACCTGGGGCCTTTCAACTGGTGGCGTGAAGCGCCGGTCCCCTACTTGAACTTCTTCTTCTGGGCGCTGCTCTGCCCGGTGGTGTATCGCATCCTGCGCCGCTGGCCATTCAGCGGCAGGCCCCTCGCACCCATCATCGCCATACATCTGGGTCTTGGATTGGTCCTGGCCACGCTGCACGAGGTGTGTACCTCCACCATTTACTACGCCATCCTTCAAAGCCTCGGCGAATTCGACTTCCGCGAACCCATGTACCGCACCTGGGCCTTCCAGTCGCTGGCGCCGGGCATCTTCGGCCGCTTCATGGAATATGGCGTGTTGCTGGGTATTCTGGTGGCCCTGGAGAACGCACGGTTGCGACGCCTGGAGCATGAGCAATTCATGCGCCTGCGCAACGAGTTGCAGACCACCCAGCTCAACGCCCTGCGCAAACAGCTCCAGCCACACTTCCTCTTCAACACGCTGAATACCGTGAGCGCGCTGATGGATGAGAATGTCGGCACGGCACGCAAGGTCCTGAACCGCCTGGGAAGACTGCTGCGGACCACGCTGGAAGGATCACGTGAGGACACCATTTCGCTGGAGCACGAGGTGGCACACGTCGAGGACTACCTCGGCATAGAGGGTGAACGATTCCGCGACAGGCTGCAGGTGCGCTACGATGTGCCCGCCGAACTGCTGGGTGCACAGGTGCCCGGCATGGTACTGCAGCCGCTGGTGGAGAACGCCATCAAGCACGGGCCTGATGCCATACGCGGCGGAGTGGGGATCGCCATCCGTGCCGAACGGCGCGACGAACATCTGTTGCTGACCGTAGAGGACGACGGTCAGGGCTGTGCCGACACCGCAAGGGCCATGGCCAACGGAGGCATCGGGCTGCGCAACGTGCGCGAACGACTTCGCTTGCTCCATGGCGACAAGGCCACCTTCCAGATCGCTTCGCCCGGTGGGCGGGGCTTCAAAGCCGAGATCTCCCTTCCCCTCGCTTATAAGAACAGCCCATGAAACACATCCGGACCCTCATCGTCGACGACGAACCCGCAGCGCGTGCGCGCATCGCACGGCTGCTTGCCCAGGATCCTGCCATCGACCTGCTGGGCGAATGCCGCAATGGTCCCGAAGCCCTGGAATGCGTGCGAAAGCATCGCCCCGACCTGCTCTTCCTCGATGTGCAGATGCCTGGTATGAACGGCTTCGAAGTGATGGAACATCTGCACCGCGATCCCGGCAACGGGCCCGTACCCTTCGTAGTGTTCGTTACCGCCCACGGGCAGTACGCGTTGAAAGCCTTCGATGTGAACGCGGTGGACTACCTGCTCAAACCCTTCGACGACGACCGGCTGCATGCCTCGCTGGTCAAGGCCAAGCGCTTCATCGATATGCGGCAGAGCACGCGCCTCACCGGCAAGTTGATGGACCTGATGCGCGAACATATGCAGGCCAACAACGAGTACACCGAGCACTTCACCATCCGCGACAAGGGGCGCGAATACCAGGTGCGCGTGGATGACATCGTGTACTTGAAGGCCGAAGGAAACTATCTGAATCTGCAACTGAAGGAACGGCACTTCCTCTATCGCCTGACCATGAATGCCGTGGAGACCGAACTCGACCCCGTTCGTTTCCTGCGCATCCATCGCAGCTTCATCGTGAACCTGGCCCATGTGCGTAGCACGCGCTACAGCGGCAACAACGAGTTCCTCTTCACCATGGCCAACAACGAGCGTATCGTGAGCGGCCGCAGCTTCAAGGACAAGATCGCGGAGGTACTGGCGGAGCAACCGGTGTGAATGCGCTGCTGGCTGCGAGCTGCGGGCTGCGGGCACGTCGGTAGGTTCACCCCAACCATCACAGTGATCTGTACGGTTGGTGCAACCCCGAACGTGCAATTTCTCACAAGGTACCACAGCCCGTAGCTCGCAGCCCGTAGCTCGAAGCTCTTCCATCTGCTGGCTAACTTGCCCCCATGCACCTCCGCCTTTCCCAGGCCCTTCGCCTGTCGCTGGCACTACTTGCCACTTTCTCCTCGCCACTCGCCGCTTTCTCCCAACGCCCTCCCGCCCAACCCAACGCCGCCGAGATCCTGCACAAGATGCAGAAGCTCAACGTGCTGGGCAGCGTGCTCTACATCGTGGCGCATCCCGATGACGAGAACACGCGCCTGATCACCTGGCTCGCCAACGGGAAAAAGGTGCGCACCGGCAACCTCAGCCTCACGCGCGGCGATGGCGGACAGAACCTCATCGGTCCCGAATTGGGCGATGCGCTGGGCATCATCCGCACGCAGGAGTTGATGGAAGCGCGGCGCATCGATGGCGGCGAGCAGTTCTTCACCCGCGCCGTAGACTTCGGATACAGCAAGAACGCCGCCGAGAGCTTCGAGAAGTGGGGCAAGCAGGAAGTGCTGAGCGATGTGGTGCGCGTGATCCGCACCTTCCGGCCCGATGTGATCATCACCCGCTTCTCCCCTGATCGCAGTGCAGGCCACGGCCACCACGAGGCCAGCGCCATCCTCGCCGAGGAAGCCTTCGAGCTGGCCGGTGACCCAAAAGCTTTTCCGGAGCAACTGGAACAAGGCCTCGAAGTATGGCAACCGCGCCGCCTCTTCTTCAACGGCAGCACCTGGTGGAACAAGGACCTGGCCACCATCGCCGCGAGCGATCCCGACTGGTTCAGCGTGGACGTAGGTGGCTACGACCCGCTCCTGGGCCTGAGCTACACGGAGATCGCCGGGCGCAGCCGCAGCATGCACAAGAGCCAGGGCTTTGGTGCGGCTGAAACGCGTGGGGAATCGCTGGAGTACCTCAAGCTGATCAAAGGCGACCGGCCGAAGACGGAGGACATTTTTGAGGGGATCGATATGACGTGGGGGCGGTTAAAGGGCGGTGGTGAAATCACCAAATTGCTGCAAAAGGCGATCGATTCATACAGCACAGCCGCACCTGACCGGTCTGCACCTGCCCTGGCATCTACAGGCCAGCGCATGAGAGAACTCTTCGGGAGCCTTTCCGGCCTAGAGGTAATCCGCTGGCGGACCCACTATGACAACTGCAAGGGCTTGGCGGTAGCGGCAACGGGGGTCTTCTTCGAGTCCAGTGTCACTTCACCTTACGTGGCGCAAGGGGATTCCGTGATCCGTACCGACGTCATCACGAAGCGTAGCGATCAGCCCGCATGGGTTCTTTCGGGGGCTAAGGATGAATGGAGCTCCGGGAATCTGCACTTCCAAAGGGCCTTCATTCCAGAGGCCATGCCCACGGAGCCGTACTGGCTTGCGGCACCACGTGCGTCAGAAGCCGCGCTTTACGTAATTAAGGGGAAAGGAATGACTGAGCCGCCCATAGGTTCGTTCAAGGCCGCATTTGGTAAAGAACGACCGGACTTCAGTGATCCCCACTATTTCGAGACTGTCGAACCTTGGTCCCACGTTCCGCTCATGTATAAGTGGGTGGATCGTGTGAAGGGTGAGTTGGTACGCCCTCTGTACATTACACCGGTGGCCTCGGTGATCCCGAAGTCCGATGTGCTTATCGCCACGGGTGGTACGCAAAGCATCACCGTGGAAGTGGAGGCGCTCACCGACAGCCTCACCGGTCAACTGAACGTGACGCTGCCGGAAGGCTGGGGTACCACCAAGGACCTGAAGCTGGTGAACATCGCCAAACGCAACGAGCGCCAGAGCTTCACCTTCCAACTCATGCCCGGAGACAACGCGCAGGCTGGTCCGGTCAAGTTCGTGTTCAGTGGCCCTAAGGGCACAGCGGATCGCACGCTGCACGAGATCGACTACCCACACATCATGCCCCAGGTGTACTACACACCCGCCGAGGTGAAGCTGGTGCCGCTGGATGTGAAGACCACCGCCAAACGTGTGGGCTACGTGAAGGGCGCTGGCGATGATGTGCCGCAAGCCATGGAGCAACTGGGGGTGGTCGTCGAGTTCATCGAGCCGGGCACCGCAAGGCTGGAGGAGTTGCTGAAGTATGATGCCATCGTCACCGGCATCCGGGCCTACAACGCCACGAAGGGCATGAAGGAGCTGCACCCGCTGCTGCTGCGCTACGTGGAGGAAGGCGGCACGCTCATCGTGCAGTACAACACCACGCCGCGCTTCTTCTCCGGCGCCAGCGATTTCCAGATCGATCCCGCCACGCTGGGACCGCATCCGTTCAGCATCAGCCGTGGGCGTGTCACCGTGGAGGAAGCGCCACCCACCTTCCTCGATCCCAAGCACCCGCTGCTCAACACACCGAACAAGATCACCTCGGCCGACTTCGAAGGCTGGGTGCAGGAACGCGGTCTCTACTTCGCGGATGAATTCGCACCGCACTACACACCGCTCATCGCATGGAACGATCCCGGTGAAGACCCACTGAACGGCGCGCTGATCGTGGCCGATCATGGCAAAGGGCGGTTCGTGTATACGGGGATCAGCTTTTTCAGGCAGTTACCGGCGGGAGTTGGTGGTGCGTATCGGCTGTGGGGGAATTTGATAAGCCCGAGGGGGGAATGAAGAATTCAGAATGTAGAATGGAGAATGGAGAACCGCAGAATGTAGAACTCAAAAAACGCAGAATGGCCATGGAACGCAAGTACGACATTGATGACCGGTGTGTGGAGTTCGGTGCAGCAGTGGTGTTGTTTACCGACCGGATGCCACGAACGATGGCTGGACTTCATTTGGGAAAGCAACTGCTGCGAAGCGGGACAGCACCAGCCCTGCACTACGGCGAGGTCCAAGGGTCGGAGTCCACGGCGGACTTCATCCACAAGATGAAACTGGCATTGAAGGAACTGCGTGAATCACGGAACAACATCCGCGTACAGTTCAAAGCAAAGCTGATGGACCCATTCGTCAAAGAGAACGCGTGGCTGCTTCAGGAATGCGTCGAGCTCGTAGCCATCTTCGCCGCAAGCATCAAGACCGCACAGAAGAACAAGGACCAACGCAAGTGATCACGGGGCCCCATTGATCATTCTAAATTCTACATTCTGAATTCTACATTCCAGCTGTCTTGCATTTCATCGACTGGATAATACTGCTGGCCACCCTCGGCTTCATCGTCGGCTACGGCGTGTGGAAAACGCGCGTGGGTGCCACCAGCGACAGCTACCTGCGTGGCGGCAACGACAACCGCTGGTGGGGCGTGGGGCTTAGTGTGATGGCCACGCAGGCCAGTGCGATCACCTTCCTCAGCACGCCGGGACAGGGCTTTCTCGATGGTATGGGCTTCGTGCAGTTCTACTTCGGGCTGCCGCTGGCGATGCTGGTGATCGGCGCGGTGTTCATTCCGCTGTACTACAAGTGGAAGGTGTACACGGCCTACGAGTTCATTGGTCGACGCTTCGATGGGCGGGCGCGGTTGCTTACGGCGGGACTGTTCCTGATCCAGCGCAGCCTGGCGGCGGGCATCACCATCTACGCGCCCAGCATCATCCTCAGCAAGGTGCTGCACTGGCCGCTAAGCTGGACCTGCGTGTTCATCGGTGTGCTGGTGATCATCTATGTCACCACCGGTGGTGCGCGTGCCGTGGGCGTTACCCAGAAACAGCAGATGGCCGTGATGTTCCTGGGGATCTTCACCGCCTTCGGGCTGGTGGTGCATTACCTCGGCGACACGCTCTCCTTCGGCGAAAGCCTGGCGCTGGCCAAGGACCTGGGGAAGATGGAGATCATCGACACCTCATGGGACCCCAGCGACCGCTACACGCTTTGGAGCGGACTGATCGGCGGCTTCTTCCTGCAGCTCTCCTACTTCGGCACCGACCAGAGCCAGGTGCAGCGCTACCTCAGCGGGCAAAGCATGCAGCAGGCGCGCACCGGCCTGTGGATGAATGGCCTGCTAAAGATCCCCATGCAGTTCTTCATACTGCTGACGGGTGTGTTGGTGTTCGTGTTCTATCTGTTCAACCAGGCGCCGGTGCATTGGAACAGTGCGAACGTGGTGGCGGTGGAGGGAAGGGGATCAGAAGATCAGATGATCAGAAGATCAGATGATCGGAATGCCGGTCTCCGTCCTTCCTCCGGCACCGTCGACCCTTCGGATCGACTACTTCAAGAACACTCCATCAATGCCAAGGCCATCACCACCGCTGCGCACGCATGGGTGGACGCCCATCGCGCTGGCCGGACAACCGACAACCAACAACTGACAACCGACCTGCAACACGCCCTCGCACAAGACGCCACCCTTCGCGCCCGATACAAGGAGCAGATCGCCGAGGCATTCCCCAATGCCGAGACCAACGACAAGGACTACATCTTCATCACCTTCATCATGGACCACCTGCCGATCGGCGTGATCGGTCTACTGCTGGCGATGATCTTCAGCGCGGGGATGAGCAGCACGGCGGCTGAACTGAGCGCATTGGCCACCACAAGCACCGTGGACGTGATCCGAAAGGAACGAACGGACCACGAGCAGGTGATCGCCACCAAGTGGGCCACGGTGCTATTTGGGGTGATGGCACTTGCCTTCGCGGCGATCTTCTCGCTGTTCGACAACCTGATCCAGGCGGTGAACATCCTCGGCTCGCTGTTCTATGGGACCATCCTGGGCATCTTCCTCGTGGCCTTCTTCCTGAAGTGGGTGCAGGGCACGGCGGTGTTCGTGGCGGCGCTGATCGCCCAGGCGGTGATCCTGGTGGTGCATTTCTCGGACATACAGTTGGCCTTCCTGTGGTACAACCTGCTGGCTCCGGCGATCGTGGTGGTGCTGGCGATGGTGTTGCAGTTACTCCTTCCCGGAGCAAGGAATGCCCCACCGGCTTGATGGAACTCGGGACACATGTTGTCCCCTGATCGCTGCCTGCGTTGCATAGCCCTGCCTTGGCTACGGCTCCAAGGATCGGCATATACAGGGTGCGGATGAGGGAGGATCAGCCCTGATGAAGACTTTGCCGGAAACATTACCTTTGGGGCTCACGCATACGTCACAACCTCAACCCCATACACATGAAGAATACGCTACTCGCTTGCATGCTCATCGGTGCCACCTCGGTGGCCATGGCCCAGCGCACGCCCGGCCATGCCAAGCTGATGCAATCCTTTGATCTCGGTTCTGCGGACCGGGCGCTTGACACGATCTACTCGTCGGTGTGGGATGACCCCAACACGGAAGCCGCCATTTATGGTGTGGTCCCCCCGCCCGATGGCCCCGGTGGCTATATCCTTGGCACCAATGGTTACGGTGACTTGAGCAAGGCCCAAGCCTTCCTGATCGATGCCCCGATCTTCGCCACTGAGATCCTCTACTGGTTCGGTGCGGTGAGCGCCATCTCCGGCAACCCCAACTCACACATCAAGGCCCGCCTTTATGCACTTGATGGACCCGGCACCACGCTGAGCAGCACCGCGCTGAATGACTATCCATTCGCCCCCGGCACCATTCTGACCAGCGTGATGGTTCCTGCCACGGACCTGCAATATGATCCCGATGGCAACTTCCTCCTCACCATCGTTCCCCTTCCGGAGCCCGTACAGGTCAGCACCGAGTTCGCCGCCGGGTTCGAGTTCGGATCGCTTGCCGCCCAGGATACCGCCGCGTTGGTGAGCACCCTGGATGGCACGGTGGAATTCGGTGAGTTCTGCTGGGAGCAGTGGGACAACGGCAACTGGTTCACCCTGCCCGGCGCTGGCTGGGGTGGTGGTGCCTTCGATGTGGACGCCTTTGTGATGGTGGTCGTGGACGACGAGATCGTCGGCATCGGCGAGCATGGCATGATGAACAACATGCGCATGAGCTTCCTCAACGGCAACATCAGCCAGGGCGGTCCCGTACTGCTGGGCTACGATGTGGTCGAAGCCGGCCGCATGACCCTCACCGTGCATAGCGCCACCGGCAAGTTGGTGCATGAGGCGGCCCTCGGCAACCAGGGCGTGGGCAATTACAATGTGACCTTCGACACCCAGAGCTGGGCCGATGGTAACTACTATGTGACCCTGCGCAACAACGGGATGCCCCTCACCAAGAAGATGGTGGTGCAGAAGTAAGCACAGCAGAGTTGTACGCTTTGGGAAAGCCGCCTTCGGGCGGCTTTCTCTTTTCCATGAGGTGCTACTTTACCGCCATGAAAGCATTCGACCTAGCTGGGAAGTGCGCCGTGATCACAGGTGGTACGCGTGGTATCGGGGAGGCTACTTCCCGGCTATTCACCGAACTGGGGGCGGAGACTTTGGTCGTGGCCCGCCATGCTGCGGGACCGGGCACCTGTGCCGCCGATATCCGCACGGCGAAAGGGCGCGAAGCGATCCGGCGCGCAGTGGAAGATCGCTGGGGCGCGCTGGACATCCTGGTGAACAACGCCGGCACCAATGTCCGGAAGCCTTGGACGGAGTTGTCCGCGGAGGAGGAGGCCACCGTGGTCAGCACCAACCTGGAGGGTCCTGCAGCCTTGCTGCGCACGCTACAACCCTTACTCATTCGAGGCCGCGCACCCAGTGTGGTGAATGTGGCCAGCGTGGCAGGGCATGTGGATGTGGGGAGCGGTGCGGCGTATGCCATGGCCAAGGCCGCCCTCCTGCAACTCACCCGGAGCCTGGCTGTGGAATGGGCAGGGCAGGGCATCCGGGTCAATGCGGTTTCCCCATGGTACATCCGCACCCCGCTCACTGAGCCCGTCCTCGCGCAACCCGAACGACTTGCCCGCATCCTCGATCGAACACCCCTGCGGCGCGTGGGAGCGCCGGAGGAGGTGGCCGCTGCCATCGCCTTTTTATGCATGGATGCCAGTGGCTACATCACCGGACACGATCTCGTGGTGGATGGCGGCTTCCTGGCTTGCGGGATGTGAATACCTGGCGCGGGACCAGGGATGGTTCCTTGTGTGGCAAGGTGCGAAGGTGAGAGGGTGCAAGGGCAAGAGGATCGCTCCCTCTCACTCCTGCACCCTCACCCTTACACTCTTAATGTACTCCGCAGGTGGATCAGCGCGTGCGCGCTCCGGACTGCGCCTTGGTGCGCCATTCGGCGATCTTCTCGTCGTTCATTTTCACGTAGGCCTCATACTTCTCTTCCTGGGCCATCCGCTTGCTTTCCTCCGCCGTGACGATGGCCTCTGCGTACTTGCCATTCGCCGCCTGGGCCAGCGCCAGGGTATGCACATTCCAGAAGCGCTTCTCCTGTTCCACGCTCTTTTGTGCCCATTGCAGCGCATCGGCGGTCATGATGCCGCGATCCAGACAGAAGCGGGCGCTGGACGTGTATGCCCTGAAGTCAGCATCCGGTTTGGAAAGTGCCTCCTTGATATTGGCCAGGGCGCGCTCGGTGGCATCCGCCTGCACGGTGAAGCTCGCCATGGTCCGCTCCCAGCGCATTTGCACAGAGGCCTGGTCGTCCTTCACATGGTCCATGGTAATGGTGAAGGTCTCAGTGGATCCGCTTTGTCCGGCGGGGACCTTGATGGTGAGCACATCCTCCTCCTCCTTGCGATCGCCTTCACCCCAGAGCTCGGTGTTCTTGTTGAAGATCACCACCCAGCTCTCCTTGCCGGGTATGGTGAAGATCGAGTACTTGCCCGCAGGCAGGTCCTGGCCCTCCACCTTCACCGGTCCATCCACCTCGAACGTGGTGCACTTGTTCGCTCCTGTGCGCCACACGGCATCATAGGGAACGAGGTCCCCAAAGATCACGCGGTCGCGCATGCTGGGACGGTTGTATGTGATGGTCACCTGGGTGAGGCCAACGGTCTGCTCCACCTTGCCCGAAGGACTTGGCGAGGGCAGTTGCTGGGCAAGGACAGGGGTGGCAACGAGAAGGAATGCGAGTGGGAGAAAACGTTTCATGGGCGTGGTCTTTGGATCGGTCAATGATGGCCCGGGCACCGATGGGCGACCTGGCGGGGGCGTGAAATTAAGGGTGATGGAGGCTCAGGCCACCTTCAAATTGCTCAGTCGCGAGCGCTCGAACTTCTCGCGTGCATAGCCGAGGGTGACGCGCAGTTCGGCGGGACGGTCGGGTGAGCCCGGGAATTCATACATCGCGTCGGTCATGATGGCCTCGCAGATGCTGCGCAGACCACGGGCGCCGAGCTTGTAGTCCAGTGCCTTTTCCACGATGAAGTCCAGCACTTTTTTGTCGAAGCTCAGCTTCACCTTGTCCATCTCGAAGAGCTTGACGTACTGTTTGATAAGTGCGTTCTTCGGCTCGGTGAGAATGCGGCGCAGACTCTCGCGGTCCAGAGGATCGAGGTAGGTGAGTACCGGGAAGCGGCCGATGAGCTCTGGGATGAGGCCGTAGCTGCGCAGGTCGGTAGGACTCACATACTGCAGCAGGTGCTCGTCGTTGATCCTGCCTTCCTTGCTGGCGCTGTATCCCACGGCACTGCTCTTCACGCGGCGTGCGATGATCCTCTGGATGCCATCGAACGCACCGCCACAGATGAACAGGATGTTGCGGGTATCCACCTGGATGAGCTTCTGCTCGGGATGTTTGCGTCCACCCTGCGGGGGCACGCTCACGGTGCTTCCTTCCAGCAATTTCAGCAGGGCCTGTTGCACGCCTTCGCCGCTGACATCACGTGTGATGCTCGGCGTGTCGCTCTTGCGACTGATCTTGTCGATCTCATCGATGAAGACGATGCCACGCTCGGCCTTGCTCACATCGTAGTCGGCGGCTTGCAGCAGGCGGCTCAGGATGCTTTCCACATCCTCGCCCACGTATCCGGCCTCGGTAAGGACCGTGGCATCGGCGATGGCGAAGGGCACATTGAGCATGCGTGCGATGGTCTTGGCAAGCAGGGTCTTTCCGCTGCCGGTCTCGCCCACCAGGATGATGTTGCTCTTCTCGATCTCCACATCATCCGCGGCGCTCACCGGTTTCTGCAGGAGCCGCTTATAGTGGTTGTACACCGCCACGCTCAACACCTTCTTCGCATCCTCCTGGCCGATGACGTACTCGGCGAGGAAGCGATTGATATCGGATGGGCGTTGCAGGATGAGACTCCCCTCCATCTCGCTGCGCGAGCGCTGGCTGAGTTCCTCGCTGATGATGTTCTGCGCCTGCGCGATGCAGCTATCGCAGATGTGTCCGGTGATGCCGGCGATCAGGACATTGGTGTCCTGCTTGTCGCGCCCGCAGAACGAGCATTTGATCTCTTTCTTTTCCATGGTGTGCGATGCCGGCGGTGGGACCTGCCAGGTAGGAAGGGATGCAAGATACGATGATGGCAGGCGGAGGTCCACCGGCCAGGGTGATACCGCACTACGAACAGTGCGAAATTTCGCGCTGCTACTTGTGCTTCCTCAGCACCTCGTCGATCATGCCATAGGCCTTTGCCTCCTCGGCCACCATCCAGTAATCGCGGTCGCCATCCTTCTCCACTTTCTCGTATGGCTGCCCGCTGTGGTCACTGATGATCTCGTACAACTCCTTCTTCAGTTTGAGCACCTCACGGATGGTGATCTCCATATCGGTGGCCTGGCCTTCGGCGCCACCCATGGGTTGGTGGATCATCACACGGCTATGGGGCAGCGCACTGCGTTTGCCCTTGGTGCCTGCACACAGGAGCACCGCACCCATGCTGGCGGCCATGCCCGTGCAGATCGTGGCCACATCGGGGTTGATGTACTGCATGGTGTCGTAGATCCCCAGTCCGGCATAGACGCCACCACCGGGACTGTTCAGGTAGATCTGGATGTCCTTCTTCGCGTCGGCACTTTCCAGGAACAGCAGCTGCGCCTGGATGATGTTGGCCACCTGATCGTTGATGCCCGTGCCCAGAAAGATGATGCGGTCCATCATCAGGCGGCTGAACACGTCCATCGCCTGCACGTTGAGCTGGCGTTCCTCCAAAATATAGGGGGTCATGGAGGAATGGATATAGCCGTGCATGGTGGCACTGCTGATGCCGCGGTGTTTCACGGCGTACTTGAGAAATTCGTCTGGTGGGAACATGTTGGGGATGTGGCGTATGTCTGTGAAGGTCCGGTTCGCGACCTGGTTCAGGTGGAGCGGGCCAAGTTTACGAATTCGTCATAGGCGACCCGACGCTCCCCCGGGCTGAGCAGCGCCTTGAAGTGGGTCATGAGCTTCTGTTCGACGATGGTGTCGCGGATGCGACGGATCTGCTCCTCATCTCCCAGGATCCGGGCGGCCATCTGTTGCAGCTTCTCCCCTTCCGGCGCGGGCATGCCATACTGCATGAACTGATCGGACACATAGCGCTTCGCGAAGTTGTCAAGTTCCTCGCCCCGGGCCTCCAGTCCATATTTCTCCACAACACGATCCTCCACCAACTGGCGTTTCAGGCCTTCGGCATACCCGATGTACCCTTCTTCCACCTGCTCGGCGGTGATGGGTTCCTTGCTCGTCTCCTGGATCCAGCGCTTCAGGAATCCATCCGGCAATTCCACCTGGGTATTCTCGAAAAGCTTCTTCATCACCTGGCGCTTGAACAGCTTGTCACTGTCGCGCTTGAACATGTTCTCCATGCCCTGCTTCACCCGCTCGCGGAAGGCGGCCTCATCGGCCACGGCGCCCTTGCCATATACGCGATCGAAAAGCTCCGGACCCAGATCCACAGCCACCATGCGCTTGATCTCCACGACACGAAAGCGGAATTGGTCGGAGATCCCGTGCACCTGTTCGTGTTCCACCCCGAGCATGCGGGCCAGATCCTCGTGGTCCCGGCTCACCTTATGGGGATCCACGCTTACCTCGTCACCCACGGACCTGCCGGTAAGGGCCTCGCGGGTGGCCGCATCCTCCATGTACTCCAGGCTGATGGTGGCGCGGTGCATCAGTCCGCCTTCCTTCACGGCGCCATCTGCATCCAGTTCGATCATGTCGCCCAGCAGCATGTCGTTGGAGCCGCTCTCAGTGGCATCCTCCAGCTTCCCAAAGCGGCGGCGCATGTCTTCGATCTCCCGTTGCACGAGTTCATCGGTCACCTCAACCACGGGATACTCCACGCCCAGCCTGTCGCTCAGCTCGATGTCGAATTCGGGCGCCATGCCCAATTCGTAGGTGAACTCGAACTCGCTGGGCTTGTCCCAATCGTTCCGGTCCGCCTGATCCTGCCTGGGCAGCGGCTGGCCCAGCACTTTCACAGCGTGGTCCTGCAGGTACTTGCGCAGGTTCTCGTCGATCAGGCGTTCAACCTCATTCACCAGCAAGGCCTTGCCCACGCGCTTGCGAATGATCGTCATGGGCACCTGGCCGGGCCGGAAACCGGGCAAAACGGCCTGGCGACGCTGCTCCTTCAGGGCTTTTTCCACGCCGGGTGTGTAGTCTTCAGGGCTGAGCTTCACCTTGAGGGTGGCGGTGAGGGTGCCGGTGTCTTCGCGTTCGATGTTCATGGTCTTGCTGCTGCTCGGTTCTCAGTTGTCAGATGTCCGTTCTCCGATCCGTATGTGCGATCAACAACGCACAACTGAGCACGGAATACTGCTCTTCAGTACGGACGGGGGGACTCGAACCCCCACACCTTGCGGTACCAGATCCTAAGTCTGGCGCGTCTACCAATTCCGCCACGTCCGTGCTTTGAAAAGGGTGGCAAAGATAGCCGCCCTGGGGGCACGTCCGGGGCATGATGGTCACCCTTACCTTCGCCCTCCCACGGCTGGCTTGCCTCATGAAGCACCTGGAACCCAAGGAACTGACGATCTCGGAGTTGCACGGCCACCTGGTTGGTGCCGTGGGGCCGCGTCCCGTGGCCTTCGCAAGTACGATCGACCCCGAAGGGCGGCCCAACCTCAGCCCCTTCAGTTTCTTCAACGTGTTCGGTGCCAACCCGCCGCTGATGATCTTCAGCCCTGCCCGGCGCGGCCGTGACAACACCACCAAGCACACCTACCATAACGTGAAGGTCGTACCCGAGGTGACCATCAATGTGGTGACCTACGACATGGTGCGCCAGGTGTCGCTGGCCAGTGGCGAATACCCTGAGGGCGTGAACGAATTCGTGAAGGCCGGACTTACACCGATCCCCTCCCAGAAGGTGCGCCCGTTCCGCGTAAAGGAGAGCCCCGTGCAATTCGAGTGCGAAGTACGGCAGGTGATCGAGACCGGCACCGGTGGTGGCGCAGGAAACCTGGTGATCTGCGAGGTGGTGATGATCCACATCGACGAAGCGGTCTTGAATGAGAAAGGCCGCATCGATCAGCAGAAGATCGACCTGGTGGGGCGCATGGGAGGGAACTTCTACTGCCGCGCACATGGAGCGGCGCTCTTCGAACTGACCCAACCCAATACCAACATCGGCGTGGGTGTGGACGCACTGCCCGCCGAAGCAAGGAACAGCACTGTGCTGACCGGCAGCGATCTGGGGCAGCTGGGGGCCCTTCAGGTCCTGCCCGACGAGACCAGCGTGAACGAATACAAGCTCACCGAGTTGAGCGATATCTTCATCGGCCAGAAGGATAACCCCGGTGAGTTGGTCCTTGCCCTGCACCGCCTTGCGCAGCAACTGCTACGGCAGGATCGCGTGGAGGATGCCTGGAAGACCCTGCTTGCCCACAACGCCCATTGAACAACATGGCACAAGTCAATATCACAGGCACCATCAAGGTGGTCGGCAAGACGCAGGACGTCTCCGAGAAATTCCGCAAGCGCGAGGTGGTCATCACCGAGGCCGGCGGCCAGTACCCACAGCATATCCCCGTGGAATTCACACAGGACGGATGTGGTCTGCTTGAGGGCTACAAACCCGGCGATGAAGTGATCGTAAGTTGCTTCGTGAATGGTCGCGAGTGGACCGGCAAGGACGGAGTGACCAAGCACTTCCTGAGCCTGAAGGGGAACCGGATCGAACGCAGCGGTGCCACCGCAACGGCAGGTAACAACGGCGGCTACCAGGCGGCACCCCCACCCTCCGCCACGGACATGCCACCGGCGGCCGGCGATGAGGACGATCTGCCTTTCTAAGCGCCTAGCTCAACGGGCCGTGATGCCACGCGTGTCCATTGCATCACGCAGGCCATTGCCTACCAGCATGAAGGCCAGGGTGAGCAGCATGATGCACACGCCGGGCAATAACGCCAGGTGCCAGAGCTCGGTGGTGATGTACGGGTAGTAGCTGCGGATCATACCGCCCCAACTGACCATGGGCAGTTGCGCGCCTATGCCAAGGAAGCTCAAGCCCGCCTCCATGAGGATCGCCGTGGCGAAGTTCGCCGCGCTGATCACGATCACCGGGCCCATCACATTGGGAAGGATGTGCCGGAAGATGATGCGGCCATGGTCGTAGCCCAGCGCCCTTGCAGCCTCCACATATTCCATCTCGCGGGTGCGGATCACTTCGCCGCGTACGATGCGCGCCACCTCCACCCACATGGTAAGCCCCACGGCGATGAATACCTGCACGAAGCCCTTGCCGAGGGCGAGCGTGATGGCGATCACCAGCAAGAGTGTGGGAATACTCCAGATGACATTGACCAGCCACATGATCGCATCGTCCACAGGCCAGCGGATGCGGCGGCCAAAGATCCGGAAGGTGGGCGCCTCGGCCCGGAAGTACCCCGCCAGGGCACCGAGTGGAATACCGATCAGCAGGGAGATCAGCACAGCGATGAGACCCACGCTGAGACTGATCACCGTGCCGGCCATCAGGCGGCTCAACACATCGCGGCCGAAGCTGTCGGTGCCGAGCAGGTAGTACCGTTCTTCCAGGTCGTGACCCGCTGGCGCATGGATGCGTTCCAAAGTTCCGGGTACCAAGGCATTGTAGCCGTTGAAGCGCTCGAACACCACACTGTCCCCCACCGTGTGAAGGCGGTGCACTGGGACCACCTCCGGATGACCCGGAACGATCAGGAAGCGCGCACGAGATCCGGGTGACTGGTCCCTGATCTCCAAAACCTGCTGATTGGCCCATGGACTGCTGTCCGGCCGGATGACCCTGCCGAGCAATGCCACCACCACGGCGATGCCGATCACCACGAGCCCGGCCACGGCATTGCGGTCGCGCAGCAGGCGGTGCAGCGCGATGCGCCACAGGCTTTCACTGACGTGTCGGGTGGAGCTCAAACGCGGCGGCCTTTCCAGGTAGGACGGACGAAGATCGACAGCAGGGCGATGACCGGCGCGTAGATCAGGAACGCCGCCAGTGCGGGCAGGGTGAAGAACGGTCCATCTCCGGCCCTTTGCACTCCCTCTCCCGCAGCAAGCAGGTAGGATCGTTCACTGACACCCGCCAACCGCAACACGGGGAACAACCAGGCCAGCCACGCGGCGGCCAGCAGCGTCGCTGTGTAGAAGAGGCCCTGCCCTACCTGCACATGGCGGGCCACCCAAAGCGATAGGAAGGCCAACGACCACGGGAGGAGCAGCGCGGCCACAGCGCCGACCAACGCGCCCAGGTCCTGGTATGCGCGCATCTTACCGGCCCAGCGCGAACGTTGCGCAAAGAAGGCCCCCCATCCTGATACAGGCGCCGTGTGGACCACCACCTCCGGCTGTGCAAGGCCATCCACCGCAAGTCCGTGTGCGCGCATGCGGGCCAGCAGGAACATGTCATCGCCACTTGCGAACCGCTCACCGGCATAGCCTCCCACACGTTCGAAGGCCTTCCGCGAGAATGCCATGTTGGCCCCATTGGCCAGCAAGGGCCCATTGACCAGCACACTGCCCATGGCCACGCCCTGCAGGGCCGCCTGCTCCTTGCGTTGCAACCAGGCCACGATGCCCGATCCGCCGATGGTATGCACGGGCATCAAGAGCATATCCGGGCCCGCGATCTTCCAATACGCGGCGATACACCCCAACCGTTCCGGTCCACAGCGCACATCAGCATCGGTCATCACCAACACCTCGCCACGCGCCTGTTCCACTCCCGCTGCGATGGCCGCTTTCTTACCCACCTCCTCCGCGAGGGAAAGGACCCGCAATTGGGGCCAGCGCTCCGCCATGCCCTCCACCAGCGCCACCGTTCCATCGCTGCTGTGATCGTCCACCACCATCACCTCATATGCATCTTTGGGATGGGTCTGCGCATACAAGTCCTGGAGCAGGGGTCCGAGCGTGTGCGCAGCGTCACGCGCCGGCACGATCACGCTAAGTATGGCGGAGGTCCCTCCCGGATCCCGCACCGGTATCACACGCTCCCCGATGATGGCTCTGTACCAACGGTCCAGCATCAGGGCATGGATCAGCGCCATCCCGAACGCCAGCATGGCCAGTGACATCTCCATGCTCATGGAACAACGCGATCGTTGGTCCGGATGCGGGCCATGACCAGGATGAAGCTGCCGAGTATCGCAGGCAGCACCAGGTTGATGGCCCACAGCGCCGTGGTGGCGAGGAGCACCGGACCATGAGCGGCACCCAGCGGAGCGAAGAACGCCAGTGCCGTGCTACCCCGCACGCCCAGTTCGGTGAGCAGCACGGTGGGCACCAGCGTAGCCACGAGGTACACCACGGGGATCACCAGCAATGTCACCGAGGTGGGAACACCCACATGGAAGGCACGGCACAACAACAGGAACTGCAGCGTGAAGACCATGTAGCGAAGGGCACTCCATGCCAGGATCACCACCAACTCGCGCATTTCATAGGAGTTCAGTACAGCGGATGCACGCTCCAACCGTCGCAGCAGTGGCAAAGAGATCAACACCTGGCGCAGCAAGGCGGGGAACAGGTAGAGCAGCAATGTACCGGCGGCAACGAGCGTGGTAAGGGAGACCAGTGCGACCGAGTACCAGCCATCCGGCCAGGGCATGGGGTGGGCAAAGACCATCAACAGGACCAGCGCTGTGCCGCCCGCCAACATGGTGATCACGAATTGCGCGATGCTGCCGAGTGCCGTAGCGAATCCACCCGGTACACGATTGCCAGGAGCAAGGAAGAGCACCCTGCCAAGGAATTCACCGGTCCGGTTGGGCGTGACCAATCCGATGCTCGTACCAGCTATGGTGGCTGTGAAGGCACGCCACGCACCGACGGGCTCCAGGCCATGTACCAGACAACGCCACTTCCGCGCCTCTATGCCCCAATTCACGGGCACCAACAGCAGGGCCAGGCCCATCAGACGCAGGGCTGGAGCATCGCCAGGCAATGCCTGTAGCACCTGGAGGGCCTGAGTACCTTTATCCGCACGCAGCTGCCACCACAGGAATAAACAGGCCAGCAGGAAGATCCCCCAACGGAAGAGCAACAGCAACGTGCGGCCGGAAATGATGGATGACAAGGAAGCGGGCCTTTCGGCCAAAAGTAGGCGCGGGCCATCCGAGCGGATCATCCTGGGCATCGACCCGGGCACCACCGTAATGGGCTATGGTGTGCTGCTGGTGGCCTCCGGCAAGATCACCCTGATTGATGCGGGCGCCATCCGATTCACCGCAGGGGACGACCATACCTTGAAATTGCGCGCCATCTTCCGCGAGACCATGACCATCATCGAGCGCCACACACCCGATGAACTGGCCATCGAGGCGCAGTTCTTCGGAAAGAATGTGCAAAGCATGCTTAAACTGGGCCGGGCCCAGGGCGTGGCCATCGCAGCGGCACTGCAGCGCGAGGTCGCCGTGGTGGAATACGCTCCCAAACGCATCAAGCAAAGCATCACCGGAAATGGGAACGCCAGCAAGGAACAGGTCGCTGCCATGCTGACCAACATTCTTGGCGTGGCACAACTGCCTTCCAGCACCGATGCCACGGACGCCCTGGCGGTGGCGGTGTGCCACCATTTCGCAGGCAATGGAACCGCTGCCGTTAGAGGACGATCCGGAGGAAAAGGATGGTCCTCCTTCCTGAGGAACAATCCGGACCGGGTGATCTAAGAGCCTGTTTAGGCTCTATGCCTGCCGGATGCGCCCGGCCAGTGCCGACATTTCCTCTTGGGTCATCTTCAACTTCGGCTGGCTGAACGCCATGTCATGGATGCCATCGATCGGGATGAGATGGATGTGCGCATGAGGCACCTCAAGACCGATCACCGTGATGCCGATGCGGGTGCAGGGCACCACCGCCTGGATCTTCCGCGCCACCTTCTTTGCGAAAGGCAGCATGCCCGCCAATTGCTCATCGTCCATGTCGAAGAGGTAGTCCACCTCCTGCTTGGGGATGACCAGGGTGTGACCAGCGCGCAGGGGGGCGATATCCAGAAAGGCGAGATAGCGTTCATCCTCGGCCACCTTGTGGCAGGGGATCTCGCCCCTAATGATGCGCGTGAAGATGGAGGCCATCAGCGGCTGATCTCGATGATCTCGAACCGTGCGCTACCAGTGGGGGTGGCCACCTCGGCGATCTCGCCACGTGCCTTGCCCAACAGGCCCTTCCCGATGGGCGAGCCCACACTGATCTTGCCCACCTTGATGTCCACCTCGGTCTCGGCCACCAGGGTGAATTCGCGTTGTGTGCCGTTGTCCACGTGGCGCACCGTGACCCGCGAATGGATGAACACACGCGAATCATCCAACAGGGAGGGGTCGACCACGCGGGCATTGGCCAGCTGTTCCTCCATCTTGGCGATGCGTGCCTCCAGCAGACCCTGTTCCTCCTTGGCGGCGTGATATTCCGCATTCTCGCTCAGGTCACCCTTGTCGCGTGCATCGGCGATCTGCTGGCTCAGGTGCGGGCGATCCACGGTCCTCAGATGATGCAGTTCCTCCTGCAGCTTCCGGAGACCCTCCTCGGTGTAGTAGGCCGGTGTGCTCATGGTATGTCCGCCTGGATCCGGCGTGGTGTTGCAACGAATGGAACGGTGGGGTGGATAGCACGGAAGAGGACCCCGAAGGGCCCTCTTCCCAAGGTGTGTTATGTGCTCAGAGCGTGATCCGGAGACCGATGCTGTGCACGCCGGCAAAAGGGTTGGTGGCGCGGTATCCATAATCGATGGCCAGGGCGGACTTCTTCTCATCGCCGAAGGGGAAGTCCACACTAAGACCTGCCGAGGGGCCGGTGAATACCGTGGTGCGCTCCGCATCGTCTGTGATGCCATCCTCATAGAGGTAACCTGCCCGCAGGTGGAACATCTTACGGAAGGCGTACTCCACACCCACGATCCCCTGGTCCTTCGTGAAGGAATTCGACACGAAGGTGCCGGCGAAGGAGAGGCGGTGCATGTCGCTCACATGCCAGTCATATGCGAAGCCGATGGTGAGCAATGAGGGGATCTCGAAATGGGCAGAGCGCTGCTCTAGTGTAAGCTGGTCACTCCCCTGCACCAACAGTCCCTGTACCGAAAGACCATCACCGGCGAACTGCATCGCGGGTCCCACATTCTTCAGTGCGATGCCGAAGTGCACATTGTCCATCGGACCGGTCACATACTGGATGCCAGCATCGAAACAGATCCCGCTGGTTCGCACATTGGAGATCGCCTCGGACACAACACGCACGAGCATGCCGCCATGGATACTATTCGAAAAGCTTTTCGAGTAGGATACCCCGATGTTCGCCAGGCTGGGGCTGAAGGTTCCCCGGCCTCCCTCGGGTACATCGACGGTGGTCACCTCCAATTCGCCGAAGGACATGGTGGTCGCACTAAAGCCCAGCACTCCGGACGCGCCCACCTTCTGGCCCAGGCCCACACTGTTTATCTGCACCCCGGAACCTGAGAGCCAGGTGGTGTTGGTGAAGAGCACCTCTGTGCGGTTCACATGGGCCAGGCCGGCGATGTTGCCGAACATGGACTCCACACCGCGTATGGAAGCGGTATTCGCCAAACCCCAACCGGCCGATCGCGCCCAGGGATTGATCAGAAGTTGGGTGGCCCCTGCCGACCCCGCACGGTGGGTTTTGCCCGCCCTGGGGGGTACGGTGGCCTGGGCCACCAGGGCCGCGATCATGGCGGCCGGCCGTTTCATCGTTCGCATCATCTCGAGCTTCCTTATGGAGAGTGGTAGTGCTTGTGCTTAGAAATTCTGCAGATCGAGTGGCCTGAGCGTGCCGAACCATTTGATCACTTTCTCGCCCACGTTCGGAACATCCACATGGCATATGTACACTCCGCCCGCGATCGGGATGTTGTTGGCATTCTTCAGGTCCCAATCCAGGTAGGTGAGGTCATTGTCCTTGCGGAACTTCCGCACCAGCGTGCCGCTCACGTTGTAGATCGAGATCGTACACGTTTGCGGCAGGTTGATGAACTTCACACGGTTATCCAGGCGCGAGGTCTCATAGCCACTGAAGGCATTGTAGGGGTTGGGCACGATGTTGATCATGGCCAAGGCCTCATTCGCTACTTCGGCCACACCGGTCTCCGTGGCGAAGCCGAGCGTGCTGAACCCATACAGCGGCAGTCCATTGTTGCGCTCGGGCTGGATCGGGGAGAGTGAGCCCGGGTAATCCACATACCGCGTGTACTTACGCTCCACGTTCAACACGATGCGCACATCGGTCTCCAGCAGTTGGCGACCGGGTGCCACCATGGCGCTGCCCACCCAGCCCACGGCACGGAACACACGGCGCAAGGGTTCTGGCTGGGTGCTTTGGATGGTCTGGTAAATGAAGCGACACTCGTCGTAACCCGGAATACGCTGTTCGGAGTTGGCCACACCGGCCGACTGGCGACGATCGTTCTTGAACACATAGATCCAGTGACTTCCGCCGAAGACAGGTTCACCAGCCCCGGTGAGCAGTTCATCGCTGGGATTCCAGATCATGTCACGTCCGATCTCACCACCCCAGAAACTGTTCTCCCCGTAAGCCATGTTCAGGCGCTCACCGGTCTCCAGGTCGATCGCATAGCCAGGGAACCAACCGGCACCCGTGGGTTGCTCACCGCCCAGGGTGGCTTCATCGTTGTTGGCCCCGGGAGTACCGGCTTTGCGGCCGTCCTTGTCGATGCTGGGTGAGGCACGCAGCTGCAATTTACCCGCACCACCTTCGCTGAGAGCGGTATTGTCCTCCTGCTCCAGCACCACCGCACGGCTCCACTTGCTCTTGTCCTTGGTGATCACCAGTTGGATGCTCGGGGTCTCATGCAGGAAGGATGCGCTATTCTGAGTGAGGGAGACCTGCTGGTTGTTGCTTGGCTGGAATGGCGCCTGGCCCACCAGTGCCCACGGCGCCCATGTACCGCCCAGGATGTTCTCGTACCACTGCTGGTCATCACGACCAGTACGGTCATTGTAGATGGGAACATCAGGGAAGGTCTGCGTGCCGGAGCGGATCCAGTTCTGGTCGATCGGACCCTCTGTGTCCGGAATGCCCGTGAACCAGGGCTTGGAGGGATCCTGGAAAGTGATCGTCCCCGTGCCGATCGGACGCGTGGTCGAGTTGTTGTTCCCATCGCGGGGGTAGTTCACCTGGCCGATGGTCACCGAGATGCCCCAGTCTGGCAGCAACTGCTCATACAGCAGGTCGATCGCCCGATCACTGTTCACTGTGACCCCGGAATTCAGGTTGGTGATGTACCAGTACGCATCATCGAGGTTGCCCGGCGTGGCCGTATCCTGGAACCAGACTTCGAATGCTGCCTCTGGCACGCTCAAGGGGTCCACGATCTTCACATCGATCGGGCCGGCATTGCGCCGATAGAGCAACTCGTCGCTCCGCCAGGGTGGCCCGGCCATGATGGCATTCTCGGACTCCGGTGTCAGTTCGAGCCGCAGGCCACCATTGCCCGCACCCTCGTAGCGCGTCACCTGCAGACGATCGCCGAACTGGGCGTTCTGAATGGTGCCGCCGTTGGCCGGGTCGGGTTTGTGGGGGATACCCACATAGGAGCGGATCGCCCCGAAAGCGGCCTTGCGGCCTGCCACATACCGGAAGGCCTGCCCTGTTCCTCCGAATGGGTCGAACTCCTCGAAGTTGTTGTAGCCGTATGTGATTGCCAGATAGTAGTAGGATTTGAAGTTCACCAGACGGCGGTCGCCTTGTGCGAACTCGTCCTCCGTGATCTGAATGGCGTGCTCGATGCCTTCATCTGCTCCGGCCACCATCTCACGCGGCACGGTCAGGTCCAGGGTCGGATCGTAGAGGTAGTTGATGATCTGCCCCACCCCATCCTCTACGTCGGCCTGGTACACCAACCGAGCCTTGGATACATCCTCGATATCGGACACGCTCACCGTGGCATCCTTCAACTGGTAAAGCTTGTAGCCCTGGAAACGGTAGAACCGGTCGTACGGATTGCCATCCACATCCTCCTCAGGGATCGTGGGGTCCAACTCCTCGTACATCTCGTTCTCGTTGTTGCTGCCCGGCGGATTGATCAGATAGATGACCAACTCGCGGTCGAACTCACGTATGTCCAGATCAGGTGCGTCAGGGCCATCCAGGATCTTGAAGCAATTGTCGAACAGAGCCTGGGCCTTGTCATCGGCCAGGCGCAGCAATTCCACACTGGCCACTGCCCCTCCTTGCGAGGCACGGGCGTATACCACACCCACGGTCACGTTGTTGTAAGCACCAGGTTCCAGGGTGAAAGGGCCTGCACTTTGGGCGAAGCGGCGGTCCGGCTGGGCGGGCGTCTGCTCCAATTCACGCCAGTCCGCCTGTGGTACGCAATCGGTACCCCAACCCACCGGGTCGGAGCTCCAGGGGAACATGTAGAAGGCCCGCGTAGCGTTGGGGTCCTCGCTGTATCCGTTGCCACCGTAGCTCTGTGGGCGGTTGTTCTTCCAGATGGAACGCAGGTAGTTGTAAAAGTGCGTAGCGTTGGATGGGTCGGTCAGGTTGGGATTTCCCTCGCGATTGAAGTAGATGAAGGCGCGCATGCCGAAGCGCTCATTATCCGCCTTGCCATCGCCATAGCCGATGCCGATACCGCCGTATGGGATGCCACCCAACTGCTGGTATTCCTGGCAGCTCAGGTTTTGATCCGGGCCCGGGTTATCAGTGCCGTCATAATCCTGGAAGGGACCCTCGAAGAAGTCGACCCCGATGGCAGGGGGCGGCGGGGCGGGGCCTCCATAACCCACAGCACCCAGGCAGGGCTCGTCCACATCACTCCAGTTGTAGCAGAACCCAAGACCACGCTGAACGTCGCAACCCGTGAAGTCATCATTGGAGCAGCCCACATCCGGGTCCACGAAGTGGCCGAAGTAGGTGTTCAACAAGGTCTGGGTACCGCGGTTGATGACCACGTAGTTGTAAAAGGTCATGTTGTTGATCTCATCGTTCGAGTTGAACGAAAAGCCCTGGGCCTGCACCTCCAGGCCGATGGGCTGGCCCTGGGTCTCGGTATGCACGTTGCCCTTGTCATTGAAGATCCAGTAGATATTGTCATCGCCGAACAAAGGCACAGGATCCTCACGCTCTTTCCCCTTGCAGTCCTCCACCGTGAGGTTGAAGCCGTAGTCCGGATAGTCGCCTGCGAATGGGTCATAGAAACCGTCCACATCCCAGTCCACAAAGGGGGCCAGATAGAGGGCCTGCCCGGCATCCACGTTGCCCATGGCGGGCCAGGTGATGAAGTCCGGTGGTATCGAATAACCGTTGGGGAAGATGACATCCAGGTCGCATTCGGGATCTTCGCTGCACAGTTTCCACTGGATATGTGCTTCGGCCTGCGTCCGCTTGGTCTGCCAGAAGCGGTCGTATTGCAGACACACGTCGAAATCCACCGAGGCATCACCGGTCACGGTAAGAGGCCCGGGCCAGAAATCATTCCGGCCCTGCGCGCGGTACAGCACCGCGGCGATCTTCAACTGGTTGTCGGGCGAGAGGCCACCCATCCAAAGTGCACCGGCATAAATGGCATTGGGTCCGCTGAAGTCCGGGGTCTTAGGCACCTCATATCCGGAGCGGCCGGAGGCCCGGCGGGTCCATTTGTTGCCGCCGTTCTCGATCACCGCGCGCACGTTGTTGAAATTCAACTGTGTGATGCGGCTTGCCGGCGAGCAACTGGCCGCCTTGCCCAGATTGGGTGGCGGTGGTGGCGGTGCCCCCGAGGTGGCGGGCGGTGCAATGGCCCAGGCATGCATGCCCAGGGACACGGCGAGGCTCAGAGCGAAGGTTCTGGTGAGGAGCGCGCTTTGAAAGCCTTTCATGTTGTGTGGTCGTTTTAGCATCAGAAATCGAAACGTACACCCAGGCGGATCTGCCGGGGCAGGCCAAAGTTGAATGGGTTCTGCACCTTGGTGGTGTAGAGGTCACGGAAAGCATTGGGGTCCACCTGGCTGGTGTCGGTGAGCAGGGCCAGGAAGCCGTCGTTGTCCGGTGAACCGGTGAAACGGTACACGTCGATGGTATTCCGCGTGTTCAACACGTTGGTCACCAGCAGGAAGATGTTCAGGTTCGCACTCTTGGCCTTGTCCCCTTCACCACCGAAGCTCAGCGGGATGTCGCGATCGATCTGCATGTCGGTCGTGAACTGCCATGGGAGTCGGGCACCGTTGAGCGAGCCATCCAGGCGGTAGTTGCCGCTACCGGCTCCTTCGTTCACCACCTGAAGGCTGCGGCTGTACGGTGTGCCGCTGCCCAGGATGCTCACCACGTTCACACCGGTGCGCTGTAAGATCGCTTTGTCGAACAGCATCGGGCCGTTGTAGTCCTTTCCACCGCCATAGCGGAAGTCCACGGTCATCTGGAAGCGATGACGCTGGTCGAAATCAAGTGGTGAGATGGTGCGCAGGTTCGGCTGCCCGGAGTTGATCAGGTTGATGCCCGTATTGGGGCCGGAACCTGTTCCATCGGCGAACTGCAGGGTGTAGCCCAGGCGCATCCACACGTTGCCGGTCCGGCGCAGATCGTAGCTGGTGCTGAAGCCCTTCACGGTACCGAAATCGAAGTTGTCGTAGGTGCGATAGTCACGCGGCCAGGCGTTGAGCACATTGCGGATCTGGATCTGGTCGCGCAGTTCGCGATAGAAAGCCGAGATCTTCAAAGAAGAACTCTTGGACAACACCTGCTGGAAGCCCAATTCGTAGTCGATGGTCTTCGTGGGCCGCAGGTTCGGGTTGGCAAGGATGTCGCCGGTGTTCTCGATGTAGGAGAAGCCGATCAGGTCCAGGCGGCTCTGCAAGGCATTGGGGCGCTGGGTCAACACGTCGTAGTGGGCGAAGAACACGGCCTCATCGCTGATCGGGAAGCTGAAGGCGATCCGGGGCATGATATTCACCGCCGGGGAGTAATCCCGGAAAGCTTCCTTGCTCAGGTTGGAACCGATCAGGCTGCCCGCCCCTCCCCCGTCGATCAGGTAGGGCTGGATGATCCCGCCTTCCTGCAGGCTCGTGCCGTCCGCGAGTTCCACACCAGTGGCGCTGTACCACACGTCGCCGTCGCGGTAGCCTTTAATGATGTTGGCATTCTCCAGATTGTCCACATACACCACGAAGTCGTCGCCGATGTTGCCGGGGCGATTGGCCAGTTGGTTGGCGATATCGCTGTTGGGCACAGCTGATCCAGCCGTCCAGGCATCCTGCCAGAGATACTTATCCTTCAGCACGTTCTGGTTCGCATCATAGCGGTCCACCCGCACACCCACGTTGAAGATGATGTCGTCGAAGGCGAATTTGTCCATCACATAGCCGGCCATGTAGATCGGCTGGAAGGGGGCCTGCACGCGGGTGTACTGTCCATTCCCGTCCTGCTCGTCGAAGAAGCTGTTGAAGCTGGGACGGCCGGTGAGACGGTTGCCGAGGTAATCATAACCCACATAGCTCACCAGATTGTTGCCATCGTTGATCAACTCGTCCGGTGAGAACATATCCAGCGAGAACACGCTGGGGTCCAGTGCGTCCACGTCGATGAAGTCGAGCCCATTGGGGTCCAGGCCCAGTGCTTCACGCAGACTGCGATCGAAGAAGCGCTGGTCGTCCCCCCTGTTGCGGGAATAGAAGTAGAACGGGAAGGGGCTGCCCGGTACCTGTACGATGCTCGTGGGCAGTGTATCCTGCCATTCCTGGATGTGGAAGTTCGCCAATTGACGTGCACGGGTCCATAGACCCACGGGGGCCAGGTCGTAGCGTCGCTGGCTCAACTGCTCGTATTCCACACCCACCGAGATCGCGTGCTGTCCGATGTCGGCACTGCCGGCCGCAGTGAAGCGTACCTGATCGTTCTGGCGGCGGCGGAATTGTGCACCATTGGGGTCGTCGATGAAGCCGATGTTGTTCCACAGATCATAGAGCGATGCAGGGCGCATGCCATTCCACAACACGCCGCGCTGCACCGTCTCCTGGAAATTCTGGTAGAAACCAACGTAGTTCGGGTCGCTGCCGGCCTCGGCTCCGAAGAGTTCCTGGATGGGGAACTGCTCGGGCGCGAAGGCATTGAAATAGAAATTGTTCACGGCGGCCAGGTCGGGGTTCTGTGTGCCCGGGGTGAAGGTCACCAGGGTGTCGCGCAAGCCCACCTGGTCCCAGCGGCCGTTGCGGAATTCGAACTGCGGGGCCCGGTAAATGTCGAAGCGGCCTACATATCCGTAGTCGAAGAAGCGGTCACCGTGGGTGAAGTCCTCCACATTGTTCTGGTAGCGCGAGTAATCGAGCTGCAGGGTATAAAAGGCGTTCTGGATGGTGGCCCTGCGCTCTTCCTGCTCGGTCCTGTTCTGGAAGCGCTGTGTGAACCTCACGAAGGCACGCCAGGTGCTTTCTTTAATGCGTGTGTTATTCTCCGCGTTCAGCAGTGAATTGCGGCGGTTGTACACCTGGCGGTTACCGTAATCGAGCGACCCGCCCACACTGAGATTGATGGTGGGTGTGGTGGTGATGTCGATCTTGCCCGATGCCAGATAACTCAATTCCCCGGCGTTCTGGCGGGTGGGTACCGCCTCCAGGTCATTGAAGCGCAGGTATTCGCTGCTATAGACCATGGTGAAATCATTCACCCCACTCTGGAACAGGCGCGCGGGATTCTCCAGCAGGCCGTCACGCACCTCAGGCTTCACGCGCACATCACCATCGAACAAGGGGCGACCGTCCACCACGTTGGTGTACTGGCCGGATAGGAAGAAGCCGATGAGCGGACGGGTCTTGTTCCCCACACTGTCCTTCTTGAACAGCAGCGGACCCGAGAGGCTCGCCTCGAGCTGGTTGAATCCGTATTTATCCAGGCCGTACACGTTGGCTATGTCATCACCGAGTTTGAATCCTGATGTAAGGTATTCCATCCCACCGAAGAAATTCCTGCTCGGACCACGTGTGGTGATGTTGATCAAACCACCGGTCACATCACCATAGTTGGCGGGCACGCCGCCGGTGATCACCTGCACTTCCTCGATGGCGCTCTTGGGCAGGCCGATACCCGCACCGGCGGGCACCTTCACACCATCTATATAGTAATAGGTGTTCTCCGCACGTGCTCCGCGGATGCTGATGCCACCTCCCGTACCCGCATCGCTTGTACCAGCCACGGTGGTGGCGATGGATGCTGCGGAACGGCCGGGCATCTTGGCGATGTCCTCCCGTGTGACGGTACCTCCGCTGGCACCACCATCCCTGTCGATCAGCGGTACGGTATACTGGATCACCTCGAATTCCTTGAGCTCGATGCCCTGGGTGAGCTTGAGATCAAGGAAGGTGATGCGGTTGGCGCTGACCACCACCCCCACCTGCTTGTAGGGTTGGTAACCCACATAGGTCACCACCACATCATACGAGCCGGGGTCGATCGGCTTGATGTCATATGCACCGTTGAAGTCCGAAGCGGAACCGGTGACCTGCTGACCACCGCGCTCGAGCACGACGTTCACGAAGGGCAACGGCTCGCCGGACTTGTTATCGGTGATCTTGCCCCTGAGACTGCCGGAACCCACCTGGGCTTGCAGTGTCATCACCAAAGGGAACAGGGCGATCGTGGAGAATAGCCTTCTCACCATCAACGGAAAGGTTTAGCGTTCAGCGAAACAGCGCAACGAGGGGGCGTAAATATAGGAAGATCCCGGATCGGCAAAAATTTCTGTGTACTGCAGGAAAGGCCTATTCCCCTAAGGATCGCCGGGGGGCCATGGTCCGTTGAGGGGCGCGTCCTGCACATGGGGCGGTGATCTGGGGGAAAGATATTGGTAACGATCGCCAAGTCCGTTCGCGATGGCCTGCCAACATCATTCTATACTATACACCTCCGAGCTACCGCTTGCGGTTGAAGAGCCGGCCCGGGAAGCGGTCGCGATGTGCGCCGATGCCACCACGCTCGGCCCGTCTCTGATGGCGTTTCAGGCGTTTGCGCGTGTCCTTGTCCTGGATGGCGAGATGCCGTTTCCGATCCTCCTTCTCCTTGGACTTCTTCGCCTTGGCATCCTCCTTCGCCTGGCGTGCCTCGTTCTTCTCGAACTGCTTGCGGCTGACCCCCTCCTGGGCGTTCAAAAGCACAGGGGCTCCCAACAGAAGGGTGTGGATCAACAGGAAGTGGAGTGTGTGACGCATGGGATGGTGCAAGGATAACGCACGCCAGGGGCGTTCGCGCATACCTAACTTCGCGTCACCGCGTTACTGCCTGCGCATGACCAGCTCCACCCTGTTCCGCATCATCATTCTATCCCTGCTGGCAGGCGTGCTGTTGTTCGGCTGCAAGAAGGACCGCCCGGGTGGGGTGCCATTGACACCTGTGGACGTCAGCATCAACATCAACAATCCCTCCTATGCGGACCTGGCCGTGCCGGGGGGCTGGCTCTACCTTACCGGCGGGTCCATGGGCATCATCGTGTACCGCAAGTCCATGAGCGAATTCGCCGCAATGGACCGCCACTGCCCCTACCAGCCGCAGGACCTGTGCAGGGTGTATGTGGATGAGAGCGAGGTGATCGCGCGCGATACGCTATGCTGCGGATCGTCCTATCTGATCATGGACGGCAGCGTGACACAGGGCCCCACCGCACTACCGTTGCAGCGATACAACACGTCATTCAACGGGACGACACTACGGATCTACAACTGATCCGTATACGGTGCTGGTGCATGACCGGCAGCACCTGTTCCAACAAGCATCAGTACCTGTACTCGTCGCTCTTGAAGGGACCTTCCTTCGGCACGCCGATATACCTGGCCTGCGCATCGGTGAGTTCCTCCAACTCCACGCCGATCTTGTCCAGGTGAAGCCGCGCCACCATCTCATCCAGATGCTTGGGCAGCACGTAAACCTTGTTCTCGTAATTGTCCCGGTTCTTCCAAAGCTCGATCTGGGCCAGCGTCTGGTTGGTGAAGCTGTTGCTCATCACGAAGCTGGGATGACCCGTGGCGCAGCCCAGGTTCACCAGTCGGCCTTCGGCGAGGATGATGATGTCCCTGCCATCGATCGTGTACTTGTCCACCTGTGGCTTGATCTCCACCTTGGTGTGTCCGTGGGTCTTGTTCAGCCAGGCCATGTCGATCTCATTATCGAAGTGGCCGATGTTGCACACGATGGTCTTGTCGTTCATCTTCCGGAAGTGCTGCTCCGTGATGATGTTGAAGTTACCCGTCGCGGTGATCACGATGTCCGCCCGATGGATGGCGGTGCTGAGCTTCTTCACCTCATACCCGTCCATGGCCGCCTGCAGCGCACAGATGGGGTCGATCTCCGTAACGATCACCCGCGCACCTGCACCGCGCAAGGAAGCGGCCGTACCCTTGCCCACATCACCGTAGCCGCACACGATGGCCACCTTGCCGGCCATCATGATATCGGTGGCCCGGCGGATGGCGTCCACGGCGCTTTCCTTGCAGCCATACTTGTTGTCGAACTTGCTCTTGGTGACACTGTCGTTCACATTGATCGCCGGCATCACCAGGGTGCCGTTCTTCTCACGGTCCTTCAGTCGCAGCACGCCGGTGGTGGTCTCCTCGCTAAGCCCCCGGATGCCGTTCACCAGCTCGGGGTATTTGTCGAAGACCATGTTGGTGAGATCACCGCCATCGTCCAGGATCATGTTCAGGGGCCGACCCTCGGGGAAGGCATGGAGCGTTTGCTCGATGCACCAATCGAACTCCTGTTCATTCAAGCCCTTCCATGCGAACACGGGTATACCAGCAGCTGCTATCGCGGCGGCGGCATGGTCCTGTGTACTGAAGATGTTGCAGCTGCTCCAGCTCACCTCGGCACCGAGCTCCTTCAGGGTCTCAATGAGTACGGCGGTCTGGATGGTCATGTGCAGACATCCGGCGATGCGGGCACCATTCAGGGGTTTGTCCTTACCGTATTGCTGGCGCAGGGCCATCAGGCCAGGCATCTCGGCCTCGGCCAGTTCGATCTCCTTGCGGCCCCATTCGGCCAGGGAGATATCCTTCACCTTATACTTCAGTTGCTCTTGTGTCTGGGGCATGGTCGTTCGCATGGGCGGCAAAGGTAGTGTCCTTCAAGCTTTCAGACTTGTTGATCGAACTCCTGGCAGAGGAGTTCCATCCACAGCGGTCCACCGGCCGTCAACCATCCAGCGATCAGCCGGGCAAAGAGTAAGTTCGCACCATGGGCACTGTGCTTCAACAGCTCGAAGCAGCGAAGGGTTCAGGCAGGAAGTTGCTGGCCGTGCTGATCGATCCCGACTTCGGGCAGGATGAGCACATGCTGGAGCGCACCGTGCAGAACGCTTGTATGGCACGTGCGGACCTGTTACTCGTGGGCGGCAGTCTGCTCACTTCCTCCTCGTTCGACCGATGTGTGTCTCTTGTGAAGCAATGGAGCAACAAGCCCGTGGTGCTCTTTCCGGGCAGCCCGGCCCAGCTCAGCCGACATGCCGATGCGGTGCTCTTCCTATCGCTCATCAGTGGCCGTAACCCGGAGTTGCTCATCGGCCACCACGTCACGGCAGCACCCACCATCAAGGCCATCGGTATCGAGCCCATTCCCACGGGCTACCTGCTGATCGATGGCGGAAAGCCCACCACGGTGAGCTATGTAAGCCAGACCCTGCCCATCCCATACGACAAGCCCGGTATCGCAGCTGCCACGGCACTGGCCGGAGCGATGCTCGGATTGCGCACGATCTACATGGACACGGGTAGCGGCGCTCTGCGCACAGCGTCCCCTGAGATGATCGCCGCTGTGCGCGAGGCCGTTGAGTTGCCGATCATCGTGGGAGGTGGTATCCGCACGGTGGAACAGGCACGCACCCTATGCGGGGCCGGCGCCGATGTGTTGGTGGTGGGCACGGCCTTCGAGGAGGATCCCGAGCATGTGTTCGCCATGAGCGAGGCGGTCCATGGGTGAGCTCTCCTCATCAACCTCGCGGTCCATGGGACGCGTCACGGCCATCTGCCTGCTTCTCCTGGGTCATTCACCCAGCGGATCAGCGCAGGCGGACCCACTCTGGACGGTATGGAACGACACCACCCAGCCGGACAGTGCACGCCTGAATGCCATGCAAGTGCTGGCCTGGAGAACCGTATTCGAGCAGCCGGACAGCGGCATCACACTTGCCGGACTACAATTGGATCTGGCCCGGCGCAGTGGTTTCCGCCACTTGGAATATGAAGCTCATACGACCCTGGCTGTGGGCAGCACATTGCGCAGCGATTATGCGATGGCGCTGGAACACCTGCGCAGTTGTCTGCGGATCGCGCGTGGGATCGGCGACCGACGTCGCGAGGCGAACGCGCACAGCAACATGAGCAATGTGTATCGCAACCTGGGCGACCTGCCCCGGGCGCTGGAGGAACTTCAAAGCAGCATGCACATCGACCTGCTGTTGGGAAACAAGGAGGGTCTCGCGGGCACGTACAGTAACATCGGCAACATCCATTCGGAACTCGGCGACCTGGACCTGGCGCTGGATAACTACCAGCGTAGTGCGGACCTCGCCGAGGAACTTGACAGCGACCGTATCCGCGCGCAGGCCCAAATGAACCTGGGCGCCGTCTGGTTGCGAAAGGAACGGCCGGACACCGCCATCGCGGAACTCCACCGGGCCCTTGCGCTCTACCGCACCATGGGCCGGAAACTAGAAATGGGCATGGCCTTGAACAATCTGGGGCGCGCTTTGGGCCAGTTGGGGCGCATGTCCGAGGCCCACACCAGTCTTGATTCCGCATTGGTGCTTCTCAACAGCGTGGGAAGTGGCCGGCAGATCGCGCGCAACTGGATGAACCGTGGGGAACTGCACCGGCTCGACGGAATGCATGAACGCGCGATCGCAGCCTGCACCAGGGGATTGCGTATCGCTTTGGAAGAGGCACTTCCGCAGCAGGAGATGGAATGCAGGCAGTGCCTGATGCAGGCCCACGAGGCAATGGGCGACTACCGCAAGGCCTTCATCGAGCAGCGCAGGTACATGGCTCTGAACGATTCCCTGGAGACATTGAACAACAGCCGCGAGGTGACCCGTCTGGAAGTGACACGCGTGTTCCAGGAGCGCATGCTCTCCGACAGTCTCGTCAATGTGCGCCAGCGATTCGAGCAGGAACTGGCCTTTCAAGAGGACCTGGGGCGGGAGAAGCTGAGGCGCAATGCCTTGCTGTTCTCCGGTATCGGCATCCTCGTTCTCAGCATCGGGCTTTGGACAAGGCTGCGCCACGTGCGCCGTTCGCGTGCGGCCATCCAACACGAGCGTGACCGAAGCGAGCACCTGCTACTGAACATCCTACCCGCGCAGGTGGCCGAGGAACTCAAATCGAAAGGCGTGGCCGAAGCCAAACAGATCGATCAGGTCACCGTGCTCTTCACCGACTTCAAGGGCTTCACGGCCATGAGCGAGCAGCTAACACCCAAGCAACTGGTAAAGGACCTGCACGAGTGCTTCAGCGCTTTCGACGCCATCTGCCAGAAATACGGCATTGAGAAGATCAAGACCATTGGAGATGCCTATATGGCGGCGGGTGGTTTGCCCGTGCCCAATACCACCCATGCCTTGGACGTGATCGGGGCCGCTTTCGAAATGCGCGACTTCATCGCTGAGGGCAAAGCGCGGAAAGTCGCGATGGGGCAGCCATACTTCGAGATCCGCATCGGTATCCACACCGGCCCTGTCGTCGCCGGCATCGTGGGCGTGAAGAAGTTCAGCTACGACATCTGGGGCGATACCGTGAACACCGCCAGCCGCATGGAGTCCTCAGGTGAGGTGGGGCATGTGAACATCAGTGAGGCGACATACACGCTGGTCCGTGAACGGTCAGGACGCCTGTTCGACTTCACCCCCCGCGGAAAGATCCGGGCGAAGGGGAAAGGCGAAATGGCGATGTACTTCGCGGAGCGGGCCGTGATCACGTAGGAGTGATCCTCAACGCATGACCACCACGCGGGAGGAACCCAGCACACCCACTGACGAGATGGCCTGCATCACATAGGTGCCGGCGGGAAGTCCGGATAGGTCGAGCCAGCCGACGCCATCAGTGCCTTCGGGGATCCGCGTTTCCAGGACGGCCCGTCCCATGGCATCCAGCAGGAGGAACCGATCGGCACCCCGTACATCTCCATCAAAGGTCACGCGCAACGGACCATTGGTGGGGTTGGGGGCCACAGCGAACGCAGGGGTCGTCGTTGCAGCGTCGATGCCTTGCACGATACCCGTGATGAACCCTTCACTGTGGATGCCACCTTCCCAGGATGCGGCGATGACCACTTCCTGGCCTTCGCTAAAGAGCTGCGCCTCGCATCCACCGCCACCCGACACTTCCAGGGCGTAGCAGCTTGCTGGGTCCAGCATCACCCACTGATCCTGGTCTTCCGCGCTGGCATAGGGACCACCCTGCACCACGGGCTGCCCCAGTGCATTGATCACGCGCCAGGTGGTGGTGTACGCGACGGGGCCGGGGACCACCACTTGCACCAGAAAACTCTCGGCGGTGGAAGGTGGATCTTCCACAATAAGTGAAAGGATGTTGCCCGAAGCATCCTCATCCGGGTTTCCGTTCACGCTGATGATATGGAACTCCAGCACATCACCGGCCTGAACATCGTTCACCGCGGGAAGGGCGGGGTTGCGCGACTCGTCCGGCTCCGCTTCCACGGGGAGCTGCCAGTCGAAACTACCCACGTGTAGACCGTTCTTCCAAGTATCCACCACGCAACTGCTCATGGCGGCCGCGCCGGTGTTCTTGATCGTCACCACCGGCGTGAAGATCCCGTCGCATACATAGCGCAGGCCCTTGTAGCGCACGAAGGATGCATCGTAGGTGAACTGCGCCACGGCGTGGAATGGTGCGCTCAGAAGGAAGGACAAAAGGATGGTATTGAAGTGCTTCATGGAAAAGCGGTTGAAGTGCCAAACCTAGGCCACCTCGTTGTGGACAGCAATAGAACCTTGGTTAGTGGCCCCTGCCACAGAGCGATGCCAAAGTGCAGGGGCAGGGCCCTCACCACCGCACCACCACCCCGCCCAGCACATGGAAGGGCGCCTGCGGGAAGAGGCCCACCATGTCCTGGCGTGTTCCGCCTTCGACGAAGCTGTACACCCAGCCGTTGTTCTCGTACAGCTCGCTGAAGAGGTTGCGCAACGTGAGGTTGAGGTCGATCGATCGCATGCCCTTGAAGCGCAACAGCGATACGTTGAAGCGCAGGTCGTGTACCAGGAAGGGATCCAGCATGCGGTCGCGGCTGGCGGTGTTGTCCAGGTACTGCTCGCCCACGTACTTGGTCACGAAGGCCACATCGCCCTGGCCCTTCCCGGGCTTGTCCCAGAAGCGGAAGCCCAGCTCGCTGCCTACGACGATCGATGGCGAGAAGGCGATGTCCGTGTCCCCCACTGCGCGCTCCACCTGCCCGCCATTGTCCCAGTCATCGAGGAACTCGGTGAAGCCCTTGATGCGGTTGCGGCTGAAGGCGGCGTTGGCGCGCCACACCAGCCGGCGTGTGAGTTGCGTGGTCCAGGTGAGCTCGGCGCCGGCACGGTAGCTCTCGGACACGTTGGTGCGCAGCGGATAGCCCACGTCATTCAACTCACCTGTGAGAACCAGCTGATCGGTGTAGTCCATGTAATACAGGTTGATACCCCCGGCGAAGCGGCCGCTGCGGCGCTCGTAGCCCAGCTCGTAGTCGATCATGCGCTCGTGTGTGGGACGGCTCTGCGGGCTGCTTTCGATCAGGTCGCGGCGATTGGGCTCGCGGTTACCCACGGCCACGCTGGCATAGACGCGGCCTCCCTCATGCGCCTTCCATTGCACACCGCCCTTCGGGTTGAAAAAGGTCCAGTCGGCCTCCTGCGTCACGTTCTCCAGGTCGTTGTTGAAGCCAAGGAAGTCGTGCGTGACGGTGCGCAGCTGTGCATCGGTGAAGAGATCCACACGATCGTTGACCACATAGTTGAACTTGGCGAAAGCATTGCCGTCCGTCTTGGTGCCTGTGTTGTCGTAGTAGCGTTCGCGGATGTCACTTTCACCGGCCCAGCGCGCCCAGATCACCTCGCCGAAGTGGTCGTTGCTGTAGTGGCTGTAGCTGCCGCCCAGCACCAGCTTGTGCGCGCCCAGGCGCTGCTCCAGCGTCACGTTCACGCCGTCCAGCGTGTTGTCCAGCCAGCGGCGGCGGATCAGGTCGCTCCGCGTGATGGTGGTGTCTCCGACAACGATCGGTGTGATGCCATAGTTGCTCAAGGGATCGTCGTCCCGGAACTGCTCAAAGAAGCCCGTACCCAGTACGCGGAACAGGGTGATGTTGAGGTTGGCGTGCTCACTCAGTTCCTGGTCGAAGAGCAACTGGTAATGCGTCTGCTGGTAGTCGTCCACCTGGTTGTCGTAGTTGTAAGGATTGAAGGTGCGGTTGGTGTCAAGCACTTCGCGTGGCACGCCTTCCCAGGCCTGGTAGGTGACCTCCTTGCCGCTCATGGTGAAGAAGCGCAGCGAACGTTTCTTGCCCAGCCATGCCGCCTGGAACTGGTAGCTGCGCAGGTCAGCGGTGGCGCGATCGATGTAGCCGTCGCTGCTGATGCTGCTGAGCCGTCCATCGATGGAGAAGGCACCCGCTTCGCCGCCCTGGTTCATGAGCCCCGTGCCGAAGCGCGCGTTGTAGCGCTGCGTGTTGAAGCTGCCTCCGAAGGCGCTGATCTCGCCAAAAGCTTCCTTGCGGATGGCCGCGCTGCGCATGTTGATGCTGGCCCCGAAAGCGCCCGGCCCGTTGGTGCTGGTGCCCACGCCACGCTGGATCTCGATGTCCTCCAAGCCGCTGGCCAGATCGGGCATGTTCACCCAGAACACGCTCTGGCTCTCGGGGTCGTTGATGGGCACACCGTTGAGGGTGACGTTGATCCGTGTGGCATCACTACCGCGGATGCGCAGGCCGGTGTAGCCGATGCCCGTGCCCGCATCGGTGGTGGTGACCACACCGGGTTGCTGATCGAGCAAGATGGGCAGGTCCACCCCGGTGTTGATGCGGTCCAGTTCCTCGCGCGTCACCTTGCTCACGGCGAAGGGCGCACGGTCGCCAGCGCGCAGTGCGGTCACCTCGGCCTCGCGCATCAGCACCAGGTTCGGCAGCATACGCAGGTTGAAGCTGTTCTCGCCGGAGGCAAGCTCAAGCAACGTATCCACCGGCAGGTAGCCGATGTACGACAACCGAAGTCGCAGTGCGCCGGAACGCAAACCGCCGATGGCAAAACGGCCTTCACGGTCGGTGCTGGTGCCGAAGCGTTGTTCATCGCCCACGATGAGGCTCACGCCATCGAGCGGGGAATCGCCTTCGCCGGTGATGGTGCCCGAAAGGCGTGTCTGGGCGTGCGTGGAAAGGGCCAGCAGTGTGGCCGCGAACAGGGTGTACATGATCTTCATCTTCCTCCGTGTTGGTCGTCATCGCACGGAGGCGCCCACTCAAGTGGGATCGGTTCTTCCTTGGCAGCATTACCTGCCCAGGTTCTGCGGGTGTGATCTCAGCCGGCCTATTGGCGGGCACCCCGGGGATGACGGGGCGAAGGTAATCAGATGATGGGGCGATCAGATGATCAGATGATGGGGGCTGATCGATGCGCCTCCCACCCCATCAACTCGCCGCCCCGCGCATCATCGCCTCCACCACATCCACCGCCTTCTGCACGCGCTCCTCAGGGTCGCCTTCGATGATCACGTAAGGGAAGCCGTAGGCCTTCAGCTCGCGCTCCCACACGTCGAACAGCCGGTCGCGGTCGTGCGGGTTCTCGCGCTGCGGGTCGGGCTCCCAGGGGATGTCCGGCCGGCAGAGCAGGCGCAGGTCGTACCTCAGCACACGCACCAAGTGTTCGATCTCCGGGTGTACCTGTCCGAATTTCTCCTGGCTCCAGATCTTGATGTTGAGAATGTCGGTGTCGAAGAACATCGGCTTGCGGGGTGCGCGCCTGGCGATCGGGTCCTTGCCATGAATGGCCTGGTGGTGTTCCTCACCGAACCGGGCCGCATCGCCGAACCACTGCGCATGGCCCCGGGCCATCTCCACCAGGTCCTCTTCGTTGTAGGGCCGGTCCAGTTCATCGAGGTACTCGCGCGTGGCGTCCCCGACGTATCCGCCCATGGTGCGGAACATCAGTTGCTCGGCGAGGGTGGTCTTGCCAGAGCTCTCGGGGCCTACGATCGCGATGCGCAAGGGCAGCCTGTTCTGTTGGGAGAGCCAAGTTATCGAGCTGGCGGAAATGAAATGTTGGTATCGCCATCCGCAAGGCAAGACCTGAAGGGGGTCGAACGCATCGCTCAGTTGGTCGCGCCCCGCAGCATCGCCTCCACGATGCTCACCGCCTTGCTCACCCGGTGCTCATGGCTGCCTTCGATGATCACGTATGGGAAGCCGTAAGCTTTCAGTTCACGCTCCCAAACGGCGAAGATCCGGTCGCGGTCAAGCGGCGGCACGCGCAGCGGGTCGGGCTTCACCGCAAAGTCCGGCCGGCAGAGGAGGCGCAGGTCGTACTTCAGCTCGCGCACCAGCCGCTCGATCTCCGGATCTACGCGGCCGAACCGCTCCAGGCTGAGGATCTTCAGGTTGAGGATGTCCGAGTCGAAGTAGGTGGGTTCCAAGGGCACGCTCTGGCCGATCACGGGGTCGTCGCCATGGATGATCTCCCAGTACTCTGCCGCCAAACCGGGGACACTCTGGAACCATTGGGCCTGGCTGTACGCCATCTCCAGGAGATCCTCCTCGGTGTGGCGCTCCTCCTCCTCGTCATCCACGTACTCGTGTGTTCCATCCGAGATGCGCCCACCACCCAGGCGCAGCATCAACTCATCGGAAATGGTGGTCTTCCCGCTGCATTCGGGTCCCACGATGGCGATGCGGACAAGTGTGATCGACATGGGTCGAGGTGATCGGTGCGGTGGCCACAAGATAACTTTCCACCACAGGCAGGCAGCGGAACGCCCATCCCGCGCGTCGATGGAATAGACCCTGACCCCGGTACCATGATGCGCACCCTACTCCTCCCGATCGCCCTTTCGTTCGCATGTGGCACTCAAGCCCAACTCGGCCCTTGCACGGAAGCTCCCATCGCAGCCCACCTGTTGGAAGTGAATGCGCAGTGGTCCCAATTGGATCCGATGGCATTAGGAAGTACAGCACCTACCTCCTTCCACAATGACACTGAACGCATCGCCACGCACCTCTATATGGTCCACGACCGTCTCCTGGAACGTATGCCGGAAGGGCTCTCGGCCGATCAACAAACGAAACGGATGCGTTCGCTCGAGCGCCTGACACACTATGCCAACGATCAGCGTTTCCCGAAGAACAACATCCTGCCCTATCGCAATCCGGTCTTCATCGATCCGAACGGAACAGCCTGTGCAGTGGGCTGGCTGATGATCGAAAGCGGGCACCACGCGCTTGCCGAGGAGATCAGCACATCGATGAACCTGGCCTATGTGCTGGAGATGCCCGGCTCCCCACAATGGCCTGCGATCTCATCTTGGGCTATGGAGCATGGCTTCAACGCGGAGGAACTGGCCTGGATCCAGCCGGGTTATGCCCCCAACATTCCCTGGATCGCGCTGGGGGGGGGCACGAACGGACCCGTGCATGTGCTGCATAGTCTCGCCAATGGCGAGTTGCTTGTGGCGGGTGACTTCACCGAAGCGGGCGGCGTGCTGGCCCAGCGCGTGGCCATCTGGGATGGCGACAACTACATCGCCCTTGGTGGCGGGCTGCAGGGGGAAGTCGCCTGTGCCGTGGAATTCGAAGGATCCATCTACGTCGGTGGCATGTTCCTCAATGGTCCGGAGGACCTGGCCCGATGGGACGGCACATCATGGAGCTTCAGCACAGTGTTCGATGGAAAGCTGCCGCGCATCACCGCCCTGCATGTGCATGACGGCAGGCTCCATGCAGCGGGTTCCATCATGGGATTCGCTGGCGAGACCTTCCAGGTGATGCATCGGGAAAATGAACAGTGGTCCGTTCTCGGCGATCCTTTCAACGATCAGATCTTCGCCATGACCACCTTCAACAATGAACTGGTGGCCGGTGGTGCCTTCACCCAGCCGGTCTCCGAGATCGATCCGCTCATGCTGCGTGTGGCACGCTACGATGGTTTCGGCTGGGCCCAGCTCGCCGATGGTCTCGATGCCGTGGTGCGATGCTTCGCGCAGATGGATGGGAAACTTTACGCCGGGGGCGACCTGTATGCCGCTGAGGAGGAACCCGCTTTCGGTCTTGCACGCATCGCGCCCTTGGCGGATACCTGGGAGCACCTGCTGCCCAACCACCCCATTTACATGCCGCTGGACGAGGAATGGAGTGTGCAGCCCAAGTGGATCGCTGCCCTGGCCGTGCAGGACGATGCCCTTTACTTCGGCGGCGAATTCCCCCTGTTCGAAGGCTTCGATGTTGTCGGCAGCCATGTCGGGCAGTTCCATGCACCGGACCAAACCTCCGTGCTGGCTCCGATCTTCCCACCGGTCCATGCCCTGGCGATGTATGACTGGCGCCTTGTTCGCGGTGGTGAGTTCTGGTCTCCCATACCCTACGTGGCCATCACCGATATGACCATGGGCACAGGACCGTCCCCAGGGATGCCTACCACCACGATGTGCTATCCCAATCCCGCCGAAGACCAGCTGGTGGTGGTACTGCCTGAAGGGATGCGCGACCTGCGTGCCTGGGTCGTGACCAACGTGCAAGGTCAACGGGTATCGCCGCCCACGGTAGGCACTGGTGATGGCCTGCGGATCGATGTATCCGCTTTGGCCGCCGGGATGTACCAGGTGACGATGCTCGTGGATGAACACTCCATGACCACCACGTTTCTGAAAGAATAGGGAGGTTCCAGCCATGATCGGATGATGTGCGGGCCGATCGCCCCAATGGACCCTGGACGAACGATCTCGTGCATGGCGTGTTCCTTTGTGTCCGTATATGGAACGCTTCCTCTACCTGGGCCTTGTTGTGTTCAGCATCAGCTTTCCGCTGCTGGCCAGCTTCGAGCCACGCATCCGCTTCCACCGCAAATGGCCGGGCTTGTTCCTGGGCATCGCCGTCATGGCATTGGTGTTCCTGATATGGGATGCGTTGTTCACCGCGCACGGTGTGTGGGGCTTCAACCCTCGCTACCTGGTGGGACCGCACCTGTTCGGCATGCCCATCGAAGAGTGGTTGTTCTTCCTGATGATACCTTATGCCTGCGTGTTCCTCTACGAGGTGATGCGCTACTATGTCAGGCGTGATCTGCTGGGACCATTGGCCAGGCCCTTCAGTATCATATTGATGATCGCGCTTGTGGTCATCGGGACACTGAACCTGGATAAGCTGTACACATCCATCACCTTCCTGAGCACCGCAGTCTACCTCGCTTTCGTTGTATTCGTGCTTCGGCCCAACTGGCTGGGGCGCTTCTACATCGGCTACGCAGTAAGCCTGATCCCCTTCTTGTTGGTGAATGGTCTGCTCACCGGCTGGCTGCTGGAGGAGCCGGTGGTGTGGTACAATGATGCGGAGAACCTCGGCATCCGCCTGGGGACCATTCCCGTGGAGGACAGCATCTATCTCTTGTTGATGCTGTTGATGGTGGTCACCTTCTACGAGCGGCCGCTGAAGCGCTGAGCAAGCCCGAAGAGCCCCGCCATTGCCGGTGCCACCGCAGCAGGGCCGCCACCGAAAGGCCCACGTACACGGCGTACAAACCCGCGTAGGCATATAGTTCCAGCAGGATGTAGAGCACGATGGCGGCGAGGTCCGTGACGATCCACCAGGCCCAGTTCTCCAGGATCTTGCGTGCCAGCATCCACGTGGCCAACAGGCTGAAGGCCGTGACCGACGCATCGAGGCCGACGTGCTGGCCATCGGGCCAGACGCGCGCGGCATGATACAGAAGCACTGCGGCCATGGTCCCTGCGAGCAGTATCAGCAGATGGAAGATCGGGCCCCGCCGGGTGATGGGCAGTTCGCCGCCGCGCCCCTGCCCCCATTGCCACCAGCCGTAGGCCCCCATCAGGACATAGAAGGCATTGAGGCCCACTTGTGCATACACCTGGAGATGCCAGAACAGTACCACCCCCAATGCCGAGGCCCCGATGCCGAAGAGCCAGCCAATGCGCCGCTCGTATAGCATCAGCACCGTGTAGGCGAGATTGCCCGCCACGGCAAGGAGTTCGATGTGGGTGTAGGAGGACAAGGGCAAAAGATGAATAGGGAAAAGGGAAAGGAAGGTTGAAGGTTGAAGGTTAAAGATCTGGGTCGAGGGTCGCTCAGCTACCAAGAAGTGATCGGCACCCTGCTGACAACAGCCAAGACCCCACCCCAACAGAACTCCGCACTGGGACAATGCCCGATCATCCCTACATCCCGCAATTACAGGGCTGCGAGAAGAAGATCTTCGCTTTGGGGAGCAGTTCCTCGATGCGGTCCATCTCGGGTTGTTCCATTTGGATCGCCCGCAGGTCGAAGAAGCGAAGTGCCTTCATGCCCTCGATCTCGTCGGGAAACTCCGCCAGGTCGTTGCTCCACAAGTCCAATGAGATCAGTTCGGAAAGCTTGCCCATGCACTTGGGCAGCCCGCGGATCTGGTTGCGGCTCATGTCCAGGCGCTTGAGGTGGCGCATTTTGCAGATGGTCTTGGGGATCGTTTGCAGCTTGTTGCGCGAGATCCGCAGCTCCTGCATGTGCTCCAACTCGCCGAACCAATCCGGCAGTTCGCGCAGGCGGTTGCCGGAAAGGTCCAATGCGTTGAGATCCTTGAATCCGCGCACTTCTTCGGGCACGGTCTTCAGTTTGCGGCCGCTGAGATCCAGGCGGTACACCGGTCCATCATGTTTCAGGGCGCGCTCCATACTGCGGAAGGTGCGCACCGAGTCCAGCGCTGACTGCGACAGCAATTGTGCCTGGCCGGAGAGACCATGCGCCAGGCAGGCGATCAACAGTATGTGGGTGATCTTCTTCATTCCTTGTCGATCCGGTGTGCCATGGCCTGCTCACGGTCGCGGCCCAGTTGTTCGCGCAGGCCATCCAGCCCATCAAAGCGCATATCGCCACGTATCCTCTCCACAAAACGCACGTTGATCGCCTCGCCGTACAGATCCCGTTCCCCTGTTCGGTATTCGTCGGCCAGGCCGAAGATATTCACCTCCACTACTTGTTGCCCCGCCGCGCCAGGTACTGTGGGTCGCTGGCCGATGTACAGCATACCCTGGAAGATACCCTCGCGCAGTTCCACCGCCACTACGTACACCCCCTCGCCCGGCACCAGCTTGTGCGGATCGATGGCCCCGATATTGGCCGTGGGATAGCCCAGGGTCCGTCCCAACTGGTCGCCCTTCACCACCACGCCGCTGAGCGGATAACGGTAGCCCAGCAGTTCATTGGCTGTTGCCACATCACCCTGGGTCAGCGCATGCCGCACCTTGGTGCTGCTCACGGTGATATGGTCCACCTCATGGGCGGGGATCTCCACCACCTGGAAGCCATGCAACGGGGCCATCCGCTCCAGCATGGGCAGGTCGCCTGCGCGGTCGCGCCCGAAGCGATGGTCGTGGCCGATCACCACCGCATGCACGCCGATGGATCTCACCATCACATTTCGAACGTATTCCTCCGCCGCCATGTTGGAGAAGGCCCGCGAGAAGGGTACCACAAGCAGGTGGTCCAGTCCGGTGTGGTCCAAGAGCGCTGCCTTCTCCTGTGGCGTGTTCAGGAGCTTCAGGTCGGTGTGCTCGGGGAAGAGCACCATGCGCGGGTGGGGGTGGAAGGTGAAGAGTACGCTCTCGCCACCTTCCCTTTTTGCCATGGCCGTAAGGCGCTCCAGTACCATGCGATGGCCCCGATGCACACCGTCGAAGGTGCCCGTGGTGAGCACAGGACGCGTGACATCACGGAAAGCCGACAGGTCGGTGTGGATGCGCATGGGCGCCAAAGGTCGCTTTCGGAACCGAGGTGCGATGTGTCGATCTGGCTTGTGCGGATCTCCTCGACCGACCGGCATGTAAAAAGCGTGGACCAAAAGTCGGCACCGCGACTTTTCAACTTCCTTTCCACAACCGATCCACAGCATTTGTGCTTCACCCTGCAAGCCCTACCTTCGCGGCCGCAAAGCGGGGCCCGCCCCGGAAAAACTGCCCAACTCCCTCATGGCCAAGCATATCGGAAAGGTCGTCCAGGTCATCGGACCCGTGGTCGACGTTCGTTTCGAGAGTGGTGAAGACCTGCCGAACATCTACGACGCCCTGCACATCACCCGTTCTGACGGTAGCACCCTGGTGCTGGAGACCCAGCAACTCACCGGTGAGGACACCGTGCGGGCCATCAGTATGGAAAGCACCGACGGCCTGAGCCGCGGCACCAAGGTGGAAGGCATGGGGCAACCCATCGCCATGCCCATCGGGGACGCCATCAAGGGCCGTCTGTTCAACGTGACGGGCAACCCGATCGACGGTATGCGCCCCGTGGATACCGGCAGGAGCTACCCCATCCACCGCGATCCGCCCAAATTCGAGGAACTCACCACCAGTACGGAGATCCTGTTCACGGGCATCAAAGTGATCGATCTGATCGAGCCTTACGCCAAGGGTGGCAAGATCGGCCTGTTCGGCGGTGCCGGGGTGGGCAAGACCGTGCTGATCCAGGAGCTGATCAACAACATCGCCAAAGGCTACAGTGGTTACAGCGTGTTCGCCGGTGTGGGCGAGCGCACCCGCGAAGGGAACGACCTGCTTCGCGAAATGATCGAAAGCGGGATCATCAAGTACGGTGAGGAGTTCGTCCATAGCATGGAGAAGGGCGGTTGGGACCTGAGCAAGGTGGACTATGACCAGCTCGCCACAAGCCAGGCCACCTTCGTGTTCGGCCAGATGAACGAGCCACCAGGCGCCCGTGCCCGGGTGGCCCTCAGCGGTCTCACCCTTGCCGAATATTTCCGCGATGGCGATGAACAGAGCGGTGGCCGTGACATCCTCTTCTTCGTGGACAACATCTTCCGATTCACCCAAGCCGGTTCCGAGGTGAGCGCACTGCTGGGCCGCATGCCCAGTGCCGTAGGATACCAGCCCACACTGGCCAGCGAAATGGGCGCCATGCAGGAGCGGATCACCTCCACCAAGCGTGGCTCCATCACTTCGGTGCAGGCCGTGTACGTACCGGCGGATGACTTGACCGACCCCGCTCCCGCCACCACCTTCGCACACCTCGATGCCACCACGGTGCTCAGCCGGAAGATCGCCGAGCTCGGCATCTACCCTTCGGTGGATCCCCTTGACAGCACCAGCCGCATCCTCACGCCGACGATCGTGGGCGAGGAGCACTACAACTGCGCCCAACGTGTGAAGGAGATCCTCCAGCGCTACAAGGAACTGCAGGATATCATCGCCATCCTGGGCATGGACGAACTGAGCGAGGAGGATAAACTCGCCGTGGGCCGCGCCCGCCGTGTGCAGCGGTTCCTCAGCCAGCCCTTCTTCGTGGCCGAACAGTTCACCGGCCTGCCCGGTGTGATGGTGCCCATCGAGGAGACCATCAAGGGCTTCAACATGATCCTGGACGGCGAGATGGATGAGTACCCCGAGGCCGCCTTCAACCTGAAGGGGCGCATCGAGGACGTGATCGAGGCGGGAAGGAAGATGCTGGCAGAGGCCGCAAAAGCGTAAGTGCGCTGGACCGATCGAGGCATTCTCTGTGAACGCGCAGCTTTCCATAGCGATGTAGTATTTGTCCAAAGTCTTATGTCCTATGCCTGACCCCCTACGTGGACGATCGGGGTCAGGCATAGGGCATAAGACAACAGTCAACAGACATTCCTCATGAGAGTAGAGATCATCACCCCGGATAAAAAGCTCTTCAACGGCGAAGCTTCCTACGTGGGCGTGCCCGGCATCGACGGCAGCATGGGTTTCCTGGAGAACCACGCCCCGCTGATCACCGTGCTGAAGGCTGGCGATGTGAAGGTGAAGACCACCGAAGGTGAGAAGACCTTCCCTGTGAAAGGTGGCGTGGTGGAGGTGAGCAACAACACGGTGATCGTGCTGGCGGAGTAGGCGCCGAAGTCTTCGACCCCTACTCCGTCAGCGCACATGTACAACTGCTAACAGCGCTCCGGTGGGGCGCGGTTCCTGTTATGTGTAATGCCACCCACTGTCATTCATCCCTGGCGTTGCGCACCACCGAGCGCAGTTGCACGTCGCCGCCAGCATCGGGGCTACCTTTCCCGGGCTTGAACCGCCTGCTCGCTACCGCCTTCCTACCCTTCGCCATCACTGCTGCCGCACAACAGGCCGAGGTGACACGCTACGACGTGGCCGATGGCCTGCCGCAAAGCATGGTGAACCATGTGCTGCAAGACAGTGATGGCTTCATCTGGCTGGGCACCGGAGATGGATTGGCACGCTTCGATGGACAGCGTTTCGTAGTGTACAAGCATGATCCGCAGGACAGCACCACGCTTTCGCACAATAACATTTGGGGATTGGCGGAAAGGGACGAACACTCCCTGTGGGTGGGAACACGCAGCGGGCTGGACGTGCTGGACCGCCGCACGGGGCGGGTGAGGCACCACCCCACAGGCCTGCCGTCCAAGGAGGACGGCTGCTGGACAGTGCTGGGCACCACAACAGACGAGCAGGTGTGGTACTCGCCACTCAACGGCCATCTGCTGAGGATCGGTCCGCATGGGCAGCGGCTGCAGCGCCTCACGCACGCAGCGAGCTACGCCACGCATCTTGATGCATCCAGTGGCACGATCAGCCAATACCTCTCGCATGACAGCCTGCTTACGATCCATGCGGAAGGCGAAGAAACAGTGGCGCAATTACCCAAGTCAAAACAAGAGCGCATCACGGACCTGGTCAAGATCGGCGATCGCTGGCTGATGCTCTCGGACCAGAGCGCCTGGCTTTGGTCACCACAGCTTGGCCGCCTGCCGCTGCCACCCGCTACACAGGCCTGGATGGACCATCCATCAGTAAAGAAGCGCGGCGCCATCGCCGATGACGGGAGCATCTGGGTGGGCGGCTCCGGGCAAGGGGTGGTCGTGTTGGACACCGCGCTGCACATCGTCCGATCATATCCGCTGTTGCCTCCCACAGAACGGCCGTTGGACATCACCTCCATCACCTTCGACCGGCAGGGCAATATCTGGGTGGGCACCGACGGAAAAGGGGTGTTCAAGATCGCGCCACAGCGGATCAAGTTCGGGCGTTGCATGCCTGGACAGGGCCTGCCATGGGAGCCTCCCTCATGGTTCGTACGCGGTTTCGCGCCATGGGACGCCCACCAGGTATTGGTGAACCTCTATCAAGGTGGCTTCGCGGTCTTCGATGAACGTACCAACATATTGCTGCCACTGGAACTTCCACCGGCGACCAGGCAATTGATACAGGAAGCCGACCTCTTCGGTCCCTCGGCGGACCTGCGCGGCACGCTCTGGCTACGTGACCCCACAAGGGTGTCCGCCCTGGTCATGGGCAGTGGACGATCGCTGTTCCCCGATGGATGGATCGCTAGAAACGCCCTGGCCTGCAATAAGGATGGGGACATGGTCACCTTGGACAAGCGCGGACTGTGGGCCATGCGATATGGGACTGAAGGCATCCGTGCGGAAGCACTTCCCTCCACACGCCTGAGTCATTGGATGGATAGCATGGGAATGGTCCCCAACCGCATGGCCTTTGATGCGCAGGACAGGCTTTTCCTTTGCCAGAGCGTATTGCCGATCACTGTTTGGAAGGATGATCGGCGGATCGCCGCAGGCCCGTTCCATGACGATCTGCGCTTCACCTCGATCCAGCCGGACGACAGTGTGGATCTTTGGATGACCACCAATGATGGCCTGTATTTGCTTGCCGGCAGCGACCTGTCGGTGAAACGCCATTGGACCACGCATGATGGCCTGCCGGATCAGTTCCTCTATGGCATGCTCCCGGCCGGTGATGGCACTTGGTGGATCTCCTCCAATAGTGGCCTGAGCCATTTCGACCCTGAGGCGGAAACCTTCACCAACTACGGTGTCGCGGATGGCGTGCAAAGCAGCGAGTACAATTCGAACGCCTTCTACCGCTCGCGCAGCGGGCGCCTGTATTTCGGTGGCGTGAATGGCTTCAATCATTTCCTGCCCGGCGATGTCGGCACCGATCCCGATACCGCCCACGTGCTGATCGTCGGTCTCGCCGTGCAGGACAGCATCGTTGATCTGGCAGTGTTGGGCAATGCCCCCGGCGTGGTGCTGCCGCATGGCCGCAACCACCTGCGCATCGATCTGGCGGTGCTGGAATTCTCGGCGCCGGAACACAACCGGTATCGCTATCGTGTCACCGGCTATTCGGAGTGGCAGGAGCATGAGGTGATCCGCCCCATCAGCCTCACCAACATGCCGGCCGGAGCATACACACTGGAGGTGGTGGGCATCAATGGCGACGGCCTGGCCTCCACCCCGCGCACACTGCTCAGCATCTCCGTGCCACTGCCATTCACTTCCTCACCCGGATTCTACGTGGTGCTGGGAATGCTATTCATCGGTGCGGCAGGCGGCATCGGCTTCCTTGTCTATCGCCAGCGCATGGAACGACGGCACGAACGCATCGCACAAGAAATGAAGGAGTTGCGGATCAGAGCAAGGATCGCACAGGACCTGCACGACGATCTGGGAAGTGGCCTGGCGCGCATCACAGCACTATCGCGCACCGCCGAACGCAACATCGTCAAGGGCGATGATGTGCGCATACCAGTGGGCAAGTTGACCACGCTCTCGCAGGAATTGATGCATGACCTGCGCGATGTGGTGTGGGTGAACGATCCCTGTGGGGGTGAACTGGCCGACCTTCTTTTGCGGATCCGCGACCACGCCCTTGACCTGTTCGAGGGAACGAACACCATCTGCACAGTCCACTATCCCAGGCCACTACCCGAAAGGAACATCGGGCCCACGGCCAAGCGCGATCTGTATCTCATCGCCAAGGAGGCAGCTCACAATGCCTTGAAATACAGCGGAGCATCAGCCTTCGACCTCGTCTTTCACATCGATGTCGAAGGCTTCCGAATGGAACTGCGTGACAATGGGCGTGGGCTGAATGATGGCGCCAAGACCCAGGGGCACGGCCTGCGCAACATGCAGGACCGGGCGGTGGAGATCGGCTGCACGCTGGTGGCCGGGAAACACGACCAAGGTGGATTCCAATTGGTGCTTGCCGGACCGGTCGCCAGCCTCGACCTTTGAGACATGCCGATCCGTGTCACCATCGTGGAGGACGATGACGTTATGATGGAGGCGCTCTACAACGCGATCCAGGATGACCCCGAACTGGTCCTGGCCGGTCGGTTCAACACTGCCGAGCGCTTCCTGGAAGGGATGCCAGCGGACCCACCCCAGGTGGTGATCATGGATATCAATCTGCCAGGGATCAGTGGTGTGGAGGCCGTGCGGACCATGAAGCCCCGCTTCCCCGAAATGCAGTTCCTGATCTGCACGGTGCAGGACGATGACGATAATCTGTTCCGCGCGATCTGCGCGGGTGCCACGGGCTATCTACTGAAGGACGCGTCTTCCGAAAGGATCATCGCATCCGTGAAGGAGGTGCACACTGGAGGTTCACCCATGAGCGCGGGCATCGCCAGGCGCGTGCTTCACATCGTGCGGCAGCAGCATGATCCGGCACCGGAGATCGCCCACCTCACCGAACGGGAACGCCAGGTGCTGGAGGAACTTGCACAGGGCTTCCGTTACAAGGAGATCGCCGACCGATTGTCGTTGAGCATGGACACGGTGCGGACCCACATCCGCAACCTGTACCACAAGCTGCAGGTCAGTTCGCGCACCGACGCGTTGAACAAGCTCTATCCGCGCTGATCTCGGAAAGAGGGACCCCATACCAACATGCCATAGCGCATGCATAAGGGCTGAGGTGCCGTCAGGACACTTCACACAAAAGCGGTATTGTGGAGGGTGTGGATCTGGGGAACATTTGACCCCCACCCACAAACCATCGTTGCATCATGCGCTCCGCCCTGCTCACGTTCCTGCTCCTACCCATCACGCTCCTGGCCCAAAAGGAATTCCCCGAGGTGTGGGCAAGCAAATTCGCGGTGGAGGCCAGATGGAAGGTCTACAGTCCGGACCTCACCTACCTGATCGGGGGCGATATGAACGAGATCCAGGTGCTCGAGGGGGCCACGGGCAAGTCCTTGTGGGTCTATAACTTCAAGGAGCAACTGGGTGTGAAGAAGTGCGAGGATTGGAACACGGACCACACCACGGAGTCCATCGAAGTGATCATCCAAAAGGGGAAGGATGGAACGCGGGAGTCCGTCCACCTCGACTATCGTACGGGAGCGGTCGTGGCCCAGAAGGACCTAGCCGCACGGACTAAAGAGAAGGTCAAGGTGAAACGAAGCCGCTTTCGCAAGAGCCACATCAGTCAGACACAGTGCTACGACGAGGCCACCAACACCACCATCGACCTGGACTATGAGAACAAGCGCAATATCGGGGTGAAGAAAGGCACCGAACTGGAACTCACGGTGGAGGCCTCGGGCGGCAAGACATGGAAGACCACCTTCACAGGCCGGGTGGTTTCACGGCTTACACAGCAATACCTCTCCGCCGATGAAGGGGATGTGATCCTGGACATCATCTGCAGCCATGGTAAAGTGTTCGTCGTGTACGAAGGCATCACGTGCCTCGACCTGGCAACGGGCAAGGTGCTCTGGAACACCACCTTCGATAATGTGGAGTTCAGTTCCGGATTGAAGGCCAAGCAGGAGATCGGCCGCAGTGCCATGCCATTGGTCGCCGCGGACGGCGTGTACATCTGCGACTTCACCAAGGGCGAACGCGCCATCAAGAAGCTGGATGTGAACACCGGTGCCGTGATCTGGCAGGCGGACAAGCTGAAGAAGGACGACATCGTCTCGGCGCTCCTGCTCGATGGCGGCAACCTCATCGCACGTTTCGGGGGCGTGATCCGTGTGGAACAATACATCCCGGGCATGGATGGGAATCCCGATGTCTACAAGGCGGAGTACGTCTTTGAGGGCAGCACCAGCCTGCGCGCCTACAATGCTGGCACGGGTCAGGTGGTATGGCATACCGCCGACATGGACCTGGCGGACAATTTCAAGAAGAGCGAGTGCAACATCCTGAACGCGGACGGGAAGGTCTTCGCCTGCGGGGAGAAGAACCTCTACATCTTCGATGCTGCCACCGGTGCGCTGGTCAAGCAGGGGGAATACAATGCGAAGGAGGTGGGCAGGGCCCGTGCGTTATACAACTACGAGGGCTCATACCTCGTGGCGGGTGAGAAGGGTGTGGCGCGGCTGGACGCGGAACTGGGACAGATGTATGCCACCAATACCGGCAAATGCCTGGACATGGATGTATACGGCGATGCGCTTATCGTATGGACCGGTAAGGACTTCGACGACCGGAAACAGTTCGTGCGATTCGACCCGGAATCTGGTTCCATCCTTGGGATCATCAAGGATTGCCCGAACCCCTATTTCAACAACGTTGGCGACCGTTTCGTGAAGTTCGATGGGCAGAAGGTGATGCAGTATCGGACCAACTGAGCCCATGGTGTTCCGGCTCACCGTGGTCCTCATGATCCTTGGGATCGTGTCGATCAAGCTCCAGGCCCAACAGAAGGTCACTGTCTACGATGCCTCGCGCTACATCCTGGTGGATGCGAAATTCCTGCGGGGCTCTTTCGGTTACTCGGCGTTCAAGATCGGCGAGGTCGATACACTGCCGGATCGGCACGCACAGGGCATCGACGTGTACATCGAAGCACGTCTGGTCTCTGGTCTGTTGAAACGCGACGAGGGCTTCGTGATCGCCGATGCCTTCTACCTCGGCATGTCCCTGGGACGGCTCGCCAGTGCACCACTGTACTACTACACCAGCCCGGAGGGCCGATTCAGTGGCGTCACCCGCACCGGGTATTCATTGATGGCAGGCTACAGCGCCGAGCGCTTCGGTGTGCTGGCAGGCAAGCGCTTCGATTGGTCCGGCGCCTTCGTGGGTGGCAGCGAGCTGCCTGCCTCGGACATCTTCATAGCCACCGCGCCGTGGATGGCCCGCGTGGAACTGCGGCCGGCTTTCTCCAGGGAGTTCCGACTGATGCTCACTGGGTGGGACAATTTCAACGATGCGAAGCGCCACAACGGTTTCCGCGTGGATGTGCCCTTCCTGCCGGAGAAGCGCTTTTTTCTGAGCTATGAGTTCACCCGCATCGGTGCGGATGTGAGCTATGCCACTTTCGACAATGGGGTTTCAGCACCAGGCGTGTTGACCCAGCATATGATCGGCATGCGCTTCGGGTCGATCTACTAGCAGCATTAAGTTGGATCCGCAGGAGTGAGACCCCGGCGTTGTTCAGCATCCACGTTCCAGAGATCAACACTCACAACCCGTATCCATGAAACATCTTCTACTGCGTCTCTCCCTCGGCAGTGCGCTTGCGCTTCCGGCTTTCGATATCAGCGCTCAGAGCGACTACTTCAAGCGTTGGGAACTACCGCAAACCGCAGCCGTGTATAACATACAAGCCGCAGCGGACGGGGGCGCGTACCTCACCTTGGTACCGGGGATCGCCGCGCTGGCACGCGTGGACGCCACGGGTGATATGCTCTGGGTAAAGCGCCCCACATTGGTCGCTCACGAAGGGACGAACCTGCATGTGGCGAACGGGCAACTCATCCTGGTGGGCACCATCGGTTCCCAGATCGATGGTGGCAACATGCCTGTGATCCACAAGATGACATTGGACGGGGACACGCTGTGGACCAACGGCATCAACGGCGCCATGTCGGACATTTCGTCGCTTGCCAGCGTCGTGCTTTCCGATGGCTCCGTGGTGGTGTCGTTGACCGGGGCCACCGATCCGCTGGACCCCAACACCCAGCGCCCCTTCCTGTCCCGAACCAGTGCTTCGGGCGTTGTGCTCTGGACCATGGTGCCCGGATTCCAGAATGACGCCAATGTGAACCGGATGGCAGAGACCGCAGGTGGCGACATCTGGACCGCAGGCTACCATAATGACGTCGCGTATGGCGCGGGCCTTTTGATGCGACTATCGCCCGCTGGTGAATTACTGGAGAGCTACAGTGTTCCAAGCCAGTTCCCCAATTCAAGTGTGACGCTGTTGCATGTACAACCCCAACCCGATGGCCGCATCATACTGTGGGGCCGGGTGTCCAACGGAGCATTGGGCCAGAACAGTTGGGCCACCTTCACGATCGCTGCCAATGGCACCCCTGGCAACTGGACGTACTATGGCACCCAGGGGGCGGACAACCCCACCGGCGTGGCCTATCGTGCCGATGGGTCCGTTGTGGTGTCCGGCAACTGCGGGCTCCAGTGGGTTCAGGCGATCATCGCCGCGGACGGGACCGTTACGGACGCGGTGTCCATCGGTAGTGTGGGCCCAAACAACATGAACATCGCCATGGCCCTGAGCGGAAATGACCACGTGCTGATGGGTGGCCACCAAGGGACCACATCCCCCCATGTGGCCTTCGCGCGTGTCACCCTCGGTTCGGGCAGCGGCTGTGTGGCTCCCTTCGAACTGACCCGCGTAGAGGGGGTGGCGGCGACGCTGGTCCCGATCACTGTGTCCACCAGCGCCTTCGGCAACAGCGAGCACCCCATCCACTTCCCCTTTCCACCCGAGCCCATGGTCGTCGAGAACCTGTGCATAGGCGCATCCATAGCCCCCATAACGGGGATGGAGGTGGCCGTATGGCCCAACCCCACCGATGGGTTGTTGAACATTGACCTGGGCAACACCTCCGGCAGCTATCAACTGATCGACCCCAGTGGCCGTACCGTGGTTGGGTCCACGAAGATCCCAGGTGGCACGCAACACCTGGACCTGTCCGGGCTTGCTGCGGGGTTGTACGTGCTGCGGGTGTCCGCCGGGAACGGATCACGATCGATCATGGTGGTGCGGCGCTGACCGTGCGTATCGTGGCGCGGAACACGGTCACATCGTGCCGCTGCACGGCGAGGTGCCGAGGGTCCTACTACTGGGCGCGACCGGCCAACATGCCAGGGAGCCATTGTCCAGCTACAAGATCCCCGGAGGGCCGCTTCTGGGTTGTTGCTCGTACCGGCTATTCGTTCATGGCGGGCTACAGCGCAATACGATCCGGTGCTTGCTGGCAAGAGCTTCAGCATGCGCTGCGGGTCGATCCACTAGGCGCGAGTGACCGGATCCCGGAAAGATCCACTGTCGTTCCCTTCCGACCTTTCATCGCGTGCTAGACCATGCGGCAAGAATTATATGGACCTCGCACAAAAGTGGTATTGCGCCCCCCGGGTGGTGTCACTTCACCTTTGGGTCCACATCAAACCCATCACATGACCAAGACCCTTACTCTCGTCCTGCTGTTCTCAACTACTCTGGCACATGCCCAGGTGACCCTCAACTACGGCGACATCAGCCCGACCGGCGTGCAGACCAACATCTATCTGCTGACATCCGGGGCTCCTCCTGCACCACCCAGCGATGGCATCGATCAGACCTGGAACCTGACCGGAGCCACGTGGCAGCCGATCGGCACCATGCACTTCCGTCCGGCGGCAGGCACCCCCTACGCGGCCACCTATCCGGCGGCCAACTGGGCATGGGAGATCGTCCTCACGGGGATCGGGACCACGTACATGTATCTGCAGATCGACAATAGTGGCATGTACGTGGTGGCCGACAAGGTGCCCACGGATATCCAGTTGTACACCAACACCAAAAAGGTGCTTCAATTCCCGATGGCTTACGGGAATTCATTCTCGGATGATTACGTGGACAACGGAAGCCCCGATAACGTCACCTGGTCCTACACCGGGCACGGCACCTTGCAAACCACCTTGGGCAACTATCCGGATCTCGCCAAGGTGTGGAGTGACGAAGGCGACATCCTCTTCTGGAACAAAGCCCCATTGTACCCGGTCGTTCTCGCTTCTTCTTCTGGTGTGCGTGCGTTCGTGGACGCGATGGTGGGCATCTCGGAAGTGAACAATGGCCGCACCGTGCTGGCCTACCCCAACCCCTGCACGAGCCAATTGATGGTGGACGGACTGGACGCCGCTCCATGGCGCATCACCGACATGCACGGCCGTCTCGTGCACACTGGGTCCTTCCCGGTCACCGGGGTCCAGACCCTGGACGTGTCCATGTTGGATGCAGGCACCTATCTCTTCATGAGCGATGCCACAACGGGCACCCGGGTGGTGCGTTTCACCAAGGAGTGAGTACGGACCATTGATATAGAATGCTGCGAGGGACGCCGATCGGGGCGTCCCTCGTGCGTTCAGTTCCCCTTGCGTTCCTCCCTGGCCTTCTCCTTGAAATACTTCCGGAAGAACCAGTTGCGCTGTAGTGCGCGCAGGTTCTCCTCCAGCGTGGCGCTGCTCTTTTCCAGGTTCGCCATGGTGCGGCGCACATCGCCTGCGGCGGCAGTATCATGCGCCAGGGTGTACGCCGTGCCACCAGGTGTATTGAGGCCTTTCGCGAAACGATCCACCTGGGAGGAGGCATGGGCCAGTGTATCGGCCATGCGCTGCATCGCAGTAAGCCCATCGCGCACCTGTTGCTCCGTGGCGGGGTCGCTCACCAGCATGCCCAGCACGCCCTTGCCCGCCTTCATGTCGGCGATCATCGCGTTCGCATTGGCTGTTACGGCACGCACATGCTCCACGGAACGCTGCAGGTCCGTGATCGAACCACGCATTTCCATGGCGAACACGGAGTCGCTCAGCATGTGAATGAGACCACCCGGCTGCGTGAGGCGCTTGCTCAGTTCCTTGAGATCATCGGTGATCTCGGCCATGTTCATGTTCGTGCGGTCCAGTGTGCGCATCATCTGGTCGGTGTCCAGCGGTATGCTGCTATCCAGGACGGTACCATCCACGATGGCGTTCCCATTCCCCGTGCTTGAGGCGATGTTCACAAGTTTGTTGCCCATAAGCCCATCGGTGCCCAGGCTGGCGATGGCGTTGTCGCGGATGTACGCCGCATCCTCCTCGCGTATCGCCATGGTCACCAGCACGGTGGTATCGTTCATGATCCGCACCTCCTCCACCGTGCCCACGTTGATGCCGGCGTAACGCACGTTGTTGCCTGGTCTGAGACCGCCGGCATTCTGGAAGTTGGTGCTGATCTCCACTGTGCTGCGGAACAAATTGCGTTTGCTACCGAGCATGTACAGGCCCACGACCAGCAGGACGGAGCCGGCGAGGACGAAGAGACCGAGTTTGATGTGGTCACCGGGTTTGGAAGCCATGGGTGTGGTGGGCGGTTGAGGGGTTGAGGGGTTGAGGGGTTGAAGGTGGTTGAGGGTTGGAGGTGGTTGAGGGTTGGGGGTGGTTGAGGGTTGGGTGGTTGAGGGTTGAGGGGTTGTGTCACCTGGGAACTTTCAACTTATCACCTTCTCAACCCCTCAACTTCAACAGGTCTCTACATGAAAATGAAGAATTTCTTGACGAGTTCGTCCTCCGAGGCGAGTAGGTCATCGTAGGTGCCTTCCAGATAGTTCTTCCCCTCGTGTAACAAGGCGATCCGGTTGGCGGCCAGCTTGGCGACGTGCAGATCGTGCGAGATGATGATGGACGATGTGCCATAGGTCCGTTGCAGTTCCAGGATAAGTTCCACGATCTCCTTGCCACTGATGGGATCGAGGCCGGTGGTGGGTTCGTCGTAGAGCACGATCTCCGGTTTCAGGATCAGGGTGCGGGCCAGGCCGATGCGCCGCTTCATGCCGCCGCTGAGTTCGCTGGGATATTTGTCGCGGGTATTCGGCAGACCTACGGCAGTAAGGACCTCCTCCACGAGCTCATCCACGTTCTGCCCACCCTTGTCGATCCAATGTCTGCGCAGTGGGAACTCCAGGTTCTCCTTCACCGTCATGCTGTCGTAGAGCGCGCTGCTCTGGAAGAGGAAGCCGATCTTCACGCGGATGTGATCCAGCGCGTCCTGGTCCATGGTAAGGATGTCCTCGCCCAGTACGGTGATACTGCCCGCATCGGGATCAAGCAACCGCACGATGCACTTGATCAGCACGCTCTTGCCACTGCCGCTCTTGCCCAGCACCATCAGGTTCTCCTTGCGGCGCACATCGAGGTCGAAGCCCTTCAGCACATCGAGGTCCCCGAACGACTTGGTGAGCCCGCGTATGCTGATCACCACCTCGGCATTCTCGTCCGGTGGGGCTTCGATGATATCGGGCTTTTGTTCCTCCATCAGTTGAGTCCCATGAAATCGGTGATCTGCACAGCGATGAGGTCCAGGATGAAGATCAGCAGGGAGGCCACCACCACCGCGCTGTGTGCGGCCTGGCCCACACCTTCGGTACCCTTCAAAGTGTTGTAGCCCTTGAAACAACCCACCACACCGATCGCCAGCCCGAAGAAGTAGCTCTTGATGAACGCGGGGATGAAATCCGAGAACGCAAGCGATTCGAAGACCTGGCGATAGAACAAGTTCCAGCTCACCGAGTCCTTGATGTTCACACCGATCCAGCTGGCCCAGATGGAGATGCCCATGGCCAGCACCACCAGGATGGGCAGGGTGAGGATGGTGCTCCAGATGCGGGTGACCACCAGATAACGGAAAGGGTTGGTACCGCTCACCTCCATGGCGTCGATCTGTTCGGTCACCTTCATGCTGCCCAGTTCGGCACCCATGCTGCTGCCGATCTTACCCGCACAGATGAGGGCGGTGATCACCGGGGCGATCTCGCGCACCATGCTGATGGCCACCATGGCCGGAAGCATGCTCTCCGCGCCGAAGTTGGCCAGGGTGGGCCTGCTTTGTACGGTGAGCACCAGTCCCATGATAAAAGCCGTGATCCCCACCAGGGGCAGGGAGCGGTAGCCATTCTCTGTGCATTGCCGCAATAATTCACGCCATTCAAAGCGTGGATGGAAGGCATTGGTGAAGAAACGCCCCGTAAAATGGGCGATACTCCCCACTTCATCCAGCAAGGTCTTCATGGTCGAATGCGGCTTGGACACGTTGCTGGGTGGGAAGTTAAGTGCCGGGGCTGCCTGCGAAAATGACGGATCGCATCAACGCAAAAAGGGAGTTGGCCCAAGGACCGTGCTGCGAACCACACTTGGGACCGGTATAAGGCCCGTTCCGCCGATCACACCATCGGCGCTAACGATACACCGGTGGCCATGCAACACATACGGCCCCTGCTACCTTCGCCCCCCTACCAACCTGCACGGCATGCTGCGACTGGAGGGCATCGAGAAACGATTCGGGACCTATACGGCCCTGGATGGCGTGAGCATGGAGGTGCAGGCAGGTCGCATCTTCGGTTTGCTGGGACCCAATGGGGCAGGCAAGACCACGCTGATCCGCATCATCACCCGCATCACGGGCCCTGACGCCGGACGCGTGCTACTGGACGGACATGAGATGCGGCCGGAGGACGTGGCCCGCATGGGCTACCTGCCCGAGGAGCGTGGACTATACAAGAAGATGAAGGTGGGCGAGCAGGCCCTTTACCTGGCACGGCTGAAGGGCATGAGCCGGGCCGAGGCCACCAGACGCCTCAAAGAGTGGTTCGCACGTTGGGAGATCGATGGATGGTGGAACAAGAAGGTGGAGGAGTTGAGCAAGGGCATGGCCCAGAAAGTACAATTCATCATCACCGTACTGCACGGGCCCAGGTTGCTGATCCTGGACGAGCCCTTCAGTGGCTTCGACCCCATCAATGCGGAGCTGATCCGCACCGAGATCCTGCGTCTGCGCGATGATGGCGTGACCGTGATGCTGAGCACCCACAACATGGGCAGTGTGGAGGAATTGTGCGACGACATCGGCCTGATCGACAAGGCACGGCTGGTGCTGCATGGCCCGGTGAACGAGGTGCGCCGCCGCTATGCCACGGACACCTATCAGATCGAATTCCAAGGTACCGCGGTTGCGCTGGCGAATGCTCTTGGCTTCAGCGGGGAGCTGGTGCATACCGAAGATCGCGGTGAATGGACCCGGGCACGGGTGCGCATCACCAAAAGTGCGGACCTGAACCAGGTGCTGCGGCAGCTGCTACCGGCGGTGCGTATCCACGGCGTGCAGGAAGAGATCCCCCGCATGCACGACATCTTCATCCGCGCTGTAAGTGAACAGGAACCCACCCATGTGGTGGCGGATATGACCGAATGAGCAGGCCATGTGCAAAAGTGGAAAAGTGCAAAAGTGGAATGATGCCAGGGGGCTGTTGCCCAGCAACGGTGTCTTCGACCCTTGCACGATATCAACCTTCCACTTTTGCACCTTTCCACTCCAACACCCTTCGCGCAGCGAACAATGAACAAGATCCTCCTCATCCTCCAGCGCGAGTTCATCACCCGCGTGCGCAAGCCCAGCTTCATCATCATGACATTGCTTGGGCCGCTGCTGATCGCCGGGGGTATCACGCTGATGGTATACCTGGGCATGCAGGGTCGTAGTGAGGAACACGTGCTGGTGATCGATCGCGAGCAGGTGATCGGCACCAAGCTGCGCAGCAATGACAGGGTGAAATTCTTCGTGGATCACCAGCTCTGGTCCGACAGCGCTTTTCTTGAAAGCCCCTACACGGTGCGGGTGATGCTGCTGGACAACGTGCTCAACGCGCCACAGGCCGACCTCTACTATAAGGAATTGCCAGGTGCACCCGCACAAACGGTGATCCGAAATGAGATCGAGAAGGCCCTGGAACTGGCCAAGCTCCAAAGCGAAGGCATCGATGAGGAGGCGTACCGTCGCGTGCGCAAACCGCTCGACCTGAAACTTTTCGACATCAAAAAGGTGGGTGAGGAATCGCTTGAGCAGGAACGCGCCGGTATCGGTTTCTTCTTCGGTTACTTCATGTTCTTTTTCATTTTCCTTTACGGCATCCAGGTGATGCGTGGGGTGATGGAGGAGAAGCAGAATCGCGTGGTGGAGGTGATCATCAGCAGCGTGCGGCCCTTCCAGTTGATGATGGGCAAGATCACCGGCATCGCACTGGTAGGTCTCACCCAGTTCATCCTCTGGATCGTGGTCACCACCGCACTGGTCACCGCCGGAAGCGCCCTGCTGATGAAGGATCGTTTCGATCCCGCTGCACTGGCTGAAACACCCATGACCGCCGGCATGAAGGAGCAGTTGGACAAGCAGGCCATGGCCATGCCCGATGTGAACGACGTACAGATCCTGAAGGCCCTGGCGCAGATCAACATTCCCGTGACCCTGTTGATCTTCTTTTTCTTCTTCATCAGCGGCTACCTGCTGTACAGCTCGCTGCTGGCGGCCATCGGTAGTGCGGTGGACAGCGAGGCGGAGACCCAGCAGTTCATGTTCCCCGTCACCCTGCCCATGATCCTGGCCATATTCGTGGCGCAGATGGCCGTCTTCAACCCGGGAGCGCCGGCCGTGATGTGGTGCAGCTTCATCCCATTCACCAGTCCCATCGTGATGATGGTGCGCGTGGTGATGGGTAACGTGCCCCTTTGGCAGTTGCTGCTCAGCATGGGCTTGCTGGTGGCCACCTTCCTCTTCACCACCTGGCTTGCCGGCCGCATCTACCGCACCGGCATCCTCATGTATGGCAAGAAGGCGAGCTGGAAGGAGATCGGGAAGTGGCTCTTGTACAAAGGCTAGGAAACATGAGGGCTTGTGCTCATATGCACTTGTGCCCATCGGATCCCGACCATGTGATCAGAAGCACATGAGTACATGAATGAGCCGGGAACACGCGTGGCCATCATCGATCTTGGCACGAACACCTTCAAGCTGTTGGTATGCGAGCGTCAGGAGGGCCGCATGCGTGTACTACACCGTGACGAACTGCCCGTGTACCTGGGTCGTGGCGGGATCGAGCAGGGGATCATCGCCGATGAGGCCTTTGCACGCGGGATCGCCACACTGCGCACGCTGGCGGATCGGGCCCGCGAATTGGGCGCTTCCATCCCGCGCGCATTCGGCACCTCGGCCCTGCGCAACGCCCGCAATGCGCCCGAATTCGCAAGTGCAGCGTTGGACGCCACAGGCATCACGATCTCCATCATTCCCGGCGAAGAAGAAGCGGGGTTGATCCTCGAAGGTGTGCGACAGGCGGTCCGCATGGGCGACCGGCCCGCACTGATCATGGACATCGGCGGTGGCAGCACCGAGTTCATCATCGCAACGGACAAGGCCCTGCTGTGGAAGCGCAGCTTCGAGCTGGGGGTGACCCGCCTGCGGGAACGCATCCCGGTGAGCGATCCGATGAGTATGGCAGAGGAGACCCGCATCTCCGCCCATCTGGATGAAAGGCTGGCGCCGCTTTACGCCATGATCGAACGGTACATGCCGCGGATCCTGATCGGCAGTGCGGGCAGTTTTGATACGCTGGCAGCGATCATCATCGGGACCACCCCGCCTGCGGAAGAGACCTCGTTGGCCTTCACTGCGGATGCCTTCGATGAGTTGAAGGATCGCCTGCTGCGCATGACCCGCGATGAACGACTCCGCGTGCAAGGTCTGCCGGAACACCGTGTAGATACCATCCCTTATGCCCTGGTCCAGATCGAGCGCGTGCTACAGGCCGGCGGCATATACGAATTGGCATGGAGCCGCTATGCGCTGAAGGAAGGTGCAGCGGCGCGGATCATGGGCATTCCGTGAAGAAAGGCAACGGGCCCACGCATGGTGTTCCCTGAACTGCGAACGTTGCGCCCGTGGGCCCTTCGACATAAGAGCAGTACTGTCAGGGCAACAACGCAGCCCGTGTATTGGTGGGCACTGCACCGCCAATGTTCACCAGGATCGGATCGCGATCGTTGCCAATTCCAGTGTATTTGATCATACCATCCAGGTTCACATCCGAAAGGTTGTATCCCGTGTTGGTATTGGAAGGCACCGTACCTCCGATCGTACTCAACACCGGGTCGCGGTCGTTGCCGGGGCCCGTGTATTGGATCACCCCGTCGCCTGTCACATCACCCGCCCATAGCGCGCGAATGCTGCCGATGGTCTTGCGTGCGGCAGCGCCACCGTAGGTGGAGGTGCCGCCAAGCGTAAGGTCCACCGAGGTGGCCGTGGCACTCAATGCCACTGTGGAGGCGGTCATGCAGCCCAGGTGATTCCGATGCCGGATGGCCACGTGATAATTGCCCGCCGGGGCGAGGAATCCGATGGAAGAGGTCCCATCGACGGCATCGACAACGTCACCGTCGCGCTGGATCAGGGCATTGCGCGCGGCCACCACGACAGCGGGGTTGGCGGCCTGTCGCAGTTCCACCCGCACCCAATCCACGATCGCGTTATTGCCCGTGACCCCGAGTACACCCCCGCCGATGGTCTCGCCACCACCACCTTGTTGGGGCCATCCCATGGCGGTGTATGGCTCCTGTTGCGGAATATACCCGCCGGTACGCAATCCGTCACTCATCAATGGTCCCACATAGGGTCCTTCCAGGAAGGCCTTCAAGTTCAGGCGCACCTGGGAACTGACGCAGAAAGGCAGGGTGACCTGCGAATAGTTGCCCGATGGAGTGGCCGCCAGCACCTGCCCCCCGGGGCCGATCACCTGGATGCTGCCATTGCCATACGCGCAACAGATGCCATCGCCCCAGCTATCATTCACCACCAGTTGGTAGCAACCATCCGGCAGGCATGCGTTCACCGAAGGTTGAGGATAGGACCCGTTGGCGCCATACTCAGGATAAGGGCCTCCACTGGCGTAAGTGGTACCGCCGCCGGAAAGACTCCATGTGATGTCAATGCCATAGCGGTCCGACACCACAGTGACGGTGACCGGGGTGCAGCAGGCGGAATAGACCCAGGTGATCGATGAGGACCAGTTGCTGGTGGCGCCGGAACCGCAGTCGCGTTGCACCTGGAATTCATACTGCGTGCAGGTCGCCAGGTTGTTCGCGGTATGGCTGCCCTGCGATAGTCCGTTCACCGTGGTCCAGGTCGGCCCGCCCACCGGCCGGTACCGCAGGTTGAAGGTGCCTCCGCCGGATGCATTCCATGTGGCGGTGGCCGATGTGGCTGAATTCTCCTGCACTGCCAGACCACCGGGTGCGGTGCAGACCGAACCACACTCGTTCATGATCAGCTGCATGCTGTTGTTCACATTGATCCGGCCTCCGGTGACGATCGTACCCGGCAGATTCCCCACCTGTTGCACGCCCTGGAAGAGCTTTTGCCGCACATACAGCGCACCGGCCTGTGGATCCGACTGCACCAGGGCCATCAGTGATGGGCAGGGTGCGCTGTACAAGAGACCGATCACACCCGCGGTGAGCGGGCTGGCGAAGGAGGTGCCGCTGGTATAGGTATAGCCGCTGCTCCCGCTGGTCGTGTAAATGTTGTCGCCCGGCGCCCCCACATCGATCGTGGTCGGTCCGTAGGCGCTGAAGGTCCTGTTGTTGCTACTGTTGGTGGCGGTAACACTCACCATGAAGGGACTGGGACAGGCCGTGGGCATATCACCTACCACGTCCACATTCACATTATTGTTGGCCGTGGCTCCACAGTTCAGAACACCTTCCGCACCCAACGAGTCGTAGATGGCGCACCACAGTGGGTAGTTGTTCGGGTTGGCGCCATCGAGTCCCCAACTGGCGTTGGTGGCCACCACAAAGGCGCCCTGCTGTCCGTTGCTCTGGTTATAGCGGCGGCGCATGACCCAGGGGTAGGTATAGCTCTGGATCACATTGGCCTGGGTGAGATTGCCCACATCCACCACCATGATCTTCACGTTCCAATTGGCGCCGGCCACCCCCACGCCGTTGTTGCCCACCGCACCGATCATTCCCGCCACGTTGGTGCCATGGCCAGCGTTGGGACCATACAAATTCTGGTCGTTGTTGGACACCGGGTTCCAGCCCAGGTAGTCGTCCACGTAGCCGTTGCCGTCGTCATCGATGCCGTTGTTGGGGATCTCTGCGGTATTCAGCCACCGGTTGGCCACCAGATCGGTATGCAGCAGGTTGGACCGCTCGATCACGCAGACCACGATCTCATCGCCCGTGGCGGTGGTACCACCTGTAGTGACATCCCATGCCTGTGGCGATTGGATGTTCGGATGCTGCCACTGATTGCTGTAAAGGGGGTCATTCGGCACGACGCGGAAGGCCACCGGGTGGTCGTTCTGGGCCATCATCACATCCCGGTGTCGCTGCACGGCCGCCAGCATGCGGTCCTGGCTTACCGTGCCCGGGGTGAACTTCAGCAACCAGATACGCATCGGCTCGCTCACCAGATGGTCCACATGCAGGCCGGTTTCGACACCGTCCAGCAGACAGAGGTCGCGCACCACTTCGCCAGCACGGCCTTCCGGGGTGAGCATCAGCAGGATATCCCCGGGGATGATGCCGGGGTCGGACTGTTGCGCGGTGGTCTGATGGGTGAGGAAGGGGATGGCCAGGGCCAGGAGGAGCGTACGGTCCCAATTCATGTCCGGAGCGGTTTACGCGAGCAAGATAGCGGAACCAGCCCTCTCCTGCCGCATACCGACATGGCCACTTCCTTGGAAGCCAAAGGGATGGGACGGGGCAAGGGGCGTATTCGCATCATGCCGTGCATCTTTGCGCCGCATCATCACCCAACCTGCAATGGCGCACATTCTGATCATCGACGACGAAAAAGCCATCCGCTACGCCTTGCGCGAGATCCTGGAACATGAAGGCCACAAGGTGGAGGAGGCCGAGGATGGCGCCGCCGGGCTGGACAAGGCGAAGAAGGGCCGGTTCGACCTGGTACTCTGTGACATCAAGATGCCCAAGATGGACGGTATCGAGGTGTTGGAAAAGCTTCAGGCCCACAACGAGGAGTTGCCTGTGGTAATGATCAGCGGACACGGCACGATCGACACCGCCGTGGATGCGTTGAAGAAGGGCGCGTTCGACTTCATCCAGAAGCCGCCCGACATCAACCGGATCCTGGTGAGCGTACGCAATGCACTGGACCGTGGCGACCTGGTGAAGGAGACCAAGGTGCTGCGCAGCAAGGTGGGCAAGGCCAAGGGCAATGGCGTGCAGATGGTGGGCGAAAGCAAGGCCCTGCATGCCATCCGCGAGATGATCGACAAGGTGGCGCCGAGCGACGCACGCGTGTTGATCACCGGAGGCAACGGAGCTGGCAAGGAGGGTGTGGCACGCCTGATCCACCAGAAGAGCAACCGCGCCACCGGACCGTACGTCGAGGTGAACTGCGCGGCCATCCCCGGCGAGTTGATCGAGAGCGAACTCTTTGGCCACATGAAGGGAAGCTTCACCAGCGCCATCAAGGACCGTAAAGGGAAGTTCGAACTTGCCCACGGCGGCACGCTATTCCTGGACGAGATCGGTGATATGGCCCTGGCCGCACAGGCCAAGGTGCTGCGCGCCTTGCAGGAAGGCCGCATCACTCCGGTAGGTGGCGACAAGGACGTGACAGTGGATGTACGCGTGATCGCGGCCACCAACAAGGAATTGAAAAAGGAGATCGCGGAAGGTCGTTTCCGCGAGGACCTCTTCCACCGCCTCAGTGTGATCCCCATCCATGTGCCAAGCCTTGGCGAGCGTTTGGACGACATCCCCCTGCTGGCCGAGCACTTCATCGGGCAGGTCTGCGGAGAGCAGGGCATCGCACCGAAAAAGATCGCCGACAAGGCGATCAAGGAACTTCAGAAGCTGCCTTGGACGGGCAACGTGCGCGAGTTGCGCAACGTGGTCGAACGGCTGGTGATCCTAAGTGGCAAGGAGATCACCGAGGCGGACGTGAAGGCCTATGCTGCGCCAAAGTCCTGATAGTCATCAGGAAACGTTCGTTCCACCACCAGCCGATCGGGGAACGCGGCCTTCCGTACATGACCGCTCCCCGTTCACATTGCGCCGTTCATATCCGTGGGCCACGATCGGGGTCCATGTAGGCAACCCGGGGCCGCAGATAGCGTCTTACACTTGGAACCACTTGGACACGGACTCGCTGTGATGAACCAAAACCTGCCCCAATGGACTTCCTGATCAACATCCACGATTACTTCTATGGCAACATGGGCGTTGCTTTCTACTATATGCTGATGTTCCTTGCCGTGATCGCGGCACTGGCACAATGGCGCCTCTACGAAAAGGCCGGCCAGCCAGGCTATACGGCTTTGATCCCGGTGTTGAACATCATCGTCTTCCTGCGCATTGTGGGCCGCCCGGCCAAGGATGCCTGGCTGATGTTGATCCCCTTTTACGGACAGTTGTACTTCATCCCCAAGGTGTGGATAGAGGTATGCCAGAGCTTCGGCAAGCGCACCACGCTCGATTATGTGCTGGTGATCCTGCTCAACGGGCTGTACATCCTGAACCTGGCGATGAGCGAGGACACCCGCTATGTGGGACCCGTGCATGGCCGGCAGGAGCTGAAACCCGCCCGTCCGCTGAGCCCGCGTCCCAGTCTGGCCGCCTGAATCCCTTTCTCATGACCACTCTGAAAGCCGCCTCCGGGCGGCTTTCTTCATTCCTTTTGGCCCCCGGTATACCTTTCGCGACGACCATGAAACTCTTTAATAAGGTCCGAAGGCGTTTGCTGGATGATGGCCGTTTCCAACGGTACATGCTCTATGCGGTCGGGGAGATCGCACTGGTGGTGATCGGCATTTTCATCGCGCTGCAGTTGAATGCCTGGAAGGCCAATGTAAAGGACCGGGACCTGGAACGGACCTACCTCAGGAACCTTCGCGATGACCTGGTCCTTCAACAGGAGATCATCGACGAACAGATCGCACACGAAGCCGGCAAAGTGGCCATGGCCGATTCCGCCATGAGCTGCTTCGAAGCTGCTTGTCCTTTGGATATCCTCGAATCCATGTTGACCGGTACCGGCAATTTGTACCAGCGCAAGACCTTCATTGCCAACCAACCCACCTTCAACGACCTGGTCTCTTCCGGGAACATGGCACTGCTAAGGGACCAGAAGGTGAAGGCTGAATTGATGCGCTATCACCAGGAACTGGAATTGCAGGCCACGGTGATCAACTCGAACAACCGGTTGCTCATCGACCAGCAGTTCGGCCAGAGCATGATGGAGAACAGACTCGGCTTCAGCCTGAACGACCAAGGCGAGTTGGACGGGACCAAGACCTTGAGCGGTGATCAGCGCTACACACTGCGCACACTGCTGCGGATGCGGCGGCGGATATCCGAGCTTCATCGAGAGCGTTGCGAAGTGTTGAACCTCGCCACGGCGAACATGATCGACGTGCTGGACAAGGCGACCAGGCCGTGATCTCTCAAGCGAGCAGTTCCGCCGCTTTCTTCAGCGCCTCAGCCATACCGCCAGGGTCCTTGCCACCGGCCGTGGCGAATTCGGGCTGACCGCCACCGCCGCCCTTGATCAGCGGGCCAAGCTGCTTGATAAGGTCGCCCGCCTTCAGGCCGGAAACCTCCATGAAGCTCTTCCCCAGCGAAACGGCCAGGAGCGGTTTGCCGTCGATCACAGACCCGGCGATGAAGGCGAGGTCTGGCCGCTGCTCGCGCAGTTGGTAACCCAGGTCCTTCAGGCTCTGGGCATCGAGATCCAGTCGTTCAACCAGGAACCTGGCACCTGTGCCGTTCGATTTCGCGTTGGCGGGCAATGAAGAGGCGAGGCCTTTCACTTTCTCCTTGGCGAACTTCTCCAGTTCCTTGGCCATGGTACTGTGCTGATCCATGAGCTTCTTCACGGCACCGACCACATCGACGGGGTTCTTCAATAGTGCGTTGATGGCCTCCAGCTTGTCGAGCTTTTCGTTGATCATGCGCTCGGCTTCCACGCTTGTGATCGCCTCGATGCGGCGTATCCCTGCGGCCAGGGCGCTCTCACTCACGATGCGGAAAGGGCCGATGGTGCCGGTGCGTGGCACGTGCGTACCACCACAGAGCTCCACACTGGGGCCGAACTTCACTACACGCACATTGTCGCCGTACTTCTCGCCAAACAGGGCCATGGCACCCATGGCTTTCGCCTCGGCGATGGGCACATTGCGCTTGTCCTCGAAGACGATATCCTCGGCGATCATGGCGTTCACCGCGTGCTCGATGGTGGCAAGTTCCTCCGGCGTCACCTTGGCGAAGTGGCTGATATCAAAGCGCAGGCGGTCGGGTGCGACCAGCGAGCCCTTCTGCTCCACGTGTGTACCAAGGTGCTTGCGCAGTACGTGATGCAACAAGTGCGTGGCCGTGTGGTTGCGTGCGGTGAGGCTTCTGCGCGTGCTGTCCACCTGTGCGGTGACCGGCTTGCTCACATCCTTGGGCAGTTCCTTGGTGAAGTGGATGATCAACTCGTTCTCACGCTTGGTATCCACGACCTCCACGTTGTCATCACCCTGCAGCAGCCATCCCTGGTCGCCCACCTGACCGCCGCCTTCCGGGTAGAAGGAGGTCCGATCCAGCACGAGTTGGAATTGATCCCCCCCCTTGCCGCTGACCTTTCGATAGCGTAGAATGCGAGACTTGCAGTTCAACTCATCGTAGCCGATGAATTCGGTCTCCCCCTTTGCCAGTTCCACCCAATCGCCGGTGGTGACGGCGGTGGCAGCGCGGCTGCGTTCCTTCTGCTTTTGTAGTTCGGCCTCGAAACCTGCCATGTCCACTTCACGGCCTTGTTCGCGCGCCATCAACTGCGTAAGGTCGATGGGGAAACCGTAGGTGTCGAACAGCTCGAACGCCTTGTCGCCGGGTAGGACTCCTTTACTCTCGGCAAGCGCTTGCTCGATCCGTTTGGTGCCTTGCTCCAAGGTGCGCAGGAAGGCCCGCTCCTCCTCCAGCATCACGTTCTTCACGATGTCCTGCTGCTTTTTCAGTTCGGGGAACTGCTCCCCCATCTGACCAACCAGCACAGGCACCAACGCATGCATGAATGGCTCATTGAAGCTTAAGAAGCTATATCCGTAGCGCACGGCACGGCGAAGAATGCGGCGGATCACGTAGCCTGCACCAGTGTTGCCGGGGAGTTGTCCATCGGCAATGGCGAATGCAATGGCGCGCAAGTGGTCCGCGATCACCCGCATGGCGATGTCTGACCTCTCTTCCTTGCCATAGACCTTACCGCACTGATCCGCCAGTTCCTGGATCAGCGGCTGGAACACATCCGTGTCGTAGTTACTGCGCTTGCCTTGCAGTACCATGCAAAGGCGCTCGAAACCCATGCCGGTATCCACATGTTGCGAAGGCAATGTGTGCAGCGAGCCATCGGCCTTGCGCTCGTACTGCATGAACACATTGTTCCAGATCTCGATCACCTGCGGGTGGTCGTTGTTCACCAGTTCGTGCCCCGACTTGGCGGCCTTTTCCTCTTGCGTTCGCACGTCCACATGGATCTCCGTGCAGGGGCCACAGGGGCCGGTGTCGCCCATTTCCCAGAAGTTGTCCTTCCGGCTGAAGGGCAGGATGCGCTCGGCCGGCAAGTACTTCAGCCATAGCTGGCGGGTCTCCTCATCAGGCTCCAAGCCATCCCTGGCATCACCACCGAAGTAGGTGACGTAAATATCCCTGGTGTCGATCTTGTACTCGTCCACCAGCAGTTCCCAGGCCCACTGGATGGCTTCGGCCTTGAAGTAATCGCCGAAGCTCCAGTTGCCCAGCATCTCGAACATGGTGTGGTGGTAGGTATCGATGCCTACTTCCTCCAGGTCGTTGTGCTTGCCACTTACACGCAGGCACTTCTGCGTGTCGGCGATGCGCTTGTGTTTCGCTTCCCGGTTGCCCAGGAACAGGTCCTTGAACTGGTTCATGCCCGCGTTGGTGAACATCAGCGTGGGATCGTCCTTGATCACCATGGGCGCGCTGGGCACGACGGTGTGGCCGCGCCGGGCGAAATGATCGAGGAACTTCTGGCGGATCTCTTGGGAAGTGGGCATAGGGGCTTTCTGAAGTGGCGGCAAAAGTACCGAGCCACGGATCCACATTCTTTAACAAGCAGCCAGCCCCTCAGTAGGGCGTAACCCGGCAGGTGCGGCTATATTCGCCTGCCTCCGCTCCCACCATGGCCGAGCTCAAGTACCGCTTCAATCCCGAGACGCTCAATTTCGAGCGCATCCGGCTGTCCGCCTGGCAGAAGGCCAAGCGCCTGGGATGGATGCTGCTGCCCGGGCTGCTGGTGGGTATCATGGGTATTTTCCTGGTGTACCAGTTCGTGGATTCGCCCAAGGAGGCGGCCATGCGGCGCGAGAATCAGCAACTCCTCACCCAGTATGAATTGATGAACCGCCAGCTGGCCGAGTTGGAACGCGTGATGAGCGATGTGCGTCGGAGAGACGACAACCTGTACCGGGTGATCTTCGAGGCGGACCCCCTGCCGGAAAGCATGCGTATGGCGGGGTCCGGCGGAGTGGACCGCTATAAGGGCCTGGAAGGCTTCATTACCAGCGACCTGGTGGTGGCCACCAAACGCAGGCTGGAAAAATTGACGCGTCAACTGGTGGTGCAATCGAAGTCTTTGGACGAGGTGGTCTCCATGGTGCTGCTGAAACAGGAGATGCTCGCGAGCATCCCGGCGATCCAGCCCGTTGCCAATGAGGATCTCACACGCACAGCAGGTGGCTATGGTTGGCGCATCCACCCGATCCACAAGATCAACAAGTTCCACGCGGGCATGGACTTCACCGCCAAGGTGGGTACACCCATCCATGCTACGGGCGATGGCCGCGTGGTGACCGCCGAGTACAGCACGAATGGATATGGCCTACACGTGGTGATCGACCATGGCTACGACTATCAAACCCTTTACGCACACCTGAGCAGACTGGAGGTGAAGAAGGGGCAGAAGTTGAAGCGCGGCGACGTGATCGGTCTGGTGGGCAATACCGGCTTGAGCGCTGGTCCCCACCTCCACTACGAGGTGCACAAGGGTGGTGAAGCGGTGGATCCGGTGAACTTCTTCTTCAATGACCTGAGCCCTGCCGAGTACGCCCTGATGCTGGAGATCTCGCGGAACGCAGGGCAGTCACTGGACTGATACCTTTGGGCACACATGCCCTACAAGGAGAGGACGGTCGGCAAGCTCTACTGGACCATCGGCGAGGTGGCCTCTGAACTGGGTGTGAACACCTCCACGATCCGTTACTGGGAAAAGGAATTCGGCACTGTGCGGCCCAAGCGCACCGAGCGTGGCGACCGGCACTATACGGGCAAAGACATCGAGCAGCTCAAACGCATACAGCACCTATTGAAGGAGAAAGGCTTCACGTTGCAAGGTGCAAAGGATCAATTGCGAACGGGTGCTGCACATGCTGCCCCCGGGCCCATTGACCGCATCGCCGATCTGCGAGAACGCCTGCTGGCTGTGCGCAAAGCGCTGGTGGTCCTGCGCAACAAACTGTAGGTTTCCGGTCAGAGGTACGCGGCCCGCTCCAGATAGTTGGTCACGTAGTCCGTCACACCCTCCTCCAAGGTCATGAAGGGCTTGTCGAATCCGATGCCCCGGAGCTTCTCCATGCGTGCTTCGGTGAAATACTGATACTTGTCCCGGATGTCAGCAGGAGTGTCGACGAATTCGATGTGATCCTTCTTTCCCATCGCTGTGAAGGTGGCGCGCGCCAGGTCCAGGAAGCTGCGTGCCCTGCCACTGCCAAGATTGTAGAGGCCACTGTCCTTGCGATGCTCCATCAGGAAGAGGCACACCGCGCAGACATCCTTCACGTACACGAAGTCGCGCAACTGTTCGCCATCCTTGTAGTCGGGCCGGTGGCTGCGGAAGAGCTTCACGCCACCCGTGTCGCGGATCTGATCGAAGGCATGGTAGACCACGCTGGCCATCCGGCCCTTGTGGTACTCATTGGGACCATACACATTGAAGAACTTCAGGCCAGCCCAGAAGTAAGGCTTCTTCTCCTGCGCGAGGGCCCACAGGTCGAAGGCATTCTTGCTCTCCCCGTAAGGATTCAATGGCCTCAGGCATTGCGGCAGGGTGTCGTCGGCATCACTGTAGCCCAGTTCACCGCCCCCATAAGTGGCCGCGCTGGATGCGTAGACCAGTGGGATACCGAACTTCACACAGGCCTGCCACATGCGCTGGCTGTAGCCCACGTTCAATTCGTCGAAGATGGCTTTGTCGAACTCGGTGGTATCGGTGCGCGCACCCAGATGGAAGATGAACTGCACCAGTTTCTCGTTCGCTTCCAGCCAGGCGAAGAACTCGCTTCGGTCGATCCTGGCGCTCAGCTTCTTACCTTGAAGGTTGGGAGCCTTGTCGGCCCGGGAAAAATCGTCCACCGCCACGATGTCCTGCCAGCCCTCGCGCAGCAATTCACTCACCAAGGCACTTCCAATGAAGCCGGCCGCTCCGGTCACTACGATCATGTTCCAGTCGCTTAAGCCTGATGGCGAAAGCGGACCGCGAAGGTAGGAGCCGTCCAACCTCGGCCCCTACCTTCGCTGCCCATGCCCATTGTCCACATCACCCGTCGGGAGCGCTTCTCTGCTGCGCACCGTTTGGCCCGGCCGGATTGGAGCGATGAAAAGAATTCACAGGTCTTCGGTAAATGCGCGAACCCCAACTGGCATGGGCACAATTATGTCCTTTGGGTGACCGTGGCGGGGGAACAGGATCCGGAAACGAGCTTCGTGACCGACTTAAGCAAGCTCAGCAGGCTCATCAAGGAATACGTGATCGACCATCTGGACCATAAGAACATCGACCTGGACGTACCGTTCATGAAGGGGCGTTACAGCAGCACAGAGAATTTGTGTGTGGCCATCTGGGAACAATTGGAGGCTCCCGTCAAGGCTTTGGGCGTCGCACTGAAGACCGTGAAGGTGGGGGAGACGGAGAACAACTACGCTGAATATCATGGTATCCAGGGAACATGAACCCACGGGCGAGGGCTACGAGCGCATCGACCAGTACGACCCTGCGCTGATAGACCGCATCGCGGGCAAATACGGGGAGATCCTGCGTGCGATCGGCGAGGACCCGCAGCGCGAGGGGCTTTTGAGGACCCCCGAGCGTGTGGCCAAGGCCTTGCAATATCTCACCCACGGCTACGATCTGGACCCCGCGGCGATACTGCGCAGCGCGATGTTCACCGAGGATTACAGCCAGATGGTGCTGGTGAAGGACATCGAGGTATACAGCATGTGCGAACACCATATGCTGCCCTTCTTCGGCAAGGCGCATATCGCCTACGTGCCCAACGGTCACATCGTGGGCCTGAGCAAGGTGCCCCGAGTGGTGGACGCCTTCGCGCGCCGCTTGCAGGTGCAGGAGCGTCTCACCAATGAGATCCGGGACTGCATGCACGACACTCTGGCTCCCCTAGGCGTGGCCGTCGTGATCGAATGCAGCCACCTTTGCATGCAGATGCGCGGCATACAAAAACAGAATTCTGTGACCACCACATCGGCATTCACAGGCATCTTTCTGGACGACAGCAGGACACGCGAGGAATTCATCAAACTGATCAGCGCCAAACTGCATTGATGCATTGACCTCGTTCAACGAGCCATTACCCGTCGATCAATACTGAAGACAGTCACAGTGGAGGTCGACCTTAGCACCTGAACCATGGAAACACCAAGCAACTTCCCCACACAACCGACCGGCCAGACCATTTACGGCCCCGACACGCAAGCAGCATCCACGGTACGCACTTTTCTCGCCAGTGTCTTCACCTACATGGCCATGGCTCTGTTGATCAGCGGCGTGATGGCGTATTGGTTCGGCCATGATATGGAGAAGCTGCGATACTTGATCAACTTCGAGACCGGCAGCCACACCGTCCTTGGTTGGGTGGTGATGCTGGCTCCGCTGGGCCTGGTCTTCGTGATGGGTGGCTTGATGGAACGCATGAGCGGTGGTGCCTTGCTGGCCACCTTCATCGCCTTCTCCACCATCATGGGCATCAGCCTCAGCTACATCTTCCTCATCTATTCCATGTCGGCCATCGCCAATGTGTTCTTCATCACGGCCGTGGTATTCGGCATCATGGCGGTGATGGGCTACACCACCAAGACAGACCTCACCAAGTTGGGCAGCCTGCTCTTTATTGGGCTTATCGGCATCATTCTAGGCTCACTCGCCAACGCCTTCATTTTCAAGAGCGGTACTATGGACTACATCATCACCATCATCGGTGTGGCGGTGTTCACCGGCCTCACTGCCTACCACACACAGCGTCTGAAACAGATCGGAGAGACGGTGTTCAACGGCACCGAAGGAGCCCAGAAAATGGCGTTGATGGGGGCCCTGAGCCTCTATCTGGCGTTCATCAACCTCTTTCTGATGTTGCTGCGTTTGCTGGGCGGCCGGCGATAAGCAACAAGGAGAATTGAACATGCACCACCTGTACATTCGACCCATTGGGCCGACCGAAAGACAAAATACCAACCGATGACCGCCTACGTATTCCCCGGCCAAGGCAGCCAGTTCCCTGGCATGGGCAAGGACCTGTACGATGCTGACAGCAATGCCCGCATCTGGTTCGAACATGCCAACGATGTCCTGGGTTTCAACCTCACGGATGTGATGTTCAACGGTAGTGAAGCCGATCTGAAGCGGACAAATGTCACACAGCCCGCGATCTTCCTGCACAGCGTGGTGAAGGCCAAGGTGCTGGGGGATACGTTCCGTCCCGACATGGTGGCAGGGCATTCACTGGGGGAATTCAGTGCATTGGTGGCCGCCGGGGCGATGGAATTCGCCGATGGGTTGAAGCTGGTGGCCGCGCGTGCCAATGCGATGCAGAAGGCCTGCGATCTGCAGCCCAGCACGATGGCTGCCATCCTTGGCCTGGAGGACGAAAAGGTGGAGGAGGTCTGCCGTACCATCCCCGGCGTGGTGGTGCCCGCCAATTACAATTGTCCCGGGCAGCTGGTGATCAGCGGCAGCGTGGTGGCCGTGAACGCCGCCTGCGAAGCTCTGAAGGCCGCCGGGGCCAAGCGCGCGCTGGTGCTGTCTGTGGGGGGCGCATTCCATAGCCCGCTGATGGAACCCGCCCGCGTGGAACTGGAAACGGCCATCGCGTTCACCCCCATCGTGGACCCGCGCTGCCCCATCTATCAGAATGTGGATGCCCGCTCACATACCGTACCCGCCCGGATCAAAGCCAACCTCATCGCGCAGCTTACCGCACCGGTGCGCTGGACACAGACCATGCAGCACATGCTAAACGCTGGGGCCAACAAAGTGGTGGAGGTGGGTCCTGGCAATGTGTTGCAGGGGCTGTTCAAGAAGGTGAACAAGGAGGTGGAGACGAGCGCGGCGTGAGCGCTCAGGCGGAATTCAAAGCGTGCTGTTAAGCAGCTTCCCGCTCCCGATCAACTTGTGCAGGTATGGCCGCGTGAGGGTGTTGTGGATGGCCTGCACGTGATTCATGTTGTGGCAGTCACTGCCCAGGAGTTCGTAGTAGCCCGCGTCGATCATGCGCTCGGCGAGCTGTTTGGCCTGCGGCCCGTAGGCACCGGATAAGGCGATCAGGTTCAGTTGGAACAACACGCCACGCTCTTTCAATTCCGTGAACTTGCTGAAGTCATTGTACCAGAAGCTGTAGCGCTCGGGATGGGCCAGTACAGGATGATAGCCCTGGGTCTGCATCTGGAAGACCACCTGCCGCAACATGGCCGGCTCGCCGATGAAGGGGACCTCGAAGAGCAGCAAGCGCTCGCCGAAGGTGAGCACCGCACCAGCGGTCACCTGCTCCTGAAGCGCATGGTCCAGGTAGTACTCGGCAGCAGCATCCACTTCGATGTCAAGCCCCACGCTGCGGACCTCGGCTCGTAGTTTCTCCAGCCCACCGAGGATGATCGCCGGCGAGTTGCGGTAGCCATCGGCCATGCTGTGCGGGGTGGTGATCACCTTGCTGTAACCCAGTGCACGCATGGCGGTGAGCATCTCGATACTTTGCGCAAGGGTCTGTGCGCCATCATCGATCCCGGGGATCATGTGTGAATGCACATCGGTACCCAACACGCCAAGATCCGCAGGCCCGAGCTCCGGTTCCTTCTTGCCGAATATGTTGGTGAGTAGGCCCATTCCTTAGGAAGAGGGTGCAAAGGTGGAAAAGTGCGAGGGTGGAAATGTGCAAAGGTGCGCGCATGAACGGCCACCTTGCACTGTTCCACCTTTCCACTCTTGCACACGTTCCATCATCACCCAGCGTAATGCGCCGCGTAATACTTCTGATACGCCCCGCTCGTCACATGCTCCAGCCACTCCGTATTGGCCAGGTACCAGTCCACCGTGCGCTCCAGGCCTTCCTCGAAGGTGATGCCCGGCTTCCACCCCAGCTCACGCTCGATCATGCCCGCGTCGATCGCGTAGCGCAGGTCGTGCCCGGCACGGTCGGTGACGTAGGTGATCAACTTCGCACTCTCCCCTTCGGCACGACCCAGTTTGCGGTCCATGATGCCACAGAGCAAGTGTATCAGGTCGATGTTCTTCCACTCGTTGTGCCCGCCGATGTTGTAGGTCTCGCCATTCACGCCGCTGTGGAACACCGTGTCGATGGCCGCCGCATGGTCCTCCACCCACAACCAGTCGCGCACGTTCTCGCCTTTGCCGTACACGGGCAGGGGCTTGCTGTTCCGGATGTTGTTGATCATGAGCGGGATCAGCTTCTCGGGGAATTGGTGGCTGCCGTAGTTGTTGCTGCAGTTGCTGATCACGAAAGGCAGCTTGTAGGTGTTGCCGTAGGCGCGCACGAAGTGGTCGCTGCTGGCCTTGCTTGCACTATAGGGACTCTGCGGGTCGTATGGTGTGGTCTCCAGAAAGAGGCTGTCGTCGTGGAGCGAGCCGTAGACCTCATCGGTGCTCACATGGTAGAACCTCTTCCCCTCGAAGTCGCCCTTCCAGACTTCGCGGGCCGCGTTCAGCAGGTTCACGGTACCGATCACGTTGGTGGTGACGAAGCTCATCGGATCGCTGATGCTGCGGTCCACGTGGCTTTCGGCGGCGAGGTGGATCACGTCGGTGATCCCGTGATCGGCGAAGGCCTTGCGCATAGCCTCGAAGTCGCGGATGTCGGCGCGGACGAAGCTGTAGTTGGGCGCACCTTCCACATCGCGCAGGTTCTCCAGGTTGCCCGCGTAGGTGAGCAGGTCCAGGTTGATGATGCGGTACTGCGGATACTTCCGCAGAAAACGGCGCACGACGTGGCTGCCGATGAAGCCGGCACCGCCGGTAATGAGGATGGTCCTTTGCGCGCTCACAAGCTCCAATAGTTCAAGTTCTTGATCTTCTTCCGGAACACCCCCTTTAGATCCACCAGCACACCTTTCGGTTTCAGCATGCCCTTGAACCACGCTTCGTCCTTGCCAGCGTATTCGGCGTGATTCACGGCCACGATGATCGCATCGTAGGGACCTTTCATTTCGGGTGCCAGTTCGTAGCCGTATTCGTGCTTCACCTCGGCGGCATCGGCATGCGGATCGGTGACGTCCACGGTGCAACTGAAGCTCTTCAACTCGTTCACCACATCGGCCACCTTGCTGTTGCGGATGTCGGTGACGTTCTCCTTGAAGGTGGCGCCCATCACCAGCACGCGCGCATCAGCGGGGTTGGTGCCGGCGGAGATGACGCGCTTCACGGTCTGCTTGGCCACGTAGCCGCCCATGCTGTCGTTCACGAAACGGCCCGCATCGATGATCTGCGCGTGGTAACCCAGCTCCTTGGCCTTGTACACCAGGTAGTAGGGGTCCACGCCGATGCAGTGGCCGCCCACCAGTCCGGGCTGGAACTTGAGGAAGTTCCATTTGGTGCCCGCCGCCTCCAGCACGTCGTAGGTGTTGATGCCCATGCGGTTGAAGATGATCGAGAGCTCGTTGATCAGTGCGATGTTCACGTCGCGCTGCGTGTTCTCGATGATCTTGGCGGCCTCGGCCACTTTGATGCTGGCAGCGCGGTGCACACCAGCCTTCACCACCAATTCGTAGACCTTCGCGATGAGTTCAGCGCTTTCAGGATCACAGCCGCTGCTCACTTTCACGATGCTGCTCAACGTGTGCTCCTTGTCGCCCGGGTTGATGCGCTCGGGGCTGTAGCCCACTTTGAAGTCATCGATGTACTTCAGATCACTGAGCTCTTCCAGGATCGGCACGCAATCCTCCTCGGTGCAGCCTGGGTACACGGTGCTTTCGTACACCACGTAGTCGCCCTTCTTCAACACTTGGCCCACGGTCCGGCTCGCGGCCAACAAGGGCGTGAGGTCGGGGATGTTCTGGCTGTCTATCGGGGTGGGCACGGCCACGATGTAGAACTCCACCTCCTTCAGATCGTTGAGGTCCGCGGTGAAGTGGATGTCGCAGCCGTCGAACTCCCCGGGGCCGAGTTCATCGCTGGGGTCCTCACCCCGGCGCATCATGTCCACGCGCTGCTGGTTGATATCAAAGCCCACCACTTTGATCTTGCGGGCGAAGGCCAGCGCGATCGGCAGGCCTACGTAGCCCAGGCCGATCACAGCCAACTTGGCGTCCTTCTTCAGGAGCCGGTCATACAGGTCGCTCATTCCTCTTCTGGTAAATGCGTTCGATGATCTCCACCACCTTCAAGCCTTCCAGTGCGTTGGTGGTGAGTGTTGTACGTCCTTTCAGGGTATCCACCACATTGTCCACGATGTAACCGTGGTTGTTCGCGCTGCCCTTGTAGTGGCCATAGTCATTGGCCGGATTGGTGGGTGCCAGTTCCGGCATGGTATAGCCTTCGATGTGGCAGTACTCCACCTGGTCCATGTACTGCCCGCCCACCTTCACGCTTCCCTTGGAACCGATGATGGTCATGCTGCTTTCCAGGTTCCTGTCCCACACCGCCGTGCTGTAGTTGAGGCAACCCATGCCACCGTTCAGGAAACGGAAAGTGACCATGCCACTGTCCTCGAAGGCCGTAAGTTCCTTGTGGTTGAAGTCCGCGAACTTGCCCTGGATGTCGTTGATGTCGCCGAAGAGCCAGTACATGATGTCGATGAAATGGCTGAACTGCGTGAAGAGCGTTCCGCCATCAAGATCGGCCGTGCCCTTCCAGCTTCCCGGCTTGTAGTAGCGGGCATCGCGGTTCCAGTAGCAGTTCACCTGCACCAGGTGGATGTCGCCGAGGATGCCGTTCTCCACCACATCCTTCAACCACTGGCTGGGTGGACTGAAACGGTTCTGCATCACGCAGAACACCGTGCGGTGTACCTGCAGGGCCTTGTAGATCACGGCCTCGCAGTCGGCCTTGGTGAGGGCCATGGGCTTCTCGCATACCACGTGCTTGCGGTGCTCCAATGCCTTGACGCTCTGCTTCGCATGCAGGCCATTGGGCGTGCAGATGTTGACCACCTCGATGCCCGGCACCTCCTTCAGCATGCTGTCCATGTCCTCGAAAACCGGCACGTTCAAGTGGTCCACACCCAACTCACTGACAGGTCGGTTATCACACAGGGCCACCAATTGTCCTTCGGGATGGCGGCCCACCATCTCCGCATGGCGCTTGCCGATGTGGCCACAGCCCACCACAGCGAAGCGGATCTTTTGTTCGGGGGGAAGAGCCATGGCGTTGGGATCAGATGATCGGGCGATCAGATGATCAGTTAATTGAAATGCCCAGCGGGCAGGAACGTTGTTGACTGAATGTGCACTCGGGATATGGATGGCGTTGGGTGGATCATCTGATCATCTCATTATCTGATCATCTGATCAGGAGATCCGTGTTACCCGGCCATCGGCCAGTTGGTATTTCTGACCGCTTTCCGGACAGGCGGCCTCGCCACTTTCGTTGAACTTGAGCTTGTGTCCGTATTCGCTCATCCAGCCAGTCTGCCGGGCGGGGTTGCCCACCACAAGGGCATGGTCGGGCACCTCCTTTGTCACTACAGCTCCGGCGCCGATGAAGGCATAACGGCCGATGTCATGCCCACAAACGATGGTGGCGTTGGCGCCGATGGATGCGCCCTGCTTCACGAGCGTGCGCAGGTACTGGTCGCGCCGGGCCACCGCACTGCGTGGATTGATCACGTTGGTGAACACCATGCTGGGGCCCAGGAACACATCATCCTCACATTCAACGCCTGTGTAAATGCTCACGTTGTTCTGCACCTTCACGTTGCGGCCAAGCTTCACCCCCGGGCTCACTACCACATTCTGCCCTAGGTTGCAGCCTTCGCCGATCGTGCAGCCCGGCATGATGTGGCTGAAGTGCCAGATGCGGGTGCCCGCACCGATGGTGCAGCCTTCGTCGATCACAGCTGTGGGGTGGGCGGTGTAGGACATCTGCTCATGTGGGCATGTGCCCACGTGCGCATGGGCCCAGCCAAAGGGGTGGCGAAGGTACCGAAGGCCGGGCGTATCTTGGCGGGGCAGCGTTCCTGTATGCTGAAAGTGTCCGACTACGAATCACGACACATGCGGCTGGTCCAACTATGTGTAGCCCTGCTTCTGACGGCACCCTCCGTTGCCCAGAACGTGATCCGTTTCGATGATGAGGGTGGAGCGTGGTACGTGGCCGATACCTATCCGCAGGGCGACATGGAGAACCCCAACTTCATTGGGACGACCACGGTGCGGTATTTCGCGGATGGGGATTCCATCGTAGCCGGAGAAGCATGGGGCAGATTGTTCATGCAACCCACGACCGACCCACCTCCTGCGGCGCAATTCCAAGGTCTGGTGCGGCAGGATGGGGATGTTGTGCTGTTCCTCGACGCAGAGGCGGTCATGGACACACTCTACGACTTCCGATTGCAGCCTGGGGATTCGATGCACTATGTGTCGCCCTGGTATGATACCTACCTGCCGCTTCTGGCCGTGGACAGCATCCTGGTCCAGGGCGTGTACCACAGGGTGTTCCATTTCGGCCAGTTCTTCCTCACTCTGGAGGAAGCCCTTTCCGATACTTGGATCGAAGGCATCGGCAGCATTCATGGGCCACTGGCACCACGGATGCCGTCCACATTGGGTTACAACTTCGGCATGCCAGATTCCACACGGCTTACCTGCTACGCCCAGCAAGGCGTCACGCTTTGGGACCACAGCGGTTACCCGGAGTGCGTCGTGAATATTGCCCTCAGCTTGGAGGAGCAGGCCGACATCGGCCACCAGATCAGCATCCACCCCAACCCCGGCAGCATCTTCCAACTCACCGGCCTTGGCCAACAGCCCGCACAACTGCAGCTCCTGGACCTGCAAGGCCGGGTGCTGATGGAGGCGAACACCGTAGTGGACCACCAACCGGTGGATGCCAGCGGACTCCCCGCCGGGGCATACCTGTTGGAGGTTGCGACGGATGCTGGGCGGCAGGTGCTGCGATGGGTAAAGGAGTAGTGGCCTGGTGCATCCCGACCTTGGTTCGGGAATTCGGCCAAATTGTTATTCTTGTATTATGATCCGTTTCCGTATCGACAGATCCGGCGGCCCAATACTCAATGCACCATGAGAAAGCCCATCCGCTATACATTCTACTCCCTCGGTGGCATCGTTGTGATCATCGGCGGGCTGGTCACCTACGTGAACGTGGCCCTGCCCAACGTGGGGCCAGCACCCGAACTGAAGGTGGAGCTCACCCCCGACCGGGTGGAGCGCGGGCGCTACCTCGCCTGGAATGTGATGGCATGCATGGACTGCCACAGCGAGCGGGATTGGACACTGTTCGCCGCGCCACCCAAACCAGGTACAGAAGGTGTGGGTGGTGATGTGTTCGACGAGAGCGTGGGATTCCCCGGGGTCTTCGTTTCGCGCAACCTCACTCCGGCGAATCTGAAGGACTCGAGCGATGGCGAGATCTACCGCGCCATCACCATGGGTGTGAAAAAGGACGGTGAGCCCATCTTCCCCATGATGCCCTGGCAGAATTATGGCAAAATGGACGATGCGGACATCCATGCGGTGATCGCCTACCTGCGCACGCTGGACCCCGTGGAAGCGGACCACCCCGAGGGCCACGCGGACTTCCCAATGAACCTGATCATGCGCACCCTACCCGCGAAGAATACGCCTACCAAGCGGCCCAACCCGATCACGGAACACCTCGCCTATGGTGAGTATCTGTTGAATGCCGCCGCTTGCGGGGATTGCCATACCCAGTTCGACAAGGGCGAGTTCACCGGTCCATTCCTCGGCGGTGGGCGCGAGTTCAAATTCCCTGACGGCTCCATCCTGCGCACACCCAACCTTACCGCACATGAAACCGGTCTCGGCGGGTGGTCCAAGGAGATGTTCATCAACAGGTTCAAAGCGTATGCGGACAGCAGTTTCGTGCCGCACGCGGTCGCACCGGGTGAATTCCAGACCATGATGCCCTGGTTGATGTATGCCCATATGACCGAACAGGACCTGGGCGCGATCTACGACTACATGCGCACGCTGCCTGCGGTGGAGAACAGCGTGGTGAAGTTCACCGCTGCGAATTGACCGTGGCATGAGAGTCCTCGAACTACAGAAACAAGGCGAAGCGCTGCTCTTTCCTCAAGATGTGACCGCCCCGGATGGGGTACTAATAGGTGCAGTGCGCCTGGCGCCAGGTGCCAAGGGCCCGGAACCGCATGCGCACATGCTCCAGGAGGAGACCTTCACCGTTACCCAGGGGCGGCTCATCGTCACCATCGATGGGCAGGAACATGTGCTGGAGGAGGGCCAAAGCGCCACCGTGCAGCTGGACCAGGTACATACCTTCCGGAACGGCCATGCGGACCGTCCCATGGAAGCCGCCACGCGCGTGGAGCCTGCGCTACACTTTGAATGGATGTTGCACGAGATGGCCACCTCGGCCATCCGCAATGGCGGTGAATGGAAGAGCCTGCCCATGCTGGAAGTGGGCTACATGCTGCATGAGCTACGGGCGGAATACCGGCTGGCGGGCATTCCGCTCTTCATCCAGCGGCCCCTGTTCGCCTTGCTCCATGGCCTGGCACGGCTCACCGGTGCGGCGGATAAGATCGCGAAGCGGGAAGCGTACTACGCTGTGGCCATGGTACCGGCGTAGTGGCACTTCGAAGCATGACCGTTATTCCATAGTCGGACTATGGAATAACGGTCATGCTGTTCGGCTACGGTGGTCATATCTTTGAAAGCCATGAACAGCGACATCCTCCGTACGCGCATCACCATCCAGCCCGGAAAGCGTTTCGGAAAGCCCTGCGTGAAGGGTACGCGCATCGCTGTGGAGGATGTGCTGGGGTGGCTTGCCTCGGGCTTGTCGCACAAGGCCATCATCAAGGATTTCCCCGAGCTTGCTGAAGAGGATATCCTGGCCTGCCTGGCATTCGCCGCACGGCGTGAACGTTCGCACAGGTCGCTGTCCTGATGCTGCTGTTCGACCAGAACATCTCCTTCCGGGTCCTCGGTCTTATCTCGGATATCTACCCGGGTTCAGTGCAGATCCGCCGGGAAGGTCTTGACGATGCTTCGGACCGTAAGATCTGGACACATGCCAAGCGCAGGGGTCTGGCGATCGTCACCTTCGATCAGGACTACCTGGGAGATCGCAGCCTTGCTCGGGCCGCCACCAAAGGTCATCCTCCTCCGCAAAGGGAATTCAGGAACGCTCGCTGTATCGCATCTGCTGCGCGAACACCATGATCGAGTGATCCGATTCCTCGAAGACGCCGATCCAGCGTGCCCGGCGGTATTGGAACTCCCTTGACGGGATCTACTTCCGCACATACCCCTCGAAGTTGAAGTGCTCCTTTTCGTTCAGCTCTTCCGAGGTCAGGCGCATGAAATACGCGCCAGTGTTAGGTCCGTGGTCGCCCATGCACGCTGCTCCGGTGCAGTTGTCCATCACGCAACCACTTATGCACCGCATGCGACCAGATGTAAGATCGGCCCCGCGCGCTTTGGTCCTCCAAGCCAGAAGGGCTACCTTACCCATCCCACTGAACGCCCATGCAGCTATTCCGCTTCGTACCCGCGCTCCTGCTACTTCTGCCTTACGTCGCTTTCGCACAATCGCCCCCCGCCGTGGAATGGCAGCGCAACCTGGGAGGCAACCAGTCCGATATCGCGAACTCCGTGAGCCAGACCACTGATGGCGGCTACATCATCTGCGGCACCACCTTCTCCAACGACGGCGATGTCTCAGGCAATCATGGCCAAACCGACATCTGGGTGGTGAAGCTGGATGCAGCAGGGAGCATCCAGTGGCAGCGCTGTTTGGGCGGGACGGGATTTGACTCCGGCACGTCCGTCCTGCAACGACCCGATGGGGGATACCTGGTGGTAGGTAACACCTCCTCCAATAATGGCGATGTGAGCGGGAACCACGGGTCGAGCGACATCTGGCTCGCAAAGCTGGATGCCTCCGGCGCACTGGTCTGGCAGAGGTGCTATGGCGGTTCGCTTACTGATAGCTCTTGGGATATCAAAGCCACACCGGATGGAGGTTATATCGTTGTGGGAGAATCGCAGTCTTCCGATGGGGACCTCACGTCGAATGCTGGCGCGGGGGATTATTGGATCCTGAAGATCGATGCGGATGGAGACATCCAATGGCAGCGGTCTTATGGTGGTAGCTCATTTGACGGTGCATCCAGTGTTGCGCTTACATCGGACGGGGGATATATAGTCAACGGATATACGTCTTCTAATAATGGAGATGTGAGCGGATTCCAAGGGGGGATCAGAGACTACTGGGTGCTGAAATTGAATGGTCAGGGCTTGCTCCAATGGCAACGACCATGTGGCGGCAGCGGTGACGATTGGGGCTTTGGAATTGCCGAAATGAGCAATGGCGATATCATAGCAGCTGGCTATTCCATGTCCCAGAATGGGGATGTTACCCCTGGGATCCACATTCAGGACGTCTGGCGTATTCGGCTCTCCGCTACCGGCGAAGTCATAAATGATCGATCTTACGGCGGATCGAACTTGGATTTCGGTCGCAAGATCTTGGAAACTCAAGATGGTGGGCTGATATACTGCGGGTTCTCTCAATCCGACGACGGAGACCTCCCCTCCAATCAAGGCGGGAGCGATGGCTGGTTTTTCCGCACCGATGCCCAAGGAACTATTCTATGGAACCTGACGATGGGAGGCACCCTGACGGATACTTGGTTAGCCATGCAGGCCACTAGCGACGGTGGTTACATTCTCGTGGGGGCCAGCCAATCGAGCGACGGTGACCTGCCTGGAAACAATGGCTCATCCGACATCTGGGTGGTGAAGCTGGGGCCCGATCCGTTGAGCGTACAAGAGGTGCAGGGTGAAGATCCCATAAATGTATTCCCTAACCCCGGCAAGGATATTATCCAAGTGGAGCTGCCGCTAGACATGCACCGTGCGCAGTGGTGGCTGCATGATGCGCAAGGCAAATTGGTGGGCAATGGCCGGGCAAATAGCACGCACTTGCGCATAGCTGTGCATCACCTGGCACCGGCGACATACACGTTGGTGCTGGAAACCCAGGGTACAAGAAGGAGTGCGGTGGTGGTGAAGGAGTGACCGGGATATTTCCCGCTTCACAGTAGGAAACGATCACAAGCCATCGTCTTCCTTATGGCGGCGGGACCAACCTACCAGTTATCCACCCAACCCTGCCAGATATAAGATCACCGATGCAAGCCTTGGGCATTCCCTGTGCAACGGCTACCTTCCCAACTCGATCAACCTGCTGCACCATGCCCCGCTACCTGACGCTTTCCTTGCTCCTGCTGCCTTTCCCGGCTTTCGCACAAGCGCCCCCCGCCGTGGAATGGCAGCGCAACCTGGGTGGCAGCCAATCCGACTTCGCCAACTCCGTGGCACAGACCACCGACGGGGGGTACATCATCTGCGGCACCACCTTCTCCAATAACGGCGATGTCTTTGGCAACCATGGCCAAGCCGACATTTGGGTGGTGAAACTGGATGCACTTGGCACCATCCAATGGCAGCGTTGTTTGGGTGGAACTGGTTTTGACTTTGGTAGGTCAGTGCTCCAAAGAACTGATGGAGGATATCTTGTGCTAGGTACCACATCTTCAAGTAATGGCGACGTGAGTGGAAACCATGGCGAAAGCGACATCTGGCTTGCCAAGCTCGATGCCTCCGGCGCCCTGCTCTGGCAACGCTGCTATGGTGGCACGCTTGCCGAAAGCGCTTGGGATATCAAGATCACGCCGGATGGCTACGTCATCGTGGGCGAATCGCAATCCTCCGATGGCGACCTCACAACGAATGCCGGTGCTGGGGACTATTGGATCCTGAAGGTCGATGAGGAAGGTGCGATCCAGTGGCAACGGTCCTACGGGGGCAGTTTCTTTGATGGTGCCTCGCGCGTGGCGCTCACTGCTGATGGTGGATACATCGTCAATGGATACACCGAATCGAATAATGGTGACGTAGGCGGTTTTCATGGCTTTCGTGACTACTGGGTACTGAAGCTGGATGCGCAGGGCATGCTCCAATGGCAGCGGCCCTGTGGCGGCAGTGGGGATGATTGGGGCTCCAGCATCACTGAAATGGACAATGGGGATATTCTGGCCACAGGTTATTCCATGTCCCAGGATGGGGATGTCACACCGGGTATCCTGATCCAGGATGTCTGGACCATCCGGCTTTCCGCAATGGGTGAAGTCCTCGATGATCGTTCCTATGGAGGTTCCAACATCGACTTCGGTGGTAATTTGATGGCATTGAACGACAGCGGACTGATCTATTGGGGGTCCTCCAGTTCTAACGATGGGGATGTTCCGGGCAACCAAGGTGAAGTGGATGGTTGGGTCTTCCGTACCGATGCCCAAGGTGATATCCTGTGGAACCTGACCATGGGCGGTTCCCAAATAGATGGTTGGGGAGCCCTGCAAGCCACCGGCGACGGCGGCTACATCCTTGCTGGAGCCAGTCAATCCAATGACGGGGACCTGCCCGGCAACCATGGCTCATCCGACTTCTGGGTGGTGAAGCTGGGACCTGATCCGTTGAGCGTGCATGAGGTGCTGCACGAAGAATCCCTTCGCGTATTCCCCAACCCCAGTAGTGATCGTATTCAGGTGGAACTTCCCACAAGCATGCGCAACGCCCATTGGCAGTTGCATGATGTGCATGGCAAAGTGGTGGCCATGGGCCGCGCCGTTGGCACCGAACAGGTTTTTGCTATCCAGCAACTGGCAGCAGGGGCATACACCTTGGTGGTCGAAGCGCAGGGCATGCGGAGAAGTGTGGTGGTGGTGAAGGAGTGAGCCCTTGGCAGTACCTCCCCTTTCCACCCTGAGGCCGCAGTTAAGTAATGCTGCGAACTCTACTCCTTGGGGGGGCATGTTTCAAATATAGTTGTGCTGGGCTCCGCATGCCCGTGCCGCAACTGATCATCCGGGCAAGAACAGGCTTGCTCACGGCCTGCCAGTTATGCGGCTCTACGGCCCAGATATAAGATCGGTCTGGCCATTTGTACGGTGCCTCTACTTCTTTCAAGGGAGTGAGCCTACCTCTGTCATCCACACGAACAAAATCCGACTTCCATGAAACACGTGATCACTGCGCTGGTATGCGCTCTATCCATCATCTGCCACGGCCAAGGCGACTGGACCTCGCTCTTTCAGGCTGACCCCATTCAAGCGGATGGCTACTTCATTGTAGACCCTCAGAAGGCCAGTGCCCTTGGCGTGAGCCAAGTGGAGGTGGACATCATCGCTACCGAACTACAAAGCGACGGAAGCACACAGGATCATTTGATCGAGACCTTGGAGATCGACCTGGCCGAAGGCTTCTTCGCTCAACTCGATTTCGGTCAATGGACGCAATTCGCGGACCCTTTCCGGGTCCACTATCACGCGCGCGGCCTTGTGCCAGGCGGGACCGTCGTGGTCGATGTTCAGGAAATAGGTGACGGCTATCCCTGGCCAGAAGTGTGCCGAGAAACCTGTGTCTCCAACCTTTACGCGTACACCTTGGTCGCATACTCCAACGGGGCACTGGCTGTCATTGAACTCCATGAAGGGACGATCGCGGGCGACTACACCTTCGTGTACGTGAAAGGGTCGAACTGGCCTGCATTCAAGCAGCAATTCGCGCCTTCCTTCTTTGGCTTTGGTGGAATCGACTGGTCGACCCTCGAGAGCTACGCCTTTGGAGGCCAGTCAAATCCGCCGACATCCCCATATGTAAATGAGCTGAAGCGGTTCATTTACCCTGGTCAGATCCCACCTCCTGATGCCCTGGATTACATGGGTTACCCGCTCGGGACGGTGACTGAGACGGTCTATGCGGTCAAGCGCGGGAAAGGCCCTTGGCAACAGCTTTATCAGCCCACCTCGGATATCGCTTCCCAAGCACTCTATGGCTGTGGTACGGGTGCCGATATCCTCCGGCCCATTTACAATACGAACGGCGCTGTACAGAGCGCGATGGCGGCATATTCCCTGGACCCATTGACCTGTGCAGCGGTCGTTGGCAGTGGCGGCGGGTTGCCTTGGGGCAGCGGTTGGAACGGTTGGTGCTCAGTGGAAGATGAGAGCTGGAACGACCTTCCTGAACCTATAGCGGAATGGGTCATAAGCATTTTAGGTTGTGAAGGGAACACATGGCCATTGGTACTGGAGACTGGCGGCCGCATTTTCGGCGGTTCTGGACCTAACGGTGATTATGTCATCGCTGATGTGGCCAATGTGGTTGTGAGCCACTGGACCGGCACAACTACCCAGGAGGTGCTTGCCGTTCCTGTAGGTAGTGTTTCAGACCCTCGATTGTGGCCGGTGAAAAGGACCGTGCTGGCACCAGGCCTGTACGACTTCACCGTCGTAACGAATGATGGCCTCCACCTCAAGCGTTTCGTCGCATTCGATCAACACGTTGTGCTGCGCGCCGATTTCGCCTCCTTCACGACGGCGAACATCTATCCGGTACCCGTCACGGATAGGCGTTTCGCCATTGACATCGACCTGGGCCTCCCAACCTCGATCAACTTGACCGTGGTCAACAACATGGGCCATCAGTACTACAGCAAAGTGTTGAATTACGATCTGCCTGGCGAGCACAAACATGTGGTGACGATGTCCACGCAGTGGCCCAATGGGATCTACCACGCCATCTTCCAATTCCCCGATGGTTCCTCCATGAGCGTAAGCTTCACCGTGTCGGATCAGTAAAACGATAGAGTGGGAACGGCGAGGGCCATTGGATTGATCTTTGGCCCTCGCCGCTTTCAATGCCAAGCGCGCATGCCTGCGATGGCATCAAGGAGGTCCTTCCATCGCCGACGCGCTACTTCCACCATATCTCCTGTACAGAGTTGCATCCGGTATCCCCCATTGCGAAAGATCTTCACCACATAGGCCAGATTGACCACATGCGAATGGTGACATCGGAAAAAACGCTCGAGCGGCAAGTCACGGTGCAGTTCACCAATTCCCTTGCACACCAAAGGCCTCTTGCCATCCACTAAGTGCACCCGGGTATATGCCCCATCCGCATTGAGCCGAATAATGTCGTCATACGGCATCAAGATCATGCCTTCTGCTGCTGGCACCGCCAAACGGCCACTGTCGCCTGGGCGTGTTCCTTGCATACTCCGGTCGGCATGACGCAGTGGCCCCGAAGACGCCTCTTGTGGATGGTCATCCATGGGTGCCCGTGTTGATCATCAGCGTTGATGACAAAACCGATAGGAATCGCACCATGCTCGACATGCGACAAATGTTCGGAAATTGCCCTGTCCAAACTTGTACCGCTGTACCGCTGTACCGCTGTACCGCTGTATCGCTGGATCGCTAGATCGCTGGACCGTTGGCCCGATGGCCCGATGACCGGGGCGTTCGATAGCGGGATCGCTGGATCGCTGGCCCGTTGGCCCGATGACCGGGGCGTTCGATAGCGGGATCGATAACAATTGATACGTGCATGGAATTGACTGACGGAAAACGAATATAGGCACCACGGATCATCCTCGTCAATGAAAACGAGCATCGGCGCCCTTATTCATACACGGGTAATAGCAGCATATTTCGCTGCACCAAGGTTCACCTGACCGCTTGTTGGCGTCCAAACAACGCCAAGTCCAGATCGACCTTGGGGCTTATCCAAGTCCAAATTGGGATCTACTTCCGCACGTATCCCTCGAACGAAAAATGCTCCTTCTCGTTCAGCTCTTCCGGGGTGAGGCTCTTGAAGTAGTCGTAGGTGATCTTCAGCCCTTCGGCGCGGCTCACCTTGGGCTCCCAGCCGAGCAGCTTGCGGGCCAGGGTGATGTCCGGCCGGCGCTGCAAGGGATCGTCCTGGGGCAATGGCTTGTAGATCACTTTCTGGGTGGTGCCGGTGAGTTTGATGATACGGCTATTTCAATGCATCATTGGCATCCAACTGGCGGCGAAGGAAGCGTACCTCGTCTCGAAGATGCTCCAATTCACCCTCAAGCTGCCTTATTCGCGCTTCGTACAGCTCTCTTTCCTTCTCACTCGCTGCGTGGAACACATTATTGCTATTAACGCCCAATGCACCCGTGCAGTTGGAGAACAGTGTGCGCTCATCGAAAGCCAACAAGTCCTCTTCTTTGACCTCAAGCGTATCACAAGCTGCACGGAGCAATTCTTCCGGGATCGGGTTATCCCCGGCTTCATAACGGCCATACTGCCTTTCGCTGATCCCGAGTTGCTGAGCCATGAACTGCTGGGTGTAACCCTTGAGACGTCTAATCTTGGTTAGCCGAGAACCCAAGTCCCGAGGATCGTTGCCTGATTTGGTCATGACTATGTCCGGTTTCCGCCGCCAAGATACTTGTCCATCACGAACGGGATCCACATCTTCGGCTATCAACGAACAGCAGTTGGGTAAAACCAGTCAAGGATGGTCTCAGAAGCTTTTAACCTCCCGGAGCAAAAGATCTTCACCCTGGCACGCAAGCTGGAAGTTCGGCTCACGGATGGAACTCTGTATATCCCCTTCGGCAACATCACCCACCTGCAAGCGGATGGCTGCTATACGCACGTTCATTGCCACAACGGGCAACGCCATTTCACTTGTGAGCGACTCGGTTGGATCAATAGCAGGCTACCTCACGAACTTTTCTTCCGCTGCCACCACTCATTCGTCGTGAATCTGACCAAAGTGACCATGCTCATGAGAACGGATGGCCTCAAAGCAAGACTCGTTACGAATGAGCACGTTGCCGTATCAAGAAGGCGTTGGAAGGCCTTTGCCGTCGCTATGGTTCACGTGACCTGAAATGTAGCGCGCCACTCAACGTTCCGGTCAAAGTCAAGTCGTAGTATTCAGAGCTTTCTCCAAAAAAGACCAGGGCGGTGGCTAGTCTTCCCGCCCTGACCACAAGTTGAAACAAGGATCAATCGATCGCCACTGTGAACGAGATGCTCTGAGTAGACCCGTCTGCGAACTGGAACACGGCATGGTACAGCCCATTGGGCCATGGATTAATACCCATACTCACTACGTGTTTATTCCATCCCTCCACTGTGAACGAAAGTGCCTTAGTGTAATACGTCACACCCATATTGTTCACCACCGTCATCTGGATGTCCATGGGGACCAACAGATCTAAATCCACGGCGAAAGTGCGGGCATCAACAGGCACGGGATAGACTACGATGTCCGCGAAGGAGGAGAAGCGGGCGCCCACCACCACGGTCTCCGTGACCTCTTCGAAATGTCTGATGATCTGCCCGTCATCCATCACGATCATCATTTCATAGAAGCCCGGTGTCAGTCTGGTGCGCGGAATATAAATTTTGCGTGGGTCTAGCGGGCCATTCGATGCCTTGGGGACAGCTACGGTCATGATACCCACCATCTCGTCAGCATCCCACCGATTGATTACCACGCTTGACACATCCGCCAACAAGCCCACGTTCGACCCCGATGGGGGGGTGGACCCCTCGTTACAGCTAAGCACATATAGCACATGCGCCACTACACTGATAGAGCCATCTTCCTCCAGGACGTACTCGTTATTCGTAAACTCGGTCCACGTGCAGTTCACATCAAGTGAATTGCCCCCGGGACCCAATCCCGTATACATGGCACCTCCGGGGCACGCCAATTCACCTGGATTTCCCGGCAAGTCAAGGATCGCGGCTTGGACCACACCGTTCGCATTGTAGTAATCCTTCAAATAGAGGCCGCTAGCATCGCACATGGCCCCCAAGCTTACATGCTCGGAGTACTGCCATAAGTCCCGCCATTCCCCCTTATCCTTACGGACGGCCCATACCGGCCCATTGTAGTTGCCAAGCGTATACCCGTTCTCATCCTTCGCACCCAAGGGTGGCGTCAACAGCTTGAAGCAGTCCACGTTGGGCGCAGGGTTAGGATTATCAAACTGCCCCCAACCGGCAGCGCTGTAGAACCCATAATGCACTGGATCGTTCAGGAGTTTGAAGTCTGACCAGTTGCTCGCCTTCACATAAAAGTAAAGCCCCGGGTTCTGGATATCGATCGTTGTGAAAAAACCATCGGAGTATGCCGTGAGCTTCCAACCGAATCGATTGCGGCTGCACAGCGATTGGCAGACCGGCGGCAAAGGAGGCTCACCTGAATGGCCCAGTATGTCCACCACGATATCGTTGTTCCCGTCATAAGCGGTTAGCGAATAGGTCACCTGCTCATCCACATCAAGTCCCAGAAGCAGCGCTGGGTCTACATGACCATAGTGCGTACCCGAGATGATGAAGTGCTGCACTGGCGTCACTTGGACACCGCCTCCAGGAAGGAGCTTGCGGGTAAATATGTCCACCTCGATTCGGCTTACATTGAGCTGTGCGGCCTTGTCGGTATCCACGATGAAGTACCCGTTGGACAAATAGGGATTGGTGCGTAGGATCTGTTCGAAAGGCTGTTGGGCCTGAGCTGTGATAGCCAACAGCAACAGACCAAATGCGAGGGATCGATACATGGTGTAGGGATTTGAGGTGAATGAATGAGCAGGCATTATTGGGGCAATGCACAATGCCATCCCGAAGTAGACACTATCGCGGTCGATCTACAAACTGCATTACGTTGATGGCCCCAATGACTACACAATTGGCGGTCTGGTAGCATATCCGGCCAATAACAGGCTAACTTCCAAGCAGACAATCGCGCAAGCGTTCAATCATGCCATGATCCTACTTGGCCCAACTTCATAGCAAGCCTGTTGGCCCGCTATACCCAGAATAAGAGAATACAAAGGCCTCTTCACATCTTCACCAAGCGAAGAGCAAAGACCGCATCGTTCACTACGAGCCTCACCAGATAAAACCCTGCGGGTAGGTCTAGAAGGGTGCCCGCAAGCAGGTGCTCCCCGGCAGGAAACGCCTGCCGGGTCATGGTCTGGACCAACTGCCCCGTGCTGTTGATGAGGTGCGCCTCCACTTTTGCTGGGCTCTGCAATGTGATGCGTAGACTTACCTGGTCAAGGGCAGGATTGGGGAGCAGAACGGCTTGAAGCAATGCACCATGTTCAGAAACCCCGGTCGGATCGGTGGCGAGCTTCACTACCCAGATGTCATAGCCTGGAAAGGCACTGGTGACGTCGCCGTTGGATGATGCTGAAATTCCAACCAAAGCATAGCCGGCATCATCAGTCCGGGTCAAGGACGCTCCCCGGTCATCGCCCGTGCCGCCCAGGCAACGCTGCCAGAGCATGGCACCTTCGGCGTCAACGCGGAAAACCCAATAGTCATTGCCGCCTTGATGGCCATTGATATCACCGTCCGTGGAGTTGGTCGATCCAAAGGCCAAGACCCCTCCGTCATCCAATGCGACCAGGTCCCGGATACTCTCATCGCCGGAACCACCATAGGACTTTTGCCAAAGAATATTACCCTCTGCGTCCGTACGGACCAGCCATGCATCGTTTCCGCCGAATGCATCCGTGACATCACCATCCACGGAATTGGTCGATCCCCCGATCATGTAGCCACCATCCTCCATCTGTACAACGCTACTGCCGCCGTCCCCTCCAGAACCGCCATAGGTACGCTGCCATTCCATGTTTCCACCTGCATCCAGCTTTACCACCCACCTATCCCAATCACCCAAGGGGTTGGTCACATGGCCATCGGTTGATTGCGTGGAACCCACTGCAATGAACCCCCCGTCTTGTGTGGATAGCACGCGAGACAACAAGTCTGTACCAGAACCACCAAAGGACTTCTCCCACAGAATATCACCTTCATCATCGATCTTAACGAACCAATAGTCCGCCCCTCCGAAATGCTCACTCACATCGCCACCGGAAGCGTTCGTCCCTGATGCCACCAGATACCCTCCGTCCGGCTGGAGCAATACGTCATAAGCAGTTTCTCCACCTGGACCACCCAGGCACCGCTGCCAATCGATCACCCCTCCGGCATCCAGCTTCACTACCCAACTATCACCCCCACCATTATTCCCGCTCACATCGCCATTATTGGAGGAGGTGATCCCAACCACGATATAGCCACCGTCCATTGTCTGCCGGACCGCGTACGCCTTGTCCGTGCCATTGCCACCCAGGTTCCGCTGCCATTGAATATTACCATTGGCATCGGTCTTCACCACGAAAACGAACCAGTTGCCCTGGGTGTTCTGCGAGGCCCCTGCGACCGCATAGCCGCCATCGGCAGTCTGAATGATCGCATGGCCTTCCTCCAAGGAACTACCACCATAGCATCGCTGCCATTCGATGGCGGGTGCTTGCTGAGCGAGGATCAATGAAGGTGCAAGAGCCCATGCAGCCCCAATGAGGAAGATCGTCCTTATGGCCTTGGGGGATGTTTCGCGGCGGATGGTTCCTTTCATGGCGGTGGGTCGCATAGGTCCCTAATGATCGATCGGTGCCCGCGCTGGCCTATTCTTCAAGCGATCAATTGCTGCGCAGGCAGGAGGTGAATTTCCGAAATGTTCCGAAATACACCTCACAGGCTACACAACTGGTAGGACAGACAACATAAGTGGCAAATTCAGGGAGTAGCATTGAGGTCAGCACAGAGGGACCATCCGGTGCGCAAGGGAGCATCCGTACCAGGAATTGGTATCACTTCCGCACATACCCCTCGAACGAGAAGTGCTCCTTCTCGTTCAGCTCATCTGCTGTCAGCCCCTTGAAGTAATCATAGGTGATCTTCAGCCCTTCGGCGCGGCTCACCTTGGGCTCCCAGCCGAGGAGCTTGCGGGCCAGGGTGATGTCCGGTCGGCGCTGCAGGGGATCGTCCTGGGGCAATGGCTTGTAGATCACTTTCTGGGTGGTGCCGGTGAGTTTGATGATCTCCTCGGCGAACTGCGCAATGGTGATCTCGCTGGGGTTGCCCACGTTCACCGGGCCAGCGTAGTCGCTGAGCAGAAGGCGGTAGATGCCCTCTACGAGGTCGTCCACGTAGCAGAAGGAGCGCGTCTGTGAGCCGTCGCCGAACACGGTAAGATCCTCGCCGCGCAGGGCCTGACCGATGAAGGCGGGCAGCACACGGCCGTCGTTGAGGCGCATGCGCGGGCCGTAGGTGTTGAAGATGCGCACGATGCGCGTCTCCAGCCCGTGGTAGGTGTGGTAGGCCATGGTGATCGCCTCCTGGAAGCGCTTGGCCTCATCGTACACGCCGCGCGGGCCGATAGGATTCACGTGGCCCCAGTAGTCCTCCGTTTGCGGGTGGACCTGAGGATCGCCGTACACCTCGCTCGTGCTGGCCACGAGGATACGTGCGCCCTTCGCCTTCGCAAGGCCCAGGAGGTTGTGCGTACCCAGCGAACTCACCTTCAGGGTCTGGATCGGGATCTTCAGGTAATCGATCGGTGAGGCGGGGCTGGCGAAGTGCAGGATGTACTTCAGTTCGCCCGGTACATGCACGAACGTACTTACGTCGTGGTGGCAGAACTCGAACTGCTCCAGCTTGAACAGGTGTTCGATGTTCTTCAGCCGCCCGGTGATGAGGTTGTCCATGCCGATGACATGGTAGCCCTCCTTGATGAAGCGGTCACAGAGGTGCGAGCCAAGAAAGCCGGCGGCACCGGTGATGAGGACACGTTCGCGTTGCATGCGGGGGGCTATTGGGATGATGAAGGTGAAGGAGGTGAGGGAGGTGAAGGAGGAGCTGGCTGTCCGATTGTAAAGGAAGTTCGTCGTGTCAGCGCAACGTATGATACCACCGTGGGTCGGCCTCCCTTTCCTCCTTCACCTCCATCAACTCCCATTCCGCATTTCACGCATTCACCGGCTTATTGGCATCAACGGTCTGGCGCCCCACGCTCACATAGTGGAAGCCGAGATCCTTCATTTCATCGAGGTCGTACAGGTTGCGGCCATCGAAAATGACCTTCTGCTTGAGCAGCTCGCCAACACGCTTGAAATCTGGTGTGCGGAAGAGCGACCACTCGGTGGCGATGATGAGAGCGTCGGCGCCTTTCAGTGCCTCGTACTCGTCCCTGGCGAAGGCGATCTTATCGCCAAGATGTTTCTTCACGTTCTCCATGGCCTCAGGATCGAAGGCCGTGACAGTGGCACCTGCTGCGAGCAGGGCATCGATCACGAACAGGGCCGGCGCCTCCCGGATATCGTCCGTGTCCGGTTTGAAGGCCAGGCCCCAGATCGCGAAATGCCGGCCCTTGAGATCACCGTCATAGTAGGCTTTCACCTTGGGGATGATCGAGGTTTTCTGCCGCTCGTTCACCTCCATCACGCTCTTGATGATCTGGAACGCGTAGCCGGCGGCATCACCGCTCATGGCCAGCGCCTGCACATCCTTGGGGAAGCAGCTGCCACCATATCCGATACCGGGGAAGAGGAAGCGCTTGCCGATGCGGCTGTCCGTGCCGATGCCGATGCGCACCTTGTCCACATCGGCCCCCACCAACTCGCAGAAGTTGGCGATCTCGTTCATGAACGTGATCTTGGTGGCGAGGAAAGCGTTCGCGGCGTACTTCGTCAGTTCGGCACTGCGCTCATCCATGAAGATGATGGGGTTGCCCTGGCGCACGAAGGGTCTGTAGAGATCCTCCATTACCTTTTGGGCGCGTTCGCTGCTTGTGCCCACCACCACACGGTCGGGCTTCAGGAAATCATCCACGGCGAAACCCTCGCGCAGGAATTCCGGGTTGCTCACCACATCGAATGGCACCCTGGCATGCTTCGCTACGGCGGCGTGCACCTTCTCTGCGGTGCCCACTGGTACGGTGCTCTTGTCCACGATCACCTTGTAGTCCGTGATGATCCTGCCAAGTTCGTCGGCCACACCCAGCACATACTGTAGGTCGGCGCTGCCATCCTCACCCGGGGGCGTGGGCAGGGCCAGAAAGATGATCTGGGCCTGGTCCACTGCCTCCTTCAGATCGGTGGTGAACAGCAGACGTCCCTGGCGGATATTGCGCTCGAAAAGAAGATCGAGGTGTGGCTCGTAGATGGGCACCTTGCCATCCTTCATCATCTGCACCTTGTTGGCGTCGATGTCCACACAGATCACGTGGTTCCCCGTCTCGGCGAAACAGGTTCCTGTTACCAATCCTACGTATCCTGTTCCTACTACTGCGATGTTCATTGTTGGGGTCGGGGGTTGAGCAGTTGTCGGTTGTCAGTTGTCGGTTGTTGGTCCTGCTGCCTTTGTCATCCAGGTGCCTGCCATCCCGGGCACGGACAACTGACAACTGAGAACTGACAACCCTTTCATGCGAAAAAAGCCTTCACCGTAGCGGTGATATGCGTGAGTTGTTCTTTGTCCAGTTCAGTGCTCATGGGCAGGCTCAGGACCTCCTCCATCAGCCGTTCGGTCACAGGCAGGTCGCCACGTTCGATGCCATAGCCTTCGTATGCCTTCTGCAGGTGGAGGGGTACGGGGTAATAGACCATGGCAGGGATGCCGTGCGCTTCGAGGTGGGCCTTCAACGCATCCCGGTGACCGCCGGTTATGCGCAGCGTGTATTGGTGGAAAACGTGCGTGCTGTAGGTGCTGCGCACGGGTACTTGCACATGCTCCATGCCGGCGAAGGCATCATCATAAAAAGCCGCAGCTCCCTGGCGGGCATTCACATAGATCTCCATGTGCCGCAGCTTGATCCTCAGAATGGCCGCCTGCATGCTGTCCAACCGGCTGTTCACACCCACCACGTCGTGGTAGTAGCGCACCTCGCTACCGTGGTTGCAGACCTGGCGCAGGCGTTTGGCCAGTGCATCGTCATTGGTGAAGATCGCCCCGCCATCGCCGTAGCATCCCAGATTCTTGCTGGGGAAGAAGCTGGTGGTACCGATCGTGCCGATCGTGCCGGCCTTCTTTGAGCGCGGGGCTGTGTCCCCCTCCCGGGGAACAGCAGCGCCGCCCGATGCGAAGTGGGGATCGGGCAGGGGGCCGGAATAGTCACTGCCGATGGCCTGGCAGTTGTCCTCGATCACGTGCAGGCCGTGTTCCCGGGCGATCTCCATGATCGCGGCCATGTCAGCGGTCTGCCCGAAGAGGTGCACGGGGACGATGGCCCTGGTGCGCGCGGTGATCTTGCGCCGGACATCTTCCGGATCGATGTTGAACGTGCCGGGCTGCACCTCTGCGAAGACCGGATGCAGGCCAAGCAGAGCCACCACCTCCACCGTGGCCACGAAGGTGAAGGAGGGGGTGATCACCTCATCCCCGGGCTGTAGGTCCAGTGCCATCATGGCGATCTGCAGCGCATCGGTGCCGTTGGCACAGCCGATGACGTGCTTCACCTCCAGATAGGCGGCAAGTTCCTTCTCGAACTCCTTGACCTCGGGTCCATTGATGAACTGCGCACTGCGCATCACCCCAAGCACGGCCTGGTCCACTTCAGCCTTGATCTTCTCGTACTGGCCGACTAGGTCGACCATCTGGATGGGCTTCATGCGCGGTATTTGCGGGGCCATGTCTCTGCCTGCGGTAGACAGGTGCGACCGGCAGGGCGCGAAGATAGCCACCGTCGCAAGGCGCACAGGCCAGTGGGATCGGACCGGACCAGCCTTCCAGGTTGAATGATGCCCGGTTAACTTCGCCGCGTGACGCCCCATTTCCCATCACTGCTGGTCGCACTTTCCCTGCTGGTCCCGGGCTCCGGGTACGCACAGGGCAACATCCGTGACACCACCATCGCCCTATGGGCGGTGAACGCGGGCTACGCCTACCAACTTCCGAGTGGGGACCTTGCGGACCGCTTCGGCGCCAACAGCAACATCGGCATCAGTGCCTGGCGTAAGTGGAAAAGCAACTATCTGATCGGTGTGGAGGGCAGCTTCCTGTTCGGGAACCAGGTGCGCGAATCCGGACTGCTGAGCAACGTGATCAACAGCATGGGCCAGATCGTGGACCAGGACGGGGTGATGGCCGATGTGCTGCTATACGAACGTGGCTATACGGTGATGGCGATCGCGGGAAAGATCATACCCGTGGCAGGTCCCAATCCGAATAGCGGGATCCACCTGAAGGCAGGTGCTGGATACATGCGCCACAAGATCCGCATTCAAACCCAGAAGAACGAAGTGCCCAACCTGCAGGACGACTACCTCGAAGGCTACGACCGCCTGGCCGCCGGGCCGGTATCGATGATCTACGTGGGATACCAGCACTTTGGCAACAACAGGCGCATCAACTTCCACGCGGGCTTCGAGATGATCCTGGCGTTCACCCAGCCGCTCAGGGCCTTCAATTTCGACACCCAACGCGCCGAGAGCGGCACCCGCTTCGATGGCCTCACCGGCATCCGCGTGGGTTGGTCGCTACCCATCTACAAACGCGTGGACGACCGTTTCCACTTCTTCTGATCCCAGCATGCCGCTGCTCCACGACCTTGGCACGCGGCTCTACCACGTGGGCATCCGGGCCGCCGCGCCCTTCATGTCCAAGGCCCGGGAATGGGTGGATGGGCGCAGGCGACTGTGGAAGCGCCTGGAAGAACGCCGCGAGGCGTTGCATGGCTGCGTTTGGATGCACTGTGCCAGCGTAGGCGAATTCGAACAGGGAAGGCCCGTCCTGGAAGCCTTGATGGCCAAGCGTCCCGATGTGCCCGTGTTGATCACCTTCTTCAGTCCCAGCGGCATGCGCGCCCATGGGGCCAAAGGCCTCGCATTCCCTGGCCATCGCGCCCCTGTCCACGTGGATTACCTCCCCGCGGATGGCGCGCAAGCAGCGGAACGCTTCGTGGCGCTTCTGTCACCCAGTGCCGTGCTCTGGGTGAAGTATGAGTTCTGGCACCACCACCTGCGCGCCGTGCAACGTGGCGGGGTGCCCCTCTTTCTGCTCTCGGCCATCTTCCGGCCCGGCCAGCCCTTCTTCCGCTGGTATGGCCGCACCTGGCGTGCCATGCTGCGCCGCTTCGACTGGATATTCACACAAGATGAAGCCTCCCTGGGGCTGCTGCGGGATATCGGGATCACCAATGCGTCAGTGAGTGGCGACACCCGTTTCGACCGGGTGATGGCCATCGTAAAGGCGCAGGAGGAACTGCCCACCGCCAAGGCCTTCCGCGGGGAAGGTCCCGTACTGATCTGCGGCAGCACCTGGCCTGCCGATGAGGCCTTGTTGGAGAAAGCCATCGCCGGACTGGTTACCGCGCCCAAATGCCTGGTGGCCCCACATGAGCCGGGAGAAGCGCACCTGAAAGCGATCGAACAAAGCTTCCCACGCCCGCTGGCACGTTGGAGTGAACTGGAGGGCGCCACGGCGGCGAACATCGCCCACGTGCTGGGCCCCGAACGCGGCAGCACACTGCTGGTGGATCGGGTAGGGCTGCTGTCCCGCCTGTACCGATATGGCGATGTGGCCTTTGTAGGAGGCGGCTTCGGCGAGGGTGTGCATAGCCTGTTGGAGCCTGCGGGCTGGGGCCTTCCGGTGATCTTCGGCCCGCGCCATACCAAATTCGCTGAAGCACGTGGCCTTATCGAAGCGGGCGGTGGTTTCGAGGTGCGCGACGCTGATGCGCTGCGCACATTGCTGCAACACCTGTTCACCGATCCCATAGCGCGGCATAAGGCGGGCGAAGCGGCAGCGGCTTATGTGCGCGCGCGATGTGGGGCTACCCGCAGAGTCGTGGAAGCGCTGGGAGAAAGGCTTTGAGAGGACTACCTTCGATCTATGCGCAGGATGCACGGTATATACCTGGGCGCGTTGGTGAGATCACGCTCTACGGAACGAATTGAAGCGGACCGGCCTTTACCCTGCTCCCGCGTTATCTTCGGTCACAGTCCCATGAAGATCGCCGTTCACTGCTTGCGGATCGCGCTCGCCTTGCTTCTCCCATCCGCTTCGTGGGCAACGCAAATCATTGGCGGAGATATCCATTATGAACATATTTCCGGCCTGACCTATCGGATCACGGTCAACCATTACACCAAGTTGAGCGCTTCGCCCGACGCTCCTGAGGCCGTCATCCACTTTGGAGATGGTACGCAGGATACCGTGCCGCTTACTGGTTTCATCGACCACTTTTCCATTGACCTACGCAGGAGCACGTTTCAGGCCGAACACCAATATCCGGGTCCCGGCATCTACACGATCATATGTGATGATCAGAACCGGGCAGGCGGTATCGTCAATGTACCCAATTCCATCTCACAGACTTTCTGCCTTCCCGCCGTGCTGATCATCAGCCCCATCGTTGGCGAGAACAACTCGGTGCACTTCCTGGAGCCAACGTTGACTTACGTTTTCACGGCCGGAATGATCATACATGATCCTGTTCCTATTGAGCCCGATGGCGACAGCCTTAGCTTCGACTTGGTTGTGCCTCATAGTTACGCATGCGACCCCATCATAGGCTATCAATTCCCTCCGGGATCCTGGGTCGATCCGGTCACCGGGGTCTTTCACTGGCCATCGCCATCCTTGATGGGCATCTGGACCATCGCTATCCGGGCTCGCGAATGGCGAGAAGGTCTTTTCCTGGGCGAAGTGGTGCGCGATATGATCATCAATGTACTACCACAGTATTTGAATGTTGCGGAATGGACCATGAACGACCAGCCATGGGCCTGGCCGGTCCCCACCAATGGGCTCTTATGGGTGGAGGGTGACCCTATATCCGCATCCCAGGTGATCCTCCTCGATGCCACTGGTCGCGTAGTGCTGGTCGCCCCGCATGGTGGGCAACCTACACCGCTGGACCTGGGTCACCTGGCACCTGGCGCGTATTTGCTGCGTCAGGAGAGGCAAGATGGCCACATGCGCACCACGCGCGTAGTGCGCGAGTAGCCGGCCTACTGCCCCAGTTCCAACCGAAGCAACTGCGGGCTCTTGCTGTTCATGCGGACGGAGCCCAGGCCCAGATGGTCGTTGGGGCCCAGCCCCCAGAAGCGATCACCCAGCAGGTACTGTGTGCCTTCCGTGCCCTGCAAGATCGACTTGCTCCTGAATGCGCCCTTCTCATCGAATAGCGCATACGTGGAGTAGGGTGACTTCTGATCGGTATGGGCCAGCTTGTGGTCGTCCTTCTTGCGTTTCTCCAACTGCACGTCATTGTCCAGAAGGAACATCATCAGCTTGTCCTCGTGTACCAGCGCGATGGGATCATGCACGGCGCGGTCGGTGCTGTAGAAAAGGCGGCGGAACACGCTGCTCCATTCCTCCTTCCCCTCCTTATCCACGCTGGTGGCCACCACCGGGCCGTGGATCCAGCGAAGTCCGGCCATACTGGTCTTCGCGTCCACCTTGTCCGTTTCGCGGTGGTATTCGCGCAGCAGGAAATACCCACCATCACTGCGGGGCAACACATCAAGGAAGCGCATACTCCCACCAGTAGCCTGGGCATCATCGGCTCCCAACTTAAAGACCCGCTGCGACACGCCCTCCAGTTTGTCCCCTCCCGGGGATAGCGTACCGAGGAACTCTCCGATGATGCGTTCGCCCTTGGGGTTGAGCCCCCCGAAAAGGCCCGCGCAAACGATGCGCCCGTCGGTGGCGGCCCGCAGCACCGCACTCTTCACATGGCGGTCCTTGTCCAGCCCAAAGGAGGTCTCTTCCACGTCATCGGCATCCACACGGAGCATTTTCAGCCGGAAGGTGGTGCTGTCGCGTTTGTCCGCAGGTGCATAACGATGGCGCTCCAGCAGGTGGGCGGTGCCATCATTGCTGGCGATGGCCCCCACCACCGGTGCTTTCCCCTCCACTTCCAGGGTCTGATACCACAGCAGTTCCATACCCGGCCCCACCATGGCCATCGGACGCATCAAGTCGCCGTCGTTGGCTGTGATGCCCTGGGCATGGATCAGCATCCTGTTCCCGTCGGGGGAAATAACCGTCTCGAACCTGTCGCGGTGGCCAGTCCCAGACGACACCTTGCGGCCATCACCCCAGGTGCGTGTATCGAAGGAACAAAGTTTCTCGAACAGCCCGTGTGGTCGCGTGAGGTTGGGATCCACGCGCTGCCAATGCAGTTCCACTACGCCCTGCACGGTATCGCGGCGCACGGCGATCATGACCGGCTCCCCGCCAAACAGCACCAGCTGCTCCAGGAAAAGCTCGCCCTCGCGCACTTTCAGAACGGGGTCCTGTCCGCGCAACAGGTTCATCTTGGCACGGTCGTACAACTCGAAGCGTGGCATCTGCTTGCCGTAGTGCTGCACCGCGTCGCTGTTGTGCGGAGCACGCAGCACCATCACTGTGCGGTCGCCCACCGGGAAGGCGTTCACAGGTGGGCGTTTGTCAGTGGTCTCCAACTCCGGCAGCAGGCGGATCTTCAGCTTGAGTTTGTCTTCCTGTGCATGCAGATGGACCGATGTGAGCAACAGGATGGCAGTAACAAAGGCGTGGGAGTGCTTCATGGATGGTGGTTGGGCGCAGCGCCGTGCAAGATAGGTGCCACCAAAGTTCACGGGACCACGCCCTTGGGCGTGGCTTCCCTCACATAAGAACCAGTGGCGCCGCGCATGGTCTACACACGATCCTTCCTTGATCGATGCTCACAGAGCATCACGGACTCCTTCCAGGGTCAGCGCAGCTTGGCATTATCACCGTGGCGCTCCGCATCGCGGCCGGTCTTCGCCTTCATGCGTGCCTCCCAGGCGGCTTGCAGGTCGGTGCCGGTCTGGTTGGCCAGGCAGAGCACCACGAAAAGCACATCGGCCAGTTCTTCACCCAGGTCCCTGGTCTTGTCGCTCGCCTTCTCGCTTTGCTCGCCATGGCGCCGGGCAATGATGCGGGCCACTTCGCCCACCTCCTCGGCCAGCATGGCCATGTTGGTCAGGGGGTCGAAATAACGCACCCCCACGGAATGGATCCATACGTCCACTTCCTGCTGCAATCCAGAGATCGGGGCTTGCTTCTGGGACAACCCCGGGGTATCTTGTGCGTCCATAAGACAAAGGTTATACACGCTCCGGTGTTGTTTCGAAGACTTACGGCCCTGCCGATCGTCATTTCTCTGACCCTGCTGTCCCTTGGTACAAAGGCGCAGGAGGCAAGTGGACCACGGCACCAGATACAAGCGGTGGTGGATGGGCTTGAAAACGGGTATCAGGCCCGGTTGGCCGCTCAGATCCTGCAAGCCGACCGTGCAGTGCTTATGGCCCAATTCGACCCGGTCTCGCGCAACATGCTCCTGCATGTGCTGCCCGCCGATCCGACCGACGAGGAGTCGATCAATGCCATGCTCGCCGAATTGGGCCTCAGCGTGCGTTGCCTGACACGGAAACCTGTGGATGATGAGCCTTTCCAGCATTTGGATCCTATCCATTGCCAGGGATCTGCTGGACCGAACGAATGAACGCATGATAAGATGCTACGCCCGGTAATACCAGCATTCCTTAGTCACCGCGATCCTCGTGAGGTGTGCATGGGGCTTCCTCTGCATCCTATGTATAGAAAGGGCTGGATGATGGCCGACTTGTTACGTTCGATCATAGTCCTCTTATTTGTGTCCCTTGGTGCGATACATGCCAGCGCACAAACGGGCAATTGCTGTCAGACGGGCGGAAATGGCTCCCCGGGTTGCAATAATGCGGCTTGCCAGGCAGCCATTTGTGGAGCGGATCCCTTCTGCTGTAATACAACGTGGGATGGCATCTGTTCGACCGCCGCCTTGAACAATGCCAATGCTGGGGGTGCCTGTGCCGGGGTCAGCAATTGCCCTGGAGCCCCTCCCCCTCCGGCCAACACCTGCTGCACGGCGAACAGCACCCCGGGCTGCGAGAACGCTGCCTGCCAGAATGCCATTTGCGCGGCCGATCCATTCTGTTGTAGCACCCTGTGGGATACCATCTGCGCCGGCTCCGCCATCACAAATGCCAATGCGGGTGGCGCTTGTGCCGGCGTGAGCAACTGCCCCGGGTCCCCTCCCCCTCCGGCCAACACCTGCTGCACGGCCAACAGCACCCCGGGCTGCGAGAACGCTGCCTGCCAGACGGCGATCTGCGCGACCGATCCTTTTTGCTGCAACACCTTGTGGGATTCCGTCTGCGCCGGTGCTGCGGTGAACAACGCGAACAGTGGTGGTGCTTGTGCAGGTGTAAGCAACTGTCCTGGCACCCCTGGTGGCGGCGGCGGATGTGCACCGGGCGTGGGGGGCGGCGCCTTCCCCGGTTCCGGGTCCATTCAGATCCAGCAGAACCTTACCCCCATCCAACTCATCCAGGATGTGTTCCTGGGTGAATGCCTGACGGCGAGCAATGTCCAATACACGGGATCCCCTGCCGCCATCGGCACCTTCACCAATGGCTGGCGCATCGGCATCGAATCGGGCATCATTCTCACCTCAGGTAGTGCCGCACTGGCCGTAGGGCCGAACGCAGGTGGCGCCACCGGCCAGAACAACTTCATGCCTGGACACCCCCTGCTGACCTCATTGGCGGGTTCGCAAACCTATGATGCTGCCGTATTCCAATTCTCATTTGTTCCCCAGACGGAAAGTGTGACCTTCACTTATGCCTTCGGCTCGGATGAATATCCTGAATGGGTGTGTCAATTCAATGACGTGTTCGGGTTCTTCGTATCCGGACCAGGCTATGCGGCGAATACGAATATCGCGACCATTCCTGGGACCACCTTTCCTGTAAGTATCGACAATATCAACAACGTTGGAGGATGCCCACCGAACTACCCTGCGTACTATGTGAACAATACACCAGGTGTGCACAATGAATATGATGGCTTCACAGTACCGTTGACAGCATGCATAAATACCGTACCATGTGAGACCTATACGATCATCATCGCCGTTGCGGATGCGGTGGATGGTGTTTTTGATTCCGCCGTTTTCCTGGCTGCCGAGAGCTTCTCCGCCGGTGTTGACCTGCAGATCGGCGCCACGGCCGATCAGGTGACCGTGAGCGATGAGGACAATTGTGTGGACTATGGTTACTTCATTTTCACCATTGACGAACCGCTGGGCCAGGACGTGACCCTCACCTACACCGTAGACCAGATCGGCGATGCTGTGTACGACCCCCCGATCCCTTTCGAAGTGACCTTCCCCGCAGGGCAGACCACGGTGATCCTGCCAGTGAACGCCCTTCCTGGCTCGTTGGGCCCGGATGTCAGCTCGGTCACGATAAACCTGGATACTTCGCAGAACCCCCTGCTTGGCTGTAGTTGTACGGCGGAGTTCGTATCCACCACGCTCTACTTCTGCGAAGTGAGCACCCTGCCAGTCACCTGGCTTGGTTTCGATGCGCACACCATCAACGATGAACGCGCAGTGTTGTGCGATTGGCAGACAGCCTCGGAGATGAATAATGATCTCTTCACCGTGGAGCGCAGCAGCGATCTGATGCATTGGCAGGACATCGGCTCGATACCAGGGGCCGGAACCACCTTCACCGCCCAGACCTACCAGTTCATCGACCATTCACCACTGGAGGGGGTGGCCTACTACCGCATCCGCCAGACGGACATCGATGGAGGCGTCGATCACTCGGTGGTCCGCACCATCCACCGTGGAGAGCCCACCCGGTTCCTGGTCTTCCCCAATCCGGGTACCGATGTGTTCTGGGTCAGTGGCCATGCGGGCGGCGAACTCGCGATCTACGACCTGAGCGGCAGGCGTGTGTCGCACACCCTGTTGACCAACGGAGAGTTGAGCCTGCATGGCGCTGCAGCCGGGGTGTACCTGGTGGAGTTACGCCGCGAAACGGGCACGGAGCCCGAGCGCCTGCGGTTGGTGGTGCATTAAGTGCCGCGCACCTCACATCGGGCAGCACCCATCGACCAGGTGGGCTTTGTGGCGTGGAGAATGCGCGGTTTGTTTTTCCCATACCTCGACCTTAAATTTCACCCAAGCCGCACAGTGCCGGACCGTGTTGATGGGAACCTTACATCATATCACCCTTTCATTCGTGGCGTTGTTCCTCTTTCCCGCCATGGACCAGGTGAAGGTGCAGGAAACCTTGATACCCCACCAGATCCAAGCGGTGGTGAATGGGCTTGAGACCACCGATCAAGCCCGTTTGGCGGGCGAGGTCCTGCGCGCACGGAAAGATGTACTGACGGCACGCTTCGATCCTACCTCGCGCAATATGCTACTTCGCATCCTGCCCGGCAGCGACCTGGATCGCCTATCGATCAATGCGCTGCTGGCCCATCTTGGATTGACCGTACGCTGTGTGCATCGCACAGAGGCAGAGAACGACCAGCTTTTCCAGCACCTGGACCCCTCGACGTGCCAGGAAGCCACGCCCAATAAGTGACCCAACCCTAACGTCGCACATGACGACACATAACTCGAGGGCAATGTCGGGGTCCATGCACTTAAGGCCGGGGCGCATGTGCCATTCTCTTTCCCTGCTTTTTCAGGTCTTGATCATTCCCGTTGCACTGCTTGGCGCCCGATCGGCATCGGCACAATGCACGAACAATAATGTGCCCATTGCCGGGGGAGCCATCACACCGAATTGTCCAGGGACCACGGTGGTGCCTTGTGTGATGGGTGGACAATACGCGCTCCTCAATGTGACCGCTGGGAACACCTATACATTCTCCACCTGCGGCGGAGCTACCTGGGATACGCAGATCACATTGTTCAACAATGCCGGTGGCCCTGCTCTTGGGTACAATGACGATGCATGCGGGCTTCAATCCTCAGTTACCTGGGTCGCGACCTTCACCGGGGGTTTACGTGTGCTGCTCGACCAGTATCCCTGCGTATCCAATAGTACTTGCGCTGTGCTCACGATCACTTGCATTGGACCTCTCACGAACAACACCTGCGCCACCGCCACCGTGATCGGCGATGGTACCACCCCATTCAGTTCGGTGGGTGCCACCGGCACGGATGTCACCTCCTGCACGGCAGGGGACAACAATGATGTCTGGTTCCAGTATGTGGCGACCTGCACCGGAACGGTCACAGCCACCACCTGTGGCAGCGCGACTTTTGATACCTCTTTGAGTGCCTGGAGCGCATGCCCCGGTGCCGGTGCGGAGCTGGCCTGCAATGATGATGCACCAGGTTGCGGCTTGACAAGTACGATCACTTTTCCCGTGGTGTCCGGTACCACCTATTGGATCAGGATATCGGGCTACCTGGGTGCCACTGGCTCCGGTAACTTGACTATCATCTGTGCCGGCGCCCCAGGCGGTGGTGGATGCTCTCCCAGCGTGGGGGGTGGTCCATTGCCCGGCTCGGGGTCGATCCAGATCCAGCAGAACCTCACCCCCACGCAGTTGATCCAGGATGTCTTTCTGGGTGAATGTCTCACCGCCTCGAACGTCGTATTCACGGGCACTACCAATGCCATAGGCACCTTCACCAATGGTTGGCGGATCGGTATCGACAATGGCATCATCCTCACCACCGGCCTGGCCACCGGGGCGATCGGCCCGAATAATTCCCCTGGAGGCTTCTATACGGCGAATGGTACCGCAGGGAATGGTATATTGACCAATCTGGCCGGTATTCAAACCTATGATGCGGCTTCGATACGTTTCAATTTTGTCCCTCAGACAGACCAGGTTACCTTCACCTATGTGTTCGGATCAGAGGAATATCCCGAATATGTATGTAGCGGATTCAACGATGTCTTCGGATTCTTCGTTTCAGGCCCTGGGTATGCGCCCAACACCAACATCGCCACCATACCAGGGAGTATCTACCCGGTCGCTATCGACCACGTGAACAACAATGGGGGCTGTGCCCCTTTCTTCCCAGCCTACTATGTTAACAATGTCGGTGGCCCGCACAACCAATATGACGGGTTCACGGTACCCCTTACGGCTTGCATCAATACGGTGCCCTGCGAGACTTACACCATTAATATCGTCATCGCGGACGCGGGTGATTCATGGTGGGATTCCGCAGTTTTCCTGGCCGCCGAAAGTTTCTCTTCCGGTGTGGACCTGCAGATCGGCGCCACAGCCGACCAGGTGACCGTAAGCGATGAGGACAACTGTGTGGACTTCGGCTACTTCATCTTCTCCATCGACCAGCCATTGGGCCAGGACGTTACCCTCACCTATACGATCGATCAGATCGGCGATGCCATATACGATCCACCCATCCCGGTGCAGGTGACCTTCCCCGCAGGGCAGACCACGGTGATCCTGCCCGTGAACGCCCTCCCTGGCTCCTTGGGCCCGGATGTCAGTTCGGTGACCATCAACCTGGATACCTCACAAAACCCACTGCTCGGCTGTAGCTGTACCAGCGAATTCGTTTCCACCACCCTCTTTTTCTGCGAAACGAGCACCCTGCCTGTGACCTGGCTGGGCTTCGAGGCCAGGGCCATCAACCACGATCGGGAGGTGCTGTGCGACTGGCAGACAGCCATGGAGCAGAACAGCGATCATTTCACCGTGGAGCGTTCAGCAGATCTGATCCATTGGGTCGACATTGGGACCATGCCTGCGGCGGGCACCACCAACGTGCCCCAGACCTACCAGTTCATCGACCTCAGCCCGCTGCCCGGGGACAGCTATTACCGTATCCGGCAGACCGACCTCGACGGAAGCGTGGATCATTCCGTGGTCCGCGCCGTGCAACTGGGCAAACCCGGCCGCCTGGTCATCTTCCCGAACCCGGGTAAGGATCTTTTCTGGGTGAGTGGCCATGAGGGTGGCGAACTCACGATCTACGACCCCAGTGGCAGGCGGGTGCCGCACACGCTGATGGCCAACGGGGAACTGAGCCTGATTGGCGCCGCCGCCGGTGTGTACCTGGTGGAGCTACGCCGCGAACATGCAAGGGAGCCCGAACACCTGCGGCTGATCGTTCAGTGACCCCTGACCTGCGAGGACATGTTCCGGGGCGATCCGCCTATTCGCGACGCCGACTGTCGATGATGATCGTCACCGGTCCGTCGTTCACCAATGACACCTGCATATGCGCCCCGAATTCACCGCTCCGCACGGGTCGCCCCACAAGCTCGGCAAGGCGCTCCCTTGCACGCAGGTATAGCGGGATGGCCTCCTCGGGACGCGCGGCACGCAGGTAACTGGGGCGGTTGCCCTTGGCCGTGTCGGCATGCAGGGTGAACTGGCTCACCAGCAGCACCTCCCCACCCACTTCGGTGATGGCGCGGTTCATGACGTCCTGCTCATCCGGGAAGATGCGCATGCGGGCCAGCTTGCCGCACAACCACTCCAGGTCGGCCTCGGTATCGCCTGTTTCGATCCCCAGAAGTACCAGCATCCCCATGCTGATGCGCGCGTGCTCGGCCCCTCCGATCCCCACGGCCGCCTCGCTCACCCGTTGCAACACCGCGCGCATGTCAGTGACCCTGGTCCTTGAACCAGCGCATGGTCCGTTCGTGTCGCTCCGCATCACTGCCCTTGCCGCGGATCCCATCACGGTAGGCGCCATACATGGGGTTGGGCAACAGGATGAAGTAGCGCGCAAGGCTGTCGGACATGGCTTTCACCACATCTCTGCCGTAGTCATGTGAACGGTCCTTGAGGCGTTCATCGAAGTCGGTAAGTTGGTCGCCCACGAACAGGACCACATGGTGGGTGGCGTTCACCTGTGCGCGTCGGGCGGTCTTGTCGCTGGATCCGGCCATCAGCAGCAGGTGCTCCTCATCCGCGAAGGGGAAGCCCAGTTCACGCAGGTTCTTCAGTGTGGCGGCACGTTCACTGGTGTCGCGGTTGGTGATGTAGAACACCTCGCATTTTGCGGCTTCCACCGCCTTGAGGAACCCCAACGCGCCCGGCGAGGCCAGTGCGCTGGCTTTGTCCGTCCATTGCTTCCAATCCAGCGGATCGAAGGTGCGGCCGCGCGTGATCGCCCCGATCTGATAGGGGCTGTTTTCCAGCACGGTCTCATCAATGTCCACGATCACGGCATTCGGGCGTTGCGGGGCATCATCCGGGTAGCGCAAACGCACCGCAGCGAGATTGGTCACGAGCTTGATCAGCGCGTGCTCGTAGGCCTGTTCGTAGAGCCAGTACACCTCTGCGGAAGTGTTCTGCCAGAGCACGGCATCCACTCCATGGTGGGCCAGCATCGCGCGGTGGTCCGGGGCGCGGTCCACGGAGGGGCGCTGTGTGGCGCAGGCCGTGGCCAGCAGCAGGACAATAATGGGGAAGGCGTTGTACTTCATGATCAGTTGATGCGGTATGGGCTTTCCTCGTCGATGCCATCAAGCATGTCGCGGTAGCTGTTGTAGCGGCTTCCGGCGATATCGCCTGCCTCCACGGCAGCGCGGATGGCGCAACCTGGCTCGTCCTTGTGCAGGCAGTCGTTGAAGCGGCAGGAACCCTTCAGGCGGAACATCTCGGGGAACTGATCGCCGATATGCGGTGGATCGAGGTCCACCAGGCCGAAACCCTTGATGCCGGGCGTGTCAATGATGAAGGTCGCCGGGTCAGCCACAGCCTTGCCCGCCATGCCATTGACCTTCAACTCATACATCTCCGCGTTCGTAGTGGTGTGCTGGCCTTTCCCTGTGGCTTCGCTCACCTCCAGTGTGTGCAGGTCCAGTGTAGGGTCGATGGCATTCACCAGGGTGCTCTTCCCCACCCCGCTGTGGCCCGCCACCAAGGTCACCTTGCCATGGAGCAACGCACGCACCTCCTCCACCCCGACACCCTTCAGTGCGGCGGTGATCACCGTGGGGTATCCGGCACCTTCGTACACCTCCTGGTATTCGGCCAGCAGGTCCAGCTCCTCCTCCATGAGGTCATCCACTTTGTTGAACACGATCACCGTGGGAATGGAATAGGTCTCCGCCGTCACGAGGAACCGGTCGATGAAGCCGTGGGAGGTGCGGGGCCGCGCGACGGTCACCATCAGCAGGGCCTGGTCCAGATTGGCGGCCAGCACATGTTTGTGGTGCGAGAGATTCACGCTGCGACGCACCAGGTAGTTCTTCCGCTCGTGCAGATCCGTGATCGCACCCGGCCGATCCTCCGAGGTTTGGGGTTCGAATTCCACCCGATCGCCTACCGCCAACGGATTGGTGCTCTCCCATCCTTTGATGCGCAGGCGGCCCGTGGCCACACAGGCATGCAGCGCACCATCGTCACCCCGCACGAGGTAGCGGCTTCCGGTACTACGCATGACAAGGCCGGTGGGCATGGGGCGAAGGTATCAGGGAGCAGCGGGGCATGGAAGTGGATCGCAGGAAGGTGGTCAACGGAAGAGCGACCCTTTCATCGATCGGCCGCCACCGCTGGCTGCCCCGGCATAAACCAGCGCAGCCCCGCGACTACCTTCGCGCCATCGCTCGAACCCCATACTCCGGGGCGCCGCACATGTCCATACGGGTACACGATATCACCAAGCGCTATGGTGCGCAGAAAGCGCTGGATAATGTCTCGTTCGAGATCGGCAGCGGCGAGGTGGTGGGCTTCGTTGGCCCGAATGGCGCAGGAAAGAGCACGATGATGAAGATCCTGACGTGCTTCCTGCCCCCCACCAGCGGCGAGGCGACCGTTTGCGGCTTTGACACCCGGACGCACAGCATGGAGGTGCGGCGCAACGTTGGTTACCTGCCGGAGAACAACCCGTTGTACCTGGATCTCTACATACATGAGTACCTGCGCTTCGTGGCCGGCATCCATGGCCTGCGCGATGCCGGAACCCGGGTGAAGCGCATGGTGGACATGGTGGGCCTGGGCCGCGAACAACACAAACGCATCGGGCAGCTTAGCAAGGGGTACCGACAACGCGTGGGCCTGGCGCAGGCGATGATCCACGACCCCCAGGTGCTGATCCTTGATGAGCCTACCAGTGGTCTCGACCCGAACCAGCTCACCGAGGTGCGGGGACTGATCAAGAATATCGGCCGCGAGCGTACAGTGATGCTCAGCACCCACATCATGCAGGAGGTGGAGGCCATCTGCGGACGCGTCATCATCATCGACCGCGGCAGCGTGGTCGCCGATGACAAGGCGAGCACCCTGCGCGGAGGCATGGTGCGGCATGCCGCATTGGAAGTGGAGTTCGAAGGCACCGCACACGCCAATGACCTGCGGAACATCCCGGGGGTATCGCAGGCGGTGCGCGCCGAGGGTGAGGCCTGGCTGCTGGCGCATAACGAAGCGCAGGACATCCGTCCGGCGGTATTCCAGTTCGCTGTGGACCGGGGTCTGAAGGTACTGGGCATGCGCAAGGCCGAGCGTGGCTTAGAGGAGGTCTTCAAGAAACTCACCAGCCGGAAATAGTGGCAGCGGGAGCCGGCAGTGATCGCACTTGGTCACTTTGCGGGGAACCTCTTCCTTTGCGCCTCCTTTTACCAACCGTACAAAATGCCCTACCTCTTCACCTCAGAATCCGTCAGCGAAGGCCATCCCGACAAGGTCGCCGACCAGATCAGTGACGCATTGATCGATCACTTCCTCGCCTTCGACCCGAAGAGCAAGGTGGCCTGTGAAACATTGGTCACCACCGGGCAGGTGATCCTGGCCGGGGAGGTGAAAAGCAGCGCATACCTTGATGTACAGGAGATCGCCCGCCAGGTGATCGCCAAGATCGGCTATACCAAGAGCGAGTACATGTTCGAGGCGCGCTCCTGCGGGGTGCTCAGTGCCATCCATGAGCAAAGCCCGGACATCAACATGGGCGTGGATCGCAAGAAACCGGAGGAACAGGGCGCGGGTGATCAGGGGATGATGTTCGGATATGCCTGCCGCGAGACGGACCACTACATGCCCCTGGCTTTGGAAATGAGTCATCTGCTGCTTAGCGAGCTGGCCGCCATCCGCCGCGAAGGCAAGGTGATGACCTACCTCCGCCCGGACTCAAAAAGTCAGGTCACCATCGAGTATGGCGATGACCACAAGCCGCGTCGGATCGACGCCATCGTGGTGAGCACCCAGCATGATGAGTTCGTATTACCCAAAGGGAAGAGCAGGGCCGCTGTAGCTGACGCCGAAAAGGCGATGAGTGATCGCATCCGCAAGGACATCATCGGCATCCTCGTGCCCCGGGTGAAGGCAAAGATGCCCAAGCGGGTCCAGGCCCTGTTCAATAGCCGCATCACCTACCACATCAACCCAACAGGCAAATTCGTGATCGGTGGTCCACATGGGGACACCGGCCTCACCGGCCGTAAGATCATCGTGGACACATACGGGGGCAAGGGCGCACACGGGGGCGGGGCCTTCAGCGGCAAGGACCCCAGCAAGGTGGACCGCAGCGCGGCCTATGCCACCCGCCACATCGCCAAGCACCTGGTGGCTGCCGGTGTTTGTGATGAAGCCTTGGTACAGGTAGCCTACGCCATTGGTGTGGCGCAGCCCGTGGGCCTCTTCGTGAACACCTATGGTACCGCGAAGGTGAAGTTGAGCGATGGCCAGATCGCCAAGGTCATCGCCGACATGAAGGAATTCGACATGCGACCCTTCTTCATCGAGAAACGCTTCGCCCTGCGCACACCCATCTACAGCGAAACAGCCGCGTACGGGCACATGGGGCGCAAACCCGTGACGGTCACCAAAACCTTCAAGAACGCCGAACACAAGGCCACTGTGAAGGTGAAGCTCTTCCCCTGGGAGGAGTTGAACGCCCTCGATGCGGTGAAAAGGGCCTTCAAACTCTGAGGACCGTTTGTTTCGGATGCCGTCAGGCCTTACGTGCCGGTCTGTACTCTTCCAAGTCTGTGGTCACAGACACCTGTTGGCAGGGTCGCCAATGGGTCCATAGGCCAAACTTGACAGCCATTGGGTTGGGGAGCACGATTTCATGCCGATACTTGTTGACCATGTACGACGAATGGGCTGAAGGTGGCCATGACCGGATCCACCACCAGCGGCTCTTCTTCGGCGCCCATGTGCGAAGCATGCTGCCCAGACCATGAGCTTCCAAGGCAAACTCAAACGCTACCTGCTGATCCTGGAGCGGGTCCGCAGCGCTCCCACCTTCGCACAACTGCTTGATCACCTGGAGCAGCACGGCTTCCCGATCAGCGCCCGGACCCTACAGCGCGACATAGAGCAAGTGCGCGTGGAGTTGGGCTTCGAGATCCTCTACGATAGAGACACCAATGCCTACATGCTCCCGGATGCGGATGATGACCGCGCCCTCGTGATGTCATTGTTGGAGCGCGCCGTGCTGGGCGAGTTGTTGAGTGCATCGCACGGGTCCATCAGAAAAGTCTCGGCCCATGTCCACATGGAGCGCAGCGGAGCCTTGCTCGGCATGGGGCATTGGGCCGGCCTGCTGCGCGCCATCGAGGAACGCCGCGAATTGGACATCCACTACCAGCGATTCCAGGAGGAGGCGGAAAGGACCTTTCGGATGCGGCCCGTGCTGCTCAAGGAATACCGTGCCCGCTGGTACGTGCTGGGGTCCGCTAAAGACTACCGCGACCCCATCGCCTTGGGCCTGGACCGCATCCTTGAATTTCGCTCGACCGGCCAGCGTTTCTCAGCCAGGGAGCGCGATGCCGTGGAGGCCCACTATGCCCACGTGGTCGGCGTGGATGCCGCACCGGGCAAGCCCCAGCGTGTGGTGCTGCGCTTCACGCCCCTGCAAGGCAGGTATGTGAAGGCGCTGCCCTTGCATGACAGCCAGCGCGTGCTGCAAGACGACAAGGCGGGTTGTGTCGTGGAACTCTATGTGATGCCCAACCATGAATTGAAGCAGGAACTCCTGGGCCTTGGAAGTTCCGTGGAAGTGATCGAGCCACGCACACTCGCAGATGCCATCCGAAACGAACACCGGAAAGCTGCGGAGATGTAGCTGTACTCCGCAGGACATCGGGCACCCCATCATTCCAACATCGGCTGCACTTTCAAGACAACGAGCCTCGCGTATAGGCTTTGCTCCTCAATAAGTGGAACCACCTGCACCCTCGCCGGAGACAATTTTTTGAATTCATCCCATAGAGCTTTAAAGCTGTTCTTCACCCTGATTGACTCTGGTATCCTGTTCCAATACTCCTCCAATTTCTTATCGTCCATTCCCCTGCCCGATACCAGCGCGTCCCAGATCTCGCCCCTCTCGGATTCCCCCATTGCACAGGTGACCAGCGCTTCCCAGCTTGGCCACTTATCATGGCCATCCCGCATACTGTTTATGGCCGTGGCCAACAGCAGCTTGGTGCCCTCCTTGTCCGAAACGCACAGCTTGACAAGGTCCTTCAACAGACCGGCCAATAGGTTATTGGTCCCGCCCTGCGTCCTCATCTCCTTCTCGTTCACATGCTTGCCTTCCATGATGATGGTCATGCGTTGTGTTGTCAGAATGATATCATAGCCCTTTTCGGCCTCGGAGGCCCAATCCACGCCTTGGATCTTCTTGCTCTCCAGCGCCTTGCGCAATTCATCCGCTAAGATGTAGTGGGCCACCGACTCGCTCACCACGGCGCCCATGCCTTCTACCACGATCCGCTTGAAGCGGTCGTTCAGCCCGGGCCAAGTCAATTGGAGAAGCTCCTTCAGGTCAATGGGACTATTCATGGGGCGGGGAGGGTTTTGGTGATGCGGCCAAAGTACGGGGCAGTAACGTCAAGTTATGACGTAGCACGATCTGTTCTTTGCGCCCATGTTCTCACGCATCCTCTGGGTGGCCGAAGCGCTGCGGTCACAACCACCTTTCTACGACCGATTCTGCAGCCTGATGGAGCACATAGGTGTGCGGACCGGCAGCATCCGGGGCGCCACGAACAACATCTGGTGCCGCGACTTCATGCCACTGGCCACCGCACATGGCACGCTGGTGCAATTCCGCTATTGGCCCGATTACCTCGTTCGGTCACCACGCTACCGCAACACCATTGTTGATGCGGAGCAGTTGGCCGTTGAGAGTTCTGTCCCGCGTGTGAACTCCGACCTGATCGTGGACGGCGGCAACGTCGTGCTCGGGCCGGACTATGCCGTGCTCACCAGCAAGGTCCTGCGCGAGAACCCGCACTACCGCCGGCGCAAGCTCATCGCCGAGTTGCAACGGCTGCTGGGCGTTGACCGCATCATATTCATTCCGCAAGACCCTCATGACTTCACCGGTCATGCCGACGGCATGGTGAGCGCTTATTCGCACGATACGGTGCTCGTGAATGATCACCGTCATGCCGTCCCGGACCAAGGGACCCGCATACGTCGTGTACTCCGCGCGATGGGTCTCGGCTGTGAGACCGTGCCTTACACCCCGCAGGCATTGGGGAAGGCCGGGAGTGCCGTGGGCTGTTACATCAATCACCTGTGCCACTCGCAATGCGTGGTGGTTCCGCTGTTCGGCCTGCCCGAGGATGAATTGGCGATGCGGCGTTTCGAGGAGCTGTACCCGTACCACGATGTGAGCGGACTGCCATGCCGGGAGATCGCCCTGCAAGGCGGCGCGCTCCACTGCATCACCTGGGCCACACGTCCCGTATGGATGAGCATCGCCGAACGCAACAAGCAGACTGGGCCATCCACCTGGCGCTCATCGGGGCAAGCAAGGAGGAGATACGCTCCGGCATAGTGGCCAGGTTCGGATACGACCTGAGCGGGTCCGTAGTGGAGAACCGCAAGACCTACTTCTTTCACGGTCTCGCTTTCCAAGGCCGCATTGATGTGACCTTTGAACCAGAGATACAAGATCGCGTCATGATCTGGCGCAACCCCACCTCCATCTTTCGGGCATGTCAACCTCCAAACCCAACCCCTCTTCCTTGTCCCCGAACGAAATACGCCAGCGCCTGCGCAGCAGCCATCTTGGTGTTGATGAAGCGATCGACCGCTTGCTTGATGCGGTGCGGCCATGGCAGCTATTCGGACATGATCAGGCGCGGCCACGTGTCGTGGGCTTGTGGGGCATGACCGGCACGGGGAAGAGCAGTTTGGTGCGCGCCCTGGTGGAAAATCTGGGGCTTGCCGGTCACACCTTCTGGCTGGATGCAGGAGAATGCCGTCGGTACAACTGGCTGAATGACACGCTGGACCAGATCCGCATGCATCATGACGGGGATCCCTTCATCCTGGTGATCGACGAATTCCAGCACGCCCGCACCTTGAAGGACGGGGTTGAAATGGAAGAGCCGGCCGAGCTTCGGCGCTTGTGGGAGCTGATCGATGTCGGCAGGGTGATGTTGGAGCCCGGACACCAATTCGGACTCAGGATACTGCTGGACCTGGAACACAAACAGCGAACACTTCTGATGCAGGGCGTGGTCATAGCACATGGCCGTGTGGTCCAAGGGTGGGACATCTACGAGCGCGTGATGGGGACGCATGGCCATGGCGAGCCTTGGGCCATTCCACGTGCGCTTTGGGAGGAGGTCCGGGATATGATGCCACGTCCCATCTCCATGTGCGCCTTCCAGGAACTGCTGGAAAGCTGCGATAACGAGGGTGTCCTTGAGCTGTTGCGCGACCTGCTGGCTTTGCACACCGCGCCGATACCTGTGGATGCCAGCAAGGCCTTGGTTCTGGTGATGGGCAACCTCGACGAACTCTATACGGGTGGACGGGACTTGTTGCCCGAACTGGACCCGGAGGTCCTGCTTGACCGATCCAGGGATATTGGCAGAACCGGCATCCATGAAGCACTGAGCGCATTGTTCCGCATTGAACAGGTGGCGCGGCTTGGCATCGACCATATCGTATTCCCGCCGCTGGGCAGCGATACGGTGAAGGCTCTGGTAAAGGCGGAAGCAGAAGGCATTCTTGCCCGTTTGACAATTTCACTTGGGTTTCCCCTGACTGTATCCCAAGCGCTGTTGGATATGATCAGACAGGGATCCTCCATCCCGGTATTGGGGGCACGGCCAGTGGTGGCCACCGTGCATCGCGTCCTACCCTCGCTGGCCGCCCAGATCCAGGATCGCCTTGGACTTAACAAAGCGGACAGCTGTACGATCGACATCGTCGAGGGCCGGGCCATCGCGCACATGGAGATCGCGGGCCGGACGGTGGTGGCCCCGTTGAAGTGGCCCATCGAGCGTCCGCCACTGCCGGATCCCGAGGCCCTACGCAGGTATGCCACGCATGAAGCAGGTCATCTTCTCTGCGGGGTCCGGCTTGCAGGACTCAAGCCACTGCAGGTGTGCGCGCGGACCAGTAGCGCGCGTCTGGGCGGCTTTGTCATCTGGAAGAACAAGCCGGGAAAACCGTTCACCCGTTCGCAAGTGGTGCCCAGGCTGGCCGGGATCCTCGGAGGCTGGGTCGCCGAACGTATCGTCTATGGCGAGCAAGGCGTAAGTACCGGAAGTGACGACGATCTTCGAAAAGCCACGGCCATGGCGCTCGACCTGGTCAAGGAGCACGGTTTCGGGCAGGACCGGTTCTTCCATGCGGAACACGCCACCGCGTCCTCGGTCGGATTCCGGACCATGCTCGGCGCGACCGAGGAACAGGCGAGGCAGTGCCTCCAGGAGGCTGAAGAACTCGCCCTTCGCACCATTGTGGCCGAACGCGAACTCCTGGAACGGATCATCGAAGCGCTCGTGGGCAACGGTTCAATTGGACCCAAGGCCATTGACCTCATTCTTGCTGGCGAAAGTGAACCAATCAAGCGGATCGGTGCCTCCCGTAGTGAAGGTGACGCTGTTCCTTTGAGAAGGACGATGCCGTGGGAAGCGTGAAGAAGGCGTTCCGGCTCTGAGGATGGCGAACCGCCATGAACGGCAGTTTGCCGGATCCTTCCGATACGCTACATTTGCAGCCCATTTTCCAGGAAGACCCATGTACGCCATTGTCGACATCGCCGGCCAGCAGTTCAAGGTGACGCAGGCCCAGAAGCTCAAAGTGCACCGCCTCGAGGCCGAGGAAGGCAAGCATGTGGAACTGGACCAGGTGCTATTGGTAAGCGATGGCAAGACCGTGACAGTGGGCACCCCGAGGGTGGATGGTTTCCGTATCGCCGCCAAGGTGATCGGTCATAGCAAGGGCGACAAGGTGCTGGTCTTCAAGAAGAAGCGCCGCAAGGGCTACCAGAAGCTCAACGGTCACCGCCAGGCCCTCACCGAACTGTGGATCGAAGCGATCCTGGGCAAGGGTGAGAAGTTCGACGCCAGCAAGAGTACCGCGCCGAAGCCGGTGGTGAAGGCCGAGCCCGCCAGGAAAGCGAAGAAGGAAGCCGCCCCGAAGGCTGAGGCCGCCCCCAAGAAAGCGGCCACCAAGAAAGCCGCACCGAAAAAGGCCGCAGCGAAGAAGGCAGCCCCCAAGAAGGCCGCAGCGAAAAAGGCAGCCCCGAAGAAGGACGACAAGAAGTAACTCCCCGGCTGCGCTCGGAGTGACATTCCTGTCGCTACGACGAGCGCAACGAAGACGATTAAGAACCAGAAACCATGGCACACAAGAAAGGTGCGGGTAGTACCGACAACGGACGCGAGTCGCACAGCAAACGACTTGGCGTGAAACTCTTCGCCGGGCAGGTTGCCACCGCTGGCAACATCATCGTGCGCCAGCGCGGCACGCGCCACCACCCCGGAAGGAATGTGGGCATCGGTGTGGACCACACGCTGTACGCCACCGCGGACGGCATCATCAGCTTCCGCAAGACCCGTGGTGACCGCAGTGTGGTGAGTGTGCTACCGGCGGGCATCCCCGTGAATGGGACCGCCACCAAAGCCAGGCCAGCCGCAGGAAAGACCACCACCAAGGGGGATGACCTGCGCAAGGTCGAAGGCATCGGCCCGAAGATCGCCGAGCTCTTCAATGATGCCGGCATCGTGACCTTTTCCGACCTCGCCGCCACTTCTGTGGAGCGCCTCCAGGAGATCCTCGAAGCCGCAGGTCCCAACTACTCGGTCCACAACCCCTCCACCTGGCCCAAGCAAGCCGAACTGGCGGCTGCTGGCAAGTGGGATGAATTGAAAGCCTGGCAGGACGAACTGGACGGAGGCAAGTAAGCGCCTGTCCAGCATTGAACTGAGAAGCCCTCCCTGCGGAGGGCTTTTCCTTTGAGAGCCCGCCCGTCCCGTTTGGCCGACCGGTTCCGATCTATGACCCAGAGGCTGCTATACCCGTCCCCTCTACCCAGGCGACTGTGGAGTTCCATTTAGGGCAACGCCTGCCCAATCGGGGAGTTCGGGCAGCCTTTATTCAAGCTCCTGCCGTTCCATTACCCTGTAAACGACCCAATGCTCATCCGCATGGAGGATCGGTAGGTCCAACCCTTCTGCGAGCTGCTGCCGGTCTACGAAGATCACCTTGAGCCCCATGCCACCCAGGCTGTCGATCACCGGTGGGCTGAGCAGTTCCTCATTGGAGAGCGACCATCCATGCCGGTGCAGGAAGTACATGGTCATGGGATCCCTGCCCCCGGTGGTGGCGATCGCCTCGCCCGGCGGTGCATGGCGATCGGCAAGTTCTTCGGCGTGCAATAGATACTCGCGCTTGTTCTCCGGGTGCATGTCGCTCCAGCGCAGCCCAAGGCCCTCCACGGTCAGGAGTAACATGGCACCCACCCAGAGTCGCCGGTCGCGTAACCGGGACAAGGCCACCCCGACGCAAAGTGCCAAGACAGGAACGAAGGGCAGCACGTAGTAACCGTGCAGGGAGAACACCGAGCCTGTGCGCGCCATGAAGTACAGAAAGGGTGGCCCTGTCGATACCACGATCCACAAGAGTTGCCGGCGCACCTCACCCTTGCACACGACAAATGCCGCCAAGGCGATGACGAAGGGGATGTAGCCCAACATGGCGGAGAACGCGAATCGCTCCAAGGTATCCCACCGGTATTCCCACAGCTGCCCCAGCCCTTCCACCACGCCCACCGGGTGGTAGAGCGCATTGCCATACTGCGCAAGCAGGGCCGGTTGCCAGATGAAATACCACCACGCCACCGGCGCCACAGCGATCAAAGCGGCCAGCGCAGCGAACGCGATCACCAGGGGTCTGGCACCCCGTTGCGACCAGACGATCAACGGCCAGGTGGCCAGCAATACCATTACCGGGATCTTGCATAGCCCCCCTAAAGCGGCCAACAAGCCTGCGATCAATAGGTTGATGAGCGAACCGCGCCGCAGGCCCCGATCAAAAAGGTAGGATCCGATCAGCACAATGCCTACGCTGAAGGCATCGGGCATCACCTTCCGGCCATAGAGAAAGTACGACGATACCACCAGCGCGATCGCGGCACCCAGCGCCGCCTTATCGCCGAAATACCGCCTGACCAACAGAAAGAAGCACCACACCGAAATGGTGGTGATGACCAGATTGATGGCCCGTCCATACCAATGGTCCGCGCCGAAGGCCACATGCATGCCCGCGATCAACAGGTTGTAGGCCGGGAACTCCGATGAGATCACCCCGGGGTCGCGCCCGGTGATGCTCGACCGCGGTCTCAACAGATCCAGATCCACCTCCAACAGGTTGCGTGTCACCATATTGGTGAATGCCTGCCGCCACGCGTGTGTGGTCTCCAGCGGCGGGTGTGTGATGGACGGAAGGCGGATGATGAACGCTACGGCCAGGGCCAGCAACAGGATCCTACCCGTGGAGGCTCGCTGTATGGTAAGGGAGTTGTCCAAGGGTGCGGGTCGGGAACTCGCGCGGAGGTAGCGCGCTGCCAAGATCGAAGATCACAGCGGGCGGCAGAATACTTTGACCTGGTATTGTCGTGAACAGCGACCGACATATCGTGGACCATTGCGGTGGGACCTCACACGCGTACGCCCACTCCGGCCGCCCGCTACCTTTGCCGCCCGAAATACATCGGACCATCGATCCATTCCATCCACCATGCTGGAGACCCAATTCCTGCGGAACCGACGCACGGAGGCCACGGAACGCCTGGCCAAGCGGCATATCGAAGCGGAGACCCTGCTGGACCAGGCCCTTGCGCTGGATGATGCCCGCCGGACCACGCAGGCTGAAATGGATACCGCCCTGGCCGAACTCAATGCCTTGAGCCGCTCCATCGGGGAGTTGATGAAGGCAGGCCAGCGTGAAGAGGCTGATCAGGCCAAGGCGCGCACCGTCGATCTGAAGAGCCGCTCGCAGGCATTGAAAGATCAGCTGGATGCCACGGAAAAGGAACTGCACGACCACCTCTGCACCATTCCCAACGCGCCGCACAGCAGCGTGCCGCCGGGACGCAGCCCCGAGGAGAATGTGGTGGTGATCCAGGAGGGCGACCTACCTGAACTGCCCGCTGGCGCCCAACCTCACTGGGAACTCGGGGAGGAATATGGGATCCTGCGCATGGACCTGGGCGTGAAGGTCACTGGCGCGGGTTTTCCCGTGTACATGGGCCAGGGCGCCAGACTGCAGCGCGCCCTCATCGCCTTCTTCCTGGACCGCGCCACCGAAGCGGGCTACAAGGAGATCATCCCGCCGCACATGGTGAACGCCGATAGCGCCTTCGCCACGGGTCAGCTCCCGGACAAGGAAGGCCAGATGTACCATGCCACGGTGGATGACCTGTACCTGATCCCCACGGCGGAGGTGCCCATCACCAACCTCTACCGCGATGAGATCGTGGATATGGACACCTTGCCGATCAAGCTCGTGGGCTACACCCCCTGCTTCCGTCGAGAGGCGGGGAGTTATGGCGCCCATGTGCGCGGTCTCAACCGGGTACACCAGTTCGACAAGGTGGAGATCGTGCGCATCGAGCGGCCAGAGAATAGCTACGCTGCCCTGGAGGAAATGGTGGAACATGTGAAAGGTCTGCTGCGCGCCTTGGAGTTGCCCTTCAGACAACTGCTCCTCTGTGGTGGCGATATGGGCTTCGCCAGCGCCATGACCTATGACATGGAGGTGTGGAGTGCTGCCCAGGGCCGCTGGCTGGAGGTGAGTTCCATCAGCAACTTCGAGACCTTCCAGAGCAACAGGATGAAACTCCGGTATAAGAGTCCCGAGAGGAAGAACATCCTTGCCCACACCTTGAATGGCAGCGCTCTTGCACTGGCGCGGATCGTGGCCGCATTGTTGGAGAACAACCAGGGGCCTGAAGGCATCCGGATACCTGTAGCCCTGCGCCCCTATACCGGTTTCGACCGGATCGTGAAATGAACCACGGGATACTGTCCACAGTGGTGGCCGCGTTGGCCTGGGGCGCTGTGGCCCTTGCCTGCCGCCAGCCCGCCGATGCGGAACAGATCCGCAGCGTGGATGGAATGATCAACAACGTGGAAGCCGCATCGATGACCCTGAATGAACTGGACCGTGGCCGTTATGACCGCGCCGATTCGGTCTTTCGGCAGAACGCCCCCCGCTTCGCCGAACGGTTCATCGATACCCTGGACCGCCCTGGCGCCACCCTGTTGGGCAACCACTACCTGGTGCTGCGCACCGCGTACGCCATGGGACAGGACCATGATCGGGTGGCCGGGGAACTTGCCGAGGCATCCCAGCGTCTGCGCAGCTTGCGGACCGATCTGGCCAATGGCGTGCTCGACCCCCAACGGGGTGCCATGGCCATCGCCACCGAGCGCCTTCTGCTGCACGACCTGGAGGCCAATACCCACCGCTTGATCGACAACTACCGCACCTTGCAGCGCACCTGGGACGAACGCCAGGCGGTGGATAGCATGCTGGCCGGTGGCGATCCGGTAACTTCGTTCGACCGCCCATGAAGTACTCCATCGCCATAGCCCTGCTCGCCCTTTGCTGCGTGGCCTCCCCGTTGCAGGCCCAGCCTGGCACCGATGAGCAACTCGCGGCCCAGTACTATCAGCAGGGAGACTACGAAAAGGCCGTGCTCTATTACGAGCGGTTGTTCGCACTTCAACCCAACGACCACTATTACGAGCAACTGCTAAAGAGCTATGTGGGCATGGGGGATCTTGAGACCGCCGAGAAGCTGGTGAAGAACCAGCAGAAACGCCGGGGGGACGAGCCACGCTTCATTGTGGATATGGGCAACCTGTACCGCATGAACGGCCAGGACGACAAGGCGAACAAGGAGTTCGAGAAGGCGCTGCGGGCCATGCGAGCCGATCACGGGCACATCCGGCAGACGGCCAACGCCTTCACGCGCGTCAATGAGTTCGACCATGCCCTTCAGGCGTATGAACGCGGCCAGAAACTACTGAAAGATGGACCTGGGTTCCACTACGAGATCGCCAACCTGCACGCTGCGCGAGGCGATGTGCCCCGCATGGTGGCCTCCTACCTCGACCTGCTCGCCATCAATGAGGCGTACATCCAGGCGGTGCAAAACTCTCTGACGCGCTATATGCAGTTCGAGGTGGCCGACGACCGCACGGAGATCCTGCGTACCGAGTTGCTTCGTCGCATCCAGCGGGACCCCCAGAGCACCATCTTCCAGGAGCTGCTCATCTGGCTCTACATCCAGCAGAAGGACCTGGATGGGGCCTTCGTGCAGAGTCGTGCCATGGACAAACGATCCGATGAAGGGGGTGCGCGGTTGATGGAACTGGCTCGGATCGCTCTAGCGAACGAGGACCATGCAGTGGCCTTCAAATGCTACGAGTACGTACTGAACCTGGGCCGCAACGACGCCAACTACGTACAGGCCCGCATCGGTGCGGTGAAGACCCGTTACGCCCAGCTCGCCGCCATGCCCGAACCACCCCTGGAAGACCTGCGCGACCTGGACCAGCGGGCGGCCAACACATTGACCGAATTGGGACTGAACAAAAACACCGTGGACCTGCTGCGCGATCGGGCCGAACTGAAAGCTTATCGCCTTGGCCAACCCGGTGAAGCGATGGCCCTGCTGGAGGAAGGCATCGCACTCCCAGCCATCGACAGCAAGACACAGGCGCAATTGAAACTCGACCTCGGCGATATCCACATGCTGACCGGGGATATCTGGGAAGCCTCCCTGCTTTACTCCCAGGTGGATCTGGATCACAAACACGATGTGCTGGGCCATGAGGCACGCCTGCGCAATGCGAAGGTCTCGTACTACGCCGGCGACTTCAACTGGGCGCAGGCCCAACTGGACGTGTTGAAACGCAGCACCAGCAAGCTCATCGCGAACGATGCCATGGAACTTTCCCTGCGCATCACCGACAACGTGGGGCTGGACAGCAACACCACCCCGCTCACGCTTTTCTCGCAGGCGGAATTGCTGCGCGTGCAGCACCGTTACGACGAAGCACTGGCCATGCTGGACAGTCTCACGGCCGCATTTCCCATGCATGGCATCGGCGACGATGTGCTCTACGAACGCTACCATATCGCCCATGCACGCCACCGCTTCATAGAAGCCGCGCTGTTTCTGGAGAAGATCTTGGAACTCTATCCCCTGGACATTCTGGTTGACAATGCGCTGCTGGATCTGGGGCGCCTTTACGAAGACGAGATCGGCGACAAGGACAAGGCCATGGGCTACTACGAAAGGCTGCTCTTCGAACAGACCGGCAGCATCTTCGTACCCGAGGCCCGCGAACGCTTCCGGCGATTACGCGGCGATCACCTGCAAGCGCCAGGGGCCGCCCCGCCCGAACACGGCCATCCATGATCGTGTACAACGTCACCGTGAACATCGACCATGCGGTGCACGATGAATGGCTGCGGTGGATGAAGGACACACACATTCCCGATGTGATGGCCACGGGACTCTTCGTGGAAAGCCGCATGCACAGGGTACTCTCCGAGGATGAGGGGGGCACCACCTACGCAGTACAGTACACCGCCCCGGACATGGCCCACTACGAGCGCTATCGCGACGAACATGCGCCGCGTTTGCAAGCCAAGGCCCAACAGCGATACGGCGGCCGCTTCGTAGCCTTCCGCACGCTTCTGGAAGTGGTCCACCCCCTCTGATGAGCGTCCGGGCCAAGAAGCGTTTCGGGCAGCACTTCCTCAAGGAGGATCTGATCGCGCGGCAGATCACCGAGGCGCTGACCCACCACGGCGACTACCGCACCGTCATCGAGATCGGTCCGGGCACAGGAGCGCTCACGAGGCACCTCATTCTGCGCGAGGACATCGATCTCTGGTGCGTGGAACTGGACCATGAGGCCGCTACACATGTCAGGGAGCACTTCCCCCAATTGGAAGAACGCCTCATCGTAGGCGACGTGCTGAAACTGGACCTGCGCGACCGCTTCCCGGGGACCTTCGCCATCATTGGCAACTTCCCATACAACATCAGCACGCAGATCGTCTTCCAGGTGCTGGCCCACCGCGATCGCTGTACGGAGGTGGTGGGCATGTTCCAGAAGGAGGTGGCGGATCGCATCCGCGCAGCACCCGGCAGCAAGGTCTATGGCATCACCAGTGTACTGACGCAAGCCTTCTACGAAGTGGACCAGGTGATGGTGGTGGAGCCCGGCTCCTTCAGCCCCCCGCCCAAGGTGCGCAGCGCCGTGATCCGCTTGCGGCGCAACATGGTGGAACGGCTGGCCTGCGATGAAGCGATGTTCTTCCGCGTGGTGAAGACCGCCTTCAACCAGCGCCGAAAGACCCTGTCCAATGCCCTGAAGTCGATGCCAGAACTGGCGGGTGGGGTCCCGGAGGAATATGCCGGGCTGCGGGCCGAGCGGCTTTCAGTGGACGATTTCGTCCGCATCACACAGGCCTGTTCCACGGGCGCGGCTTCGTAGCTTCGCGGCCGCCGGATCGTTCCTCTCCTCGCGGGTGGTGCCTGCCTTCCAGCGGAGGATCACCCATGATACCCGACCGATGTCCTTCGAGCTTACCAAGCCCCTGCTGGAACGCATTCGTACCGATGTGGCCGAAGGCCGCGACTCGGGCGTGCTGGAGTTGCTGAGCGAGCTCCACCCGGCCGACATCGCGCAGATCATCGACCGCCTCAGCCAAGAGGAGGCTTCTTACGTTTTCAGACTGCTGAACGGCGAGGAAGCGGCGGAGGTATTACTGAACCTCGATGAGGATACCCGCGAGGACCTGCTGGCATCCCTCACCAGCCGCGAGATCGCCGAGGAGGTGCTCGAACACATCGACTCGGACGATGCGGCCGATGTGATGGCCGAGCTGTCCGAGGAGAAGCAGCGCGAAGTGATCGCCCTGCTCGATGATCAGGAACAGCGGGAGGACATCGAGGAGCTGCTGCGCTATAAAGAAGGCACCGCAGGTGCGCTGATGGCCAAGGAATTGGTGAAGGTGCGCACGGATTGGAGCGTGGCACGCGCGATCGTGGACATGCGCCAGCAGGCCCAGGAGGTGGAACATGTCTACACCATCTATGTGGTGGACAAGGACGACCAGCTCTTCGGCGTACTGCCGCTCAAGAAGCTATTGTTCGCGGCGGAAAGCACCCGGACGTTGATCAAGCACATCTGCGACGACGATGTGGTGAGCGTGACAGCTGACACCGATGTGGAGGAGGTGGTGATGTTGATGAAGAAGTATGATGTGGTGGTACTTCCGGTGGTGGATGCCATGAACCGCCTTATCGGGCGCATCACATTCGATGACGTGATGGACGTGATGACCGAAGAGGCCACCGAGGATTACCAACTGGCCAGCGGTATCAGCGAGGATGTGGATGCCACGGACAGCCCGTTGGTGCAAGTCCGCGCACGCTTGCCCTGGTTGCTGATCGGCCTGGCCGGGGGGATACTCTCTTCGCAGATCATCGCCCAGTACGAGGAAGAACTGCGTATCGATCCGAAGATGGCCTTCTTCATGCCGCTGATCGCCGCCACCGCAGGGAATGTCGGCGTGCAATCCAGCGCCATCGTGGTGCAGGGTCTGGCCGCAGGCACCATGGACGGCGTGAATCTGCTGGCACGCTTGTGGAAGGAACTGCGCGTGGCGATCATTTCCGCACTGGTCTGTGGTATGCTCATCTTCCTGATCAACCTCGCACTGCAACAAAGCCAGGCCTTGAGCTACACGGTGAGCATCGCGCTCTTCACCGTGATCCTCACAGCCGCCATGTTCGGCACGATGATCCCCCTGTTGCTCGAGCGGCTCAAGGTCGATCCCGCCATGGCCACCGGTCCCTTCGTCACCACACTGAACGACATCACCGGGCTGCTCACCTACTTCACCGTGGGGCATTTCATGTACGACCTATTTTCCTGACCGTGCGATTCGCCTTTCTGGATAGCGTCCATCCCCTGCTGGCCGAACGGCTGCAGAAAGCCGGACATACCTGTGTGGCGATGCATGACCTGGGCGACCAGGAATTGTCGGCAGGCCTCGGTGACGTGCAGGGCATCGTGGTGCGCAGCCGCAAACTGGACGCCCCCCTGCTTTCCCGTGCGGCCGGACTCCGCGTGGTGGCCCGCGTGGGCTCCGGGTTGGAGAACATCGATACCGCCTGGTGCCAGCGCCACGGGGTGCGCGTACTCAATTCCCCGGAAGGGAACCGGGACGGCGTGGGTGAGACCTGCGTGATGCTGCTGCTGGCCCTGATGAAAGTGCTGGTCCGCGCCAATGCCCAGGTGCGTCAGCGCCTGTGGGTGCGTGAGGAGAACCGTGGCACCGACCTGCATGGCAAGACCGTCGGCATCATCGGCTATGGGAACATGGGCAGCGCATTCGCCGCGAAGTTGAAGGGCTTCGGGGTGCGCATCATGGCATACGACAAGTACCGCGATGGTTTCGCGAAGGCGGGCATCGAGGAGTGCCGCCTGGACCAGCTATTGCGCGAGAGTGATGTGATCAGCCTGCACTTGCCCTTGACGGATGAAACACGTCACTATGCCGACCGCGCTTTTTTCCTACGGCTCGGCCGGCCGGTGTGGTTCCTGAACACCGCACGGGGACCCATCGTGCATACCGAAGCGCTTCTCGATGCGATCGATCAGGGACGTGTGATCGCCGCCGGGCTCGATGTGCTGGAGTTCGAACGCGAGGACCTCAGCGGACTGGACCCCACCATGGAGCCAGCTGTCCAACAACGATCGCTGGCCCACGATCGTGTGTTGCTCACCCCACACATCGCGGGTGTTACCTTCGAGGGGCGCGTGAAGATGGCCGAGGTACTCGCACACAAGATCTTGCAAGCTTTCCCCGATGGCACCACGTGATCCCTTCGCATGGGCCGTGGCCGTCGTGCTTCTGCTCAACGCCTGCCAATCCATGGAGAACCTCCACCCGGACATCCACGGCCACCGCGGCAGCCGCGGGCTGATGCCAGAGAATACCATCCCTGCTTTCCTCAAGGCGATCGACCTGGGGAGCGATTTCCTGGAACTGGATGTAGTACTCAGTGGAGACGATGAGGTGATCGTCTCACATGAACCATGGATGAGCGGAAGCATCTGCCTGACACCGGACGAGGGCCGCATCGCCCCCGATCGTGAGCGCTCCATCAATCTTCACCGCATGACGGTGGCCGAGATCCAGGAATACGATTGCGGCTCTCTGGAACACAGCGGATTCCCGGACCAGAAGCGCATGTTCGCCTACAAGCCAACCCTGCGGCAGGTGGTGGAGGTCTGCGACGAGCACGCCCTGATGAGCGGCATGGTGAGCCCCTCCTACAACATCGAGATCAAGAGCGACCCGCACTGGTACGGGACCTTCCAGCCGGAACCTGCCGCCTATGCCGCACGTGTGATCCGTGAGATCGACGACCTGGGTATCACCAACCGCACCATCATCCAAAGTTTCGACCCGGCCATCCTCGAAACCGTGCACGCCGAACGCCCGGACATCGTGCTGGCCTTCCTGGTGGAGAACAACGATGGGCTGAAAAAGAACCTCGCACGGCTCACCTTCAAGCCGGACATCTACAGCCCCCACTTCAGCCAGGTGGATAAGAAACTGCTGGAGGCCCTGCGTGAAGCGGACATCGAACTCGTGGTATGGACCGTGAACGAGAAGAAGGACATCCGCCGCATGCTGGACCTTGGTGTCGATGGCGTTATCAGCGACTACCCGGACCGCGTGGCGATGGAGATCGATGGTCGGGAATGATCAGCGCACCACGAAGCGCGCCGTGACCCGGTTGCGTTGCTCGATCATTAGTTCCCGCCCGGCAGCGAGCTTTTCAAGCGTCGCCTCATCGAAGTGCCGCACCGTCACCAACTCACAGTCATCATTGAACTTTACCTCGTAGGTACGGCGCAGATCCTCCATCAATTGCCGGGCCCGGGGATCATCATCAACCACCACATGAAAGGCCACGGCGCTGTTCTGCATCAGGTCGATGCGCACATTGCGCTGCGCGAAGAGCCCGAAGATGTGGCTCAGGTTCTCCTCCACCATGAAGCTGAGGTCATGGGGTGTGATGCTGATGAGCAGTTGCCTCGGTTTGATGATGAACGATGGGATCAAGGAGTCGTTGTCACTACGGTCGTCTATCCTGCTGCCGGGTGCGTCCAGGTCCATGAACGAGCGCACGTAGAGCGGAATGTGTTTCTGTTGCAGCGGCTGCAACGTGCGGGGGTGGATCACACTGGCGCCGAAGTAGCTCAGTTCTATCGCCTCCCGGTAGCTGATGTGGCTCAGCAACTTTGTGTCTGGGAAGCGGTTGGGATCGGCGTTGAACATGCCGGGCACGTCCTTCCAGATGGTGACACTCTCGGCATCCAGCAGGTAGGCGAAGATGGCGGCACTGAAGTCGGAGCCTTCGCGGCCCAACGTGGTTGTGAAGCCTTCCTCAGTGGCGCCGATGAAGCCCTGCGTGACCACCGGGAAGCGCACTGCTTCCTGTCCCTCTTCACTACTGAAGCAGTCCTTCACCAATGCTGCGCTCGCATTCCAATCCACCCTGGCGGCACGGTGCAATGAGTCAGTACGCACCAGATCCCGGGCATCCATCCAGGAGCACACTTCCAGTTCTTCACTGAGGAAGGCGCTTACGATCTGCGTACTCCACAACTCCCCGTAACTCACGATCTGATCGTAGTCCTGGTCGGGATTCTCCGTTGGTGTTCCACCTAGTAATTCCTCCAACTCGCTAAAGTATTCAAGCAACCAAGCCTCCGCCTCCTCGAACCCGGGGACAACTTCCCGGAGCACGTCCAAGTGTTGTTGTCGAAGCGCATCCACCTGCTCACCCACATCCGTGCCATCGCGCCAGTCCCACACCACACGCTCCAACGCATTGGTCGTCTTGCCCATCGCGCTCACCACGATGAGGATCTCCTCACCCGGGAAATGTTTCAGCACCCGCGCCACGTTGCGCACGCCATTCGCATCCTTCACGCTGGCTCCGCCGAACTTGAAGACTTTCATCCTGCTGCGATCTGCTTGAGTTGATCCTGATACAAACGGCCATTCAACCATTCACTGGATAACTCCGCCCCTAGCCGTTCGTAGAAGCGGATGGCACCTTCATTCCAATCAAGCACCTGCCAGGTGAGGTGGTGGTAGCCGCGCTTGACCGCTTCGGCAGCGCAGGACTTGAAGAGCTTCTCTCCTATGCCTTGGTTACGCACACTCTCAGTGACAACGATATCCTCCAAGTATCCGACACGCCCCCGCCAGGTTGAGTATCGTTCATAACACAGCGCAATACCGACCAGCGAAGTATCACCTCTGCGGACTCCCGACTCAGGAAACTCATTCGATTCAGTTGACTCCTGCAATTCCGCGACCCACCCCCACCACACCGCATTCTTCCCGAAACCCGCATCCATCATCTCCGCCTCGGTCACCGTAACTGCGTCTGGCTCCTTTTCGAAAGCCGCCAGTTCGCGCACCAATGCAAGCATCTGTGGTACATCGCGGGCTTCGGCCTTTCTGATCACTATTCCCATCAGCTGCTCGTCGAAGCAATGACATCGGCGAGAACACAAAGAAAGCGGCCCTTCACCGCATCTTTGCATGCGACCCGAAGTGGGTCGGCGCCGAACGAAGATCTTCCTTCATGACCGACATCAAGACCCTCTCCGAGTTCATCGTAGAACGCCAGGGCGACTTCCCCGGCTCTACCGGCGACCTCAGCTCGCTGCTTACCGCTTTCCGCCTGGCCGCCAAGATCGTAAGCCGCGAAGCCAACAAGGCCGGGCTGATGGCCGACATCCTGGGCGCCTCCGGCAATGAGAACGTGCAGGGCGAGCAACAGCAGAAACTTGATGTGTATGCGAACAAACTGTTCATCCGCATGATGCGCACCCAGGGTGCCGTTTGCGCCGTGGCCAGCGAGGAGGATGATGACGTCGTACACTTCGACAACGGCGGCAAGTACGTGGTGACCATGGATCCGCTCGATGGTTCCAGCAACATCGATGTGAATGTCAGCATCGGCACCATCTTCAGCATCTATCGCCGCATCAGTACCGGTCCCAAGGCCACCCTGGAGGATTTCCTGCAGCCGGGGAACGCACAGGTGGCCGCAGGCTACATCGTTTACGGCAGCAGCACGATGCTCGTATACAGCACGGGGCACGGGGTGAACGGCTTCACACTGGATCCCAGTATCGGCACCTTCTGCCTGAGTCACCCGGACATGCGCACGCCCCCGGAGGGAAGCATCTATTCGGTCAATGAGGGCAACTGGTTCGAGTTCAGTGATGGGGTGCGCGCATACATAGAAGACTGCAAAAAGCAGAAGATGAGCGCCCGCTACATCGGCAGCCTGGTGGCTGACTTCCACCGCAACCTGTTGAAGGGCGGTATTTACCTCTATCCCGGCACCACCAAGGTCCCGAATGGAAAACTACGCCTGCTTTACGAGGCCAATCCACTCGCATTCCTCGTGGAACAGGCTGGCGGCATGGCGACGGATGGCACCACGCGCATCCTGGATCTGAAGCCCACCGAACTACACCAGCGCTGCCCGCTGTACATCGGTAGCAAGGGCATGGTGGAGAAGGCGATGAAGAGTTAGACTGGTCTGCCAGCCGATGCTCACCACCTACCTGCTCCTCTTCCGCGGCGTGGGCGGTGCCATACAACTGCCGGTGGGACCGCTTCGCGAAGCGTTGACAAAAGCCGGGTTCAAGAACGCCACCACGTACATCAACAGCGGCAATGCCTTGGTGCGCAGCCCGTTTCCCCGGGAGGAGACGATCGCCAGGGTCGCAACGCTCTGCAAGAAGAAATTCAAATATGACAGGCCCATCTTCGCGCCAACCGCCACAGAGTGGGCAGCCGTGGTCGCGAACAACCCGTTCCCGACGATGGCCGAGGGCAGGCATGTGCATGCCGCAATGCTTGCCGATGCACCGGATCCGGTGAAACTGAAAGCCCTGCAAGCGCTGGCCGTGGATGGCGAGAAACTGAAGGTGTTGAAGGGCATTGCGTACATCCATACGCCGCACGGCTTCGGCACATCGAGACTGGCCGAGAAGTTCGACAAGGGTATCGGTGTGGTGAACACCGCGCGCAATTGGAACACTGTGCTGAAGATGCACGAGTTGGCGCAGATGCTCGCGGGTGCGGAAGCGCCATAGTACGCTACACGACCTTCATCGCGAACCTTCGCACCTCGGTCGCTGATCCCGGGGATCGATCAATGCTCCAGAAGCATCTTCGCCAACAAGGCCCGTACGTACAGGTGTTCCGTCCAACCCGAGATCACGAACTCGCGACGAGCCGTGAGGTTGATCATCCGCTCCAGATCCTCGGATACACCGAAGACCATGGGGCGGCCGCCGGAGAACACCATGCCCAGGTGTGCCAGGTCGGGCAGCGGGCCATGCAGGGGGCGCGAGGGCTTGTAGGACGCCATCGCCTCGGTCACGGTCGCGAGTTCGGTCCCCTTCAAAGTGGTGTGCGGCGCCTTCTCATTGTGCAGTCGCCATCCCAATGTATGCGCCGATGCCACGGTCTGCTGGCCATCCGCCTTCCATTGATACACATGGACACTGTCCAACCGCTGCGCTTCGACCATGCTTGCTGAGAAAAGACAGCAGAGTACGGCGGTAGCAAAAGGGCGTGGCATGGCTATACAGGCAAAGTTAGGCTGGGGCGTATCCATGCATGCCGAAGGTTCAACCCTTCATGGTACGTGGCCATCAATCCCACCCACTCACGCCCAACCGCCGGAACCGCTCACCGCTGCAATACGATACGTGCTGTCTTCGGATGCTGTCCTTCAGAACGGAGCACCACCAGGTAGAGCCCATCCGTCCATTCAGCGGGGAGTTCGAACGACCACATCGGAATCGCCGTGCTGAATTGCTCCGCATGCATGCGCGCGCCTGAGGCGTCGAAGATCTCGATCACACCGCGTCTGCCGAGGAGATCCGGATCAAGCTGCAGGGTGAAACGATCGCTGGCCGGGTTCGGATGGACGCGCAAGCCGCCCAACGAAGGAAGCTCCTGGACGTTCGTCAGGTCCACCTCGATCACTTTGACGAGGAAGGCATCGGCTCCCCCGTTCGATGTATGGCTTTGGATGCCTGGTCCAGGATCGAGATCAGCCGTTGCAGCGAACCAGCCTGCCACATACAAGGCACCCGCCGCATCCACCACGACGGCATTGGCCTGGTCGGCACCGGTACCGCCCATCATCCCCGCGCGCGTCAGATCGCCCGCTGCATCCAGGCTCAATACGAACATCTCATCGTTCCCCGCCGACACGACCTCATATACCCCTGGGCCTGGATCCAGATCAGCGGTATTGTTGAAGATGCCCACCACATGGATGGCACCCTCCACTCCGGCAGCGATCCCGAAGCCTTCATCGTAACCGCTGCCACCCATTGAACGCGCCCATACCAGGTCGCCGTCGGTGGTGAACTTGATCACGTAGATGTCGTGGTTGCCCACAGCGGTCATTTCCGCCGTGCCCGGTCCGGGGTCGAAGTCGATGGTGCCGCTGAAACGTCCGGTGGCCAGCAGGTGGCCTTGGTGATCCAGGATGATCTTGCGGCCATAACCGCGTGGCTCGGAGTGGTAGGTGGTGGTGGTGACCGGGATCGATCTCACCCACACGAAGTTGCCATCCGTATCGAGCTTGTGGTAGAACACGTTCCACGTACCCACCGAGGTCAGGTTCGCCGTGTCAGGTCCGGGGTCGAAATCCACCGTGCCGCGGAAATAGCCGGAGGTGTAGATGTTGCCCTGGTCATCCACCACCACGGAATGCGCCCTGCTCTCGTGCGGTGCGGTGCCGAAATTCACGGCCCAGAGGAAGTCGCCGTCGTTGGTCAGCTTCAAAACGAAGATGTCCTCATGACCAGCTGTAAGGAGGTGTACTCCGGGTCCCGGGTCGAAGTCGCGTGGACCACCTTGGAAGTAGAAACGCCCGGCCACCACCACGTTCCCTTCCGGGTCTATCGTGATGGCGTAGCCATGGTCCCACCAGGTGCCCCCTACCACACCCTTGGCCCATACGAAGTTGCCATCGGGATCAAGCTTCGAGACGAAGATGTCCGTCTCACCGGTGGTGGCGGCGGTCATGGTGAAGGTGCCCGGCCCAGGATCGAAATCGGCCGTGCCACAAAAGCCACCCGTGGTGTACACATTGCCTTGCGCATCCAAGGCGATGGAAAGTGGCCCATCGTTGTTCGGCCCACCCATGGATCGCGCCCAGACCAAAGCGCCCTCTAAGGTGAATTTCGCTACGTAGATGTCGTTGCCGCCGGCCGAGGTCAGGTTCACCACAGCGGGTCCCGGATCGAAGTCCACCGTGTTGGTGAAGCTTCCCGTGAGGTAGATATGGCCGTCATCATCCAGCGCGATCGCGGTACCTCTCTCGGTCCCGTTGGAACCCAGGGTGGCGACCCATGCGGGGGCCATGACCTGGGCATTGAGCGTGGTTGTGAAGAGCAGGCATGTCAACAGCAGGAGGTGATGATGGCGCATGGCGTTGGGCTTTCGTAGCCCGAAGGAAAATGGTGCTGCGCGCAGGACTTCCAATGATCGAGTGAACGGCCGCACTATCGATCGAACGGGGAAGGAATGCATGCCAATGGCGGTCACACACGCTCGTCGCAGATTCGATCTGGATCAGGCCAAGCCCATCCGCGCCGCCCGTTCCGTGATCAGCACGCGGTAGCGCTCCTTCATCTCCTCCGGCACGAAGCCGAGTGCGATGAATTCTATCCACTTCGGCAGCGCCTTCTTCATGCGATTGAAGAGGTTGAGGATGGCGCGCTCGTTCAGCCCGGCCGCGCGCATGGCGGTCTCGAAGTCGGTGCGGGTGAGTTTGCTCTTTCGGCCGTTGAGGCTGAGGGCGAGTTCTTCCGTTTCGTTGATCAACAGCGTGGATGGCACCAAGTCGTACGCCGGGCTCAGGTTGTAATGGCCTTCTTGGTCTTTGAGCAGCGAGAAGTTCTTCAGGTGCATGTCGGCGTTGCCGGTGAGGAAGCTGAAGAGGACTTGCTCGTCGAAGAACGTGAGGTCGAACTGTGTGTTCCTCGCATAGCGTGTGATCGCCTTCACGATCTGCTCGTGCGATCCCTTGTACTTGTGTTCGGTCTGGCGTTCGGTCAACTGGCACATATCCTCCATGTGCAACTTCTTCATGGACTTCGCGCCGGGTTTTCCCATACGGTCCACACGACGCGTGATGTACGCCAACGCTCCATCCTGCATGCGTACCAACCCATGCGGCACCGTGTTGATGCCAGCGATCGATGCCAGATGCATGGTGAGGTCCTCCAACTCGGGCAAGTTTGGATACTGAGGCGTGGGTGGCTTCAGGATGTGGCTGCCCCAGACGCCCCTTATGGTCAACCGATCCGGTGTGGAAGGCACGGCACCACGCTGAAGACCCACGGACAACTTGGTTTGCGCTCCTGTGACCGTTGCACTGCGCAACACGCTCTGCTCCGCCAGGTCCAGCAGGTCACCTTCAGTGAACGGCAATTCGGGTGGGATCGGCGTGCCGAACAACTTGCGACTGCACGCGGGATGGTAGTCGCGCTGCCCTACCTCCAGTTCGAGGTAGCAACCCAGGCAACGCTCACTGCTCATGGTCCGTGGTGTTGATCGGTTCAATGCTCACTGCACCGATACAATCCTTACAGCACGCGAGCAACAGCCCCATGCGATCGCGCGGATCGAGCTTCCAGCTTTTCTCCGCAATGGTGAGCAACCAGCCTTCCGGTATCAGTCCGTCGAAGAATGGGAAGAGCACCTTGCTCTTGTAAGGCAGTTCAGCCAATGGCAAGGTGAGGCTCACGGCTTCAGCGTCCTTCTCATCGCGATAATCAGATCGATAGATGAACTCGAACCCTTCCACAGTCTCTGTGAGTGTACCCGCCCAGCGACCGTGCATCATCACCTGCGCGCTACGCATCGGTATCGGGGTTGTTGTCGTTCGCCTCCGTTCGGTCGATCGGCACCGGACCCAACTCGCTGCCGAAAAAGCGCAGGACTTCGTTGACCTTGTCCATGCGCAGTGTTGGTTTGGAAGCTTCCAGCTCGCGCACGAAGCGCAGGCCCACGCCCACCATATCAGCCAGTTGGGCCTGTGTGAGCTTGAGTGCTTTGCGCCTTTCGACGACGAACCCGGCCAGATCCGGCTGTTCCATTTTGTACCCTTTCGGGACCAATTTAGGATATATTGCCGTTATTATACCTGATAGGGTATAATAATGTTTGATTCCGTCTATACAATACCCTTTCGGGTACGTTTTCGGCGAGATAGACGGGCAAATAAACCCGTTCGGGTACTATTCGACTCAGAATACGTGCTAAATGACCACCATCGTACCTGATAGGGTACTTCATCCATATTGCGGCGAGCTCGAAGCGCTGGAATAACACGCCACGAATGCACACCCAGCTACAGCAGCGATCCCTTGCAACACTCCGCCGAAGGATCGCATCCAGTGGCAGGTGGATCATTCCTGCGGATCGGTATACATTCAAGACATGACCCCAACCCGATGAGCAGCTGGAAAGTATCCAAGGAACGCATCACCCTGTTCCCGCACCCCAACGCCGAAAAGCTGGAACTCGGCAAGGTGGGCGCCTACCAGGTGGTGGTGCAAAAGGGCCTGTACCGCGATGGCGACGAAGTGGTGTTCGTGCCGGAGAAGAGCATCCTGAAGGGTGCGCTGCGGGAGCGCTTCGCCAGCTACCTCGTGGGGCCGCAGAAGGACCGCGTGAAAGCGATCGCCCTGCGCGGCGAGCTGAGCTGCGGCATCATCCTGAGCCCCGAAGTGGTGGAGCAGCAGACCGGCCAAGCGCTGAGGCTGTTGCCCGAAGGCGAGGACCTGAGTGAACGCATGGACATCGCCAAATACGAACCTCCGATCCCGCTCAGCCTGGCCGGTGAAGTGGAAGCTTTGCCTGCTGATGTGCGCTACGGCCAGCACGACTGTGAGCAGTTCGGCGTTTATGCGGACCAACTGCAGCCGGGCGAGGACGTGGTGATCACCGAGAAACTCCACGGCAGCCAGGCGATCTACTACCTCCACCTACCCACCAACGAACGCTTCGTGACCAGCAAGGGCTTCCTGGGCCGCGGCCTGTGCCTGGTGGAGAACGAGAAGAACGCCTATTGGCAGAACGCAACGTCCATCTGGACAATGATCGAGCGGTCCGTGGACAGCGGCCTGATCCCACCGGATGCCAGCGTCCAGGTATTCGCGGAACTGGTGCCCTGCCAGGGAGGCGCGTGGACCTACGGTGTGAAGGGAGGCACCACGGTGCTGGTGTTCGACGTGCGCGTGAACGGCACACCGGTAGCCTACGACAAGCTGGCGCCGGAATGGGGCGCGGCATGGGTGCCCGTCATCTACCGTGGCCCCTTCGATGTGGAGCATGCCCGCAGCCTCCGCGAAGGCATGGAGCAGGTGAGCGGCAAGCAGCTGCACATCCGCGAGGGAGTGGTGGTGCGGCCCTACGTGGATCGCCGCGCCAGCGATGGCCGGCGTTTGGCGCTGAAACTGATCAACCCGAAGTACAAGGAGACGGGGGAAGAGATCAATTGAGGGGGGGCTTGAGCGGTCAGCAATGCTTGGGAGCATGACCAAGGGGGGGACAAATTGTACCCCCCCCGCAAAGGGTGGGGGCAAATTGCCACCCCCCTTTGACAGCATACCCTGCTAGGTAGCGAGGAACGTGAAGCACACGGGCTACGCGTAGCTTTGCCCCCGTTCCCGAACCCGATACCCGGAATTGCCGGTGTCGGGTTTCGGGCATTTATCGTTGCATGAATCCTCTTCACTTGCTCCTGACGGCGTTGCTATTGTTGGCCGCGACGCTGACGCCACATACTTCAGGAGCTCAGCGCACACTTGAGCTGTGGCGCGGCGATTCCTTGGTCATAGGATGGTACGATGATTATCCACCAAAGGACAGTGCCTATATCGTGGTTCTGGACGATGATACGCACGCATTCCGAAATGATACGACCGTCGTCCGCATATTCTGGGATACGACGATGACCAGAATTGCTTCTGAGATGAGAACACTTGGCGACAGTGTCTATACATCTCATTTCTACAGGGACGGCCAGTTGATGCGTCGCAACATTGAGAATCGACAAACCATGAAATGGTTGTACACCGAGTGCTTCCATCGCAACGGTCACCTGTGGTCAAGCTTATGGCTTGCCTTGGATACGCTGCAACGAATGAGGAGCTACTACGCTAATGGGCAAAAGGAACGTGAAGGTTGGTGGCATGCAATGAGAGCTTTCAATGATTGGACTGAGTGGTACGAAGACGGTCAGGTGAAGATCGAAGAACATTATGAGCGTTGGCCGATAGTTGAACCTCCATACCGGATGTCACTACCTGTAGGTGAATGGCGCTATTTCAAGCCCAATGGCAGCTTAGAGAAAGTGGAGGTCTACGAAGAAGGCAAGCTGAAGGAAACGAGAACGAAGTAGATGGCGCAGACACTGACCTCCCTCCCCGACCTCCTCACCCTCTACCGCAAAGACCCACGCGTCGCGCGCATCGCCGAAGGCCTGCAACCCGATTCCGCGCGCGTGCAGATCGCGGGCACAATCGGTTCGTCGCAGACGCTGATCGCGGCATCGGTCATCGATCGTATGCAGGGTATTCACGTCTTCGTCCTCACCGACAAGGAAGAAGCGGCGTATTTCATGAATGATCTTGAGGCGTTGAAGAATTCTGGTGAGAAGGGTGAAGGTGGGGATAAGGTAGAGAAAGGAAAAAAGGCCAAGGAGCAGGAGCTGTACTTCTTTCCGGCTCCGTCGAGGTCTGCTTACGATGCTGAGGGACACCACGATGGAGAAAGGGTCACACGGACCGAAGTGTTGGAGGTGTTGATGAAGGTGAATGCAGGTGAATGGTCAGTGGCGAATGGCGAATGGGAAAATACCGGCTCAGGCCCATTCACCAACTCCCATTCACCATTCGCCAGACCCCTCATCATTGTAACCTACCCCGACGCCCTCGTCCCGCTCGTAGTGGCCAAGGAGACGATGCAGAAGAACACCCTCGCGATCAAACGCAACGAGGAGCTGCCGATCGACACGCTTCAGGAGTGGTTGGAAGAGACCGGTTTCACGCGCGTGGAGTTCGTTTACGAGCCGGGGCAGTTCAGTATCCGCGGCGGCATTGTGGACGTGTTCAGCTACGGCAACGACAAGCCCTACCGCATCGAGCTCTATGGCGATACCGTGGAAAGCGTGCGCCGATTCGATCCGCAGGACCAGCTGACAGTGGAGCGCTTGGCCGAGGCGGTGATCGTCCCGGATCTGCAAGACGAAGATGCCGCGCGCCAACAACTCTTCTTCGCCCAACTGCCGGAGAACGCCACCATCTGGCTGCGCGATCTGCAAGCCATCGGTGATGCGTCAACCAAGCAATTGAAGCTGCTCAGCGAAGCATACGAAAGGCTTCCGGACAAGGACAAACACGCGACGCCTGGTGATCTGCTTGCAACGGATGGTGCGTTGATCACGGGGACGCTCGGGTTTCGCAAAGTATTTTGGGCTGCGAGCCATGAGCTGCGGGCTGCGGGCTTGCCCAC
>JBGTES010000003.1:0-51473 GCA_041747675.1 Flavobacteriales bacterium
CCGTCCATTTGCTCTTTCTCATTGCTCCAAAGTTCAGGTGTGTTGTGGGTTTCTACTATCCCACGCACCTGATCTTGGGGGAGCTTACAGTTAGATTTAAGATGGGGGTAGACCTAGATGAAGCTTTCTTCTATTCCGTACCGTCTTCGTTCCACGTCATTGACCAGCGCATACCAAAGGAACTGCGCGAACTTATAGCAGAGGCTGAGGGCTGCTTGAAGTCGAATTTCTTAACAGGTGCGTCCGCATGTGTTCGGAAAGCCATTTATGCCTTAGCTGTCAGGGAAAAGGCTGAAGGTTCGAACTACGAGGAAAGACTGAAGTCGCTAAAGGCGATTCTGCCCCATATTGACCCGACGTACTTTGATACACTCTTGACAATCCAGCAACTCACCAGTGACAAGGTTCATGAAGAATCCTACGACGGTTGGCAGAGCAAGCATCTGCACCTTATACTGGCCTCCTTGCTAGAGGCGCTCAACGAGGTTTACGTCGTGCCTGCCGTACGTGAAGAGAAGCGAAAGGGCATTTTGCAGCTCAAAGGGGAGGTTTTTCCTGCCAAGAAGACAGAATAGGATTGGGCAGGGGCCTGATGTGAAGAGCACGGGGGAGGCGTCTACTTCATCAAGGACCTGAAGGATGCGTTCTTTAGGCAGGTCTACGGTGAACGGTCAATGTACCTTAGCCGGTGACAGTCACCCCGAACGAAGTGAAGGGGCGTTCTATCCCTGCGAGGCCCGGTTCTGCGGGCCGTGGCAGGTGTATGGGGCGATATACTTGAGCAGGTAGCACTCCGGCAATTGTCCAACAGCTTGTTGGACAATTGGCCATAGCGCAGTGGTCGCAATTGTGCAACAGCTGTTGCACAATTGATCCGCAGATGGTCTGCAGGTCTTGCTGGCATGGGGTCGTAGCGTTTTCTGCCATTCTCGAAAGTGGGGGTTCCGGCACGTCGGCTATCTTGGTTCCATGGCAAAGAGGAAAGCCACCAAGCGACCGGTAAAGAGATTGGTGAAGAAGGCCACGAAGAAGCGGAGGCCGACTTCCGCAGCCGTGTTGCCGAAGAACTACACGGTGGTGTTGGAGGCAGTGAAGGCGCGCATTCGTGCGGCGCAGCTGAAGGCGGCCCTCGCGGTCAATCACGAGCTGGTATCGCTCTACTGGCACATCGGAAAGGAGATCATGGAACGCCAGGACAAGGAAGGCTGGGGCAGCAAGGTGGTGGAGCGACTGGCGACGGACCTGCACCGGGAGTTCCCCGGGATGGGTGGGTTCTCGCGTTCGAACCTGCTCTACATGCGGGCCTTCGCCGAAGCCTATCGGGAGGCTTCAATTGTCCAACAGCTTGTTGGACAAATTCCATGGGGCCACAATGTGCTGCTGCTCACCAGGGTGAAGAAGCCCGGGCACCGCTTGTGGTATGCGCAGGCCACCATTACGAACGGCTGGAGTCGTGCGGTGCTCGATGCACAGATCGCCACCCATGCGCACCGCAGGCAGGGCAAGGCCATCACCAACTTCAAGCGCACACTGCCCGCCGATCGCTCCGACTTGGCGCAGCAAACACTGAAGGACCCCTACACCTTCGAGTTCCTGGGCATCGCCGCCGATATGCGCGAACGCGACCTGGAGCAAGCGCTGGTGGACCATATCCAGAAAGTGCTGCTCGAATTGGGCTCTGGCTTCGCCTTCGTGGGCAGGCAGGTGGTGCTTAAGGTGGGTCGGAAAGAGTACAAAGTGGACCTGCTTTTCTACCACTTGAAGCTCCGATGCTATGTGGTGGTGGACCTGAAGATGGAGGCCTTCGAGCCAGAGCATGCGGGCAAGATGAACTTCTACCTCACCGCTGTGGATGCACAGATGAGCCACCCGGACGACAAGCCATCCATCGGGCTGCTGCTGTGCAAGGACAATGACAAACTGGTGGTGGAGTATGCGCTGCGCGACGTGGCCAAACCCATCGGCGTGGCCGAATGGCGCACGCGCTTGGTGGCTACCTTGCCCAAGCGCCTGCGTGGCGCGTTGCCCAGCGTGAAGGACATCGAACGAGAGCTCAGCGAATGAACACGAACCAGTTCCCCAACGTGGATAAGAGCCTCGGGCTAGAGGCAGCCTGCGCGTTCCGCTACGGCGCCCGAAGCATGAAGAGCACGGGGAACCTGCCTGCCGACGGCAGGGCGATCTACTTCATCAAGGCTCTGAAGGATCCGTTCTGTCACTGCGAGGCCCGGCTTTGCGGGCCGTGGCAGAGGCAGGTGTATGGGGAGCGGTCGATGTATCTGAGTAGATAGCCCGCCCTGAGCGGAGTCAAAGGGTGGGCGTGCCCCCGCCTCAAATGCAGGCGGGGTCCGGCTTTCCGCTGCAAGTCCGCACTCGTCGTTCCTCCTCGCTTGCGGGCTTTCCGCTGCGATCCGTCACGCGGACCCTCGTCATACCTTGGCGTTTGGAACGACGCACGCCATGGCCAAACGACGCTCAAGGGAACTCGATACCGAGATCGACGAGTTGACGAACTCGTTAAAGGAGGTCGCCACGGGCCGTGAGTTGCCCACCGAGGTGATACGGGTACTGACCATTCACCAGAAGCAGATCCGTAAGCGTTCATGGCTGTTCGATTGGCATGGTGAACTCGCGCAACCCAAGCGCGAAGTGTACAAGCTCACCACCCGCGAAGAGCCGGACATCATCCAAGGCCTCATCTGCATCGAAGACTTGGGCGACCACGTTTTCGCACACCTGCTGGAGAGTGCCGCACACAACCGTGGAGCGAAGAAGCGTTTCCATGGGGTGGCGGGTAACCTGCTGGCCTTTGCGGGTCAGCTATCCTTCGATAAAGGCCATGCCGGTTTCGTATCTTTCGTGTCCAAGCACGCGTTGATCGAGCACTACATCTCCACGCTGGGCGCCAAGGTGCTGCGCGGCAACCGGATGTACCTCGATACGCAGACTTCAAGAGCATTGGTCGACCGCTACTTCAAGACGAACTGACATGCGCCATAAGGAAGAACCCGAAGAGGTGGATCTGGTAATCGCCGGTGGAGAACTCACCGCCGAGGACCGCAAGCTGATCAGTGCCTTGATCAAGAAGGAGCGTTCTTCGAAGAAGCGCCCTGCTGCCAAGCGTGCATTGCCGAAGGCTGCAGCCCCCAATCGGACGTTGCGGAGGAAGACAGCCAAGACCAAGGCGAAGTGATGCTCGGCTCCAAGCGTAATGACTTCCAGTTCATCCGCCGAACGGCGGAGGATGGCTACGCGATCGAGGTGCCCGTCTTCAGCTTCGACAAGTTCCCCAACGTGGACAAGAGCCTCGGGCCCGAGATGAAGAGTACGGGGGAGGCGATCTACTTCATCAAGGATCTGAAGGAGGAGCCTGCCCCGAGCGGAGACGCGGGGTTCTATCACTGCGAGACCCGGCTTTGCGGGGCGTGGCAGAGACAGGTGTACAGGGAGCGGTCGATGTACTTGAGCAGATGACGATGTCGGAGGTGTGTCCATACCGACCGGGACAGACTGTGATCTACAGGCCGAGCACTAAGGGCTGGGATTGCCGGCTGCCAGATCAGCACTTGGAGCCAGGCAAGGAGTATGTAGTGCGTGAGATCGTAAGTGACGTCTACGTTGTTGTTGAAGGCTACAATTCGGTCGGAGGCGGGTTGTTCTGGTCCGAGTTCATCCCAGTGGATAAGCGTTAGTTTTTGGGCGTGCCCCTCGCAAAGCCGCGGGTCGCGCTTTCCGCTGCAAGTCCTCGCTCGTGCCTCGCTGTGGGCTTTCCGCTGCAATCGCTCACGCATGAGCACCTTCAATGACTGAACCTTGTTCATAAAGAAAGGTGCTACCGTTACCCGAACATCGTGGCTTTAGTCGTATGTTAAGCATCTGCAAGTTGACGTGGAATTCGTCGAACTAACCTGAAGTGGACATGCGCTCACTTGAACTTTTCGCTGGAGGTGGTGGCCTTGGTCTTGGTCTACACCAGGCTGGCTTTCACGCATCAGCCGTTGTTGAGTGGGACAAATGGTCCTGTGATACCATCCGGAACAACAAGGCACTCGGCTTTCCCTTGGTCCAAGGCTGGAAGGTGGTGCAAGGCGATGCACGTGCGTTCGACTTCAACTCCGTTGGTGAGGTTGAGCTGGTTTCCGGTGGCCCGCCGTGCCAGCCGTTCTCCTTGGGCGGCAAGCACAAGGCTTATGAGGATTCGCGGGACATGTTCCCCACGGCGGTGAGCGCCGTGCGTGCCCTGCAGCCCATGGCCTTCATATTCGAGAACGTGAAGGGTCTTACGCGGGAGTCATTCGCGAACTACTTCCAGTACATCTGCCTTCAGCTCACCTACCCGGAGCTGACCAAGCGGCCCAACGAGGAATGGCAGGAGCACCTGGCCCGGTTGGAGAAACGCAAGACGGCAGGCCGCCAGACCGGTTTGCGCTACAATGTGGTCACACAATTGCTCAACGCTGCCGACTATGGCATCCCTCAAGTGCGTGAGCGGGTCTTCTTCGTCGGCTTCCGCGCGGACCTCGGGATCCAATGGAGCTTTCCGCAGCCCACGCATTCATTGGCCGCTTTGGCCAAGGCGCAGTTCGCTACCGGCAGCTATTGGGAGCGGCACCAAGTGACAAAGCAGGATGTGGAGTTGCAACGCGCAAGGCTGACCCCCCGCATGGCATCCTTGCTGAAGTCTCCGGAGGCCGAATTGCTGCCGTGGCGCACAGTCCGCGATGCCATCAGTGATCTCCCTGACCCACGCAGCCGCAATGCACGGAAGGTGTTGAACCATGTGTTCCAGGATGGCGCGAAGCCCTATCCCGGTCACACCGGCAGCCCGCTGGACCTGCCCGCGAAGACCCTGAAGGCCGGCGACCATGGCGTACCCGGCGGCGAGAACATGATCGCCTTCGCGGACAACACCTATCGCTACTTCTCCGTGCGCGAATCGGCCCGGCTACAAACCTTCCCCGACAACTACGTGTTCCATGGCTCTTGGACGGAGACCATGCGCCAGCTTGGCAATGCGGTGCCGGTAGAGTTGGCCAGGATCGTGGGCTCTTCGGTCGCACAGCAGTTGTTGCCGCTGCACGAGCGTCGTTTGGTAGCTGTGCGGGCATAGGCGAAAGCTGCTGATTGGAAAGTTCTTGGCAGATTTGTGCTGACCGGCCTTCATTCCGGCTGGCCATGCCATGTTCGATCTGTTCAAGTTCCGGCTACCCATTGCCGTCACGAACCAGCTTATTGAGAAGCTGGAAAGACTTGAGGCAACGCCGCTTACACGGGCCGACCTCATTCGCTTAGCTGACTTCCAACGCGAGCATGAGATGCATGCTGGGGTGTACGTACTCTATTTGGACGGACTGGCGGTCTATGCCGGTAAGGCGGACGGCTTGCTCGATAGGCTGCATCAGCACTTGGAAAGGATCAGAGGGCGAGTGACCCTTGCGGATAAGGAGATCCGTTACAAAGCTTTGCTGCTGGACGAGAACTGGAGCACCAGCGCGAACGAGGATCTTCTCATACGGCATTTCAAGGAACGCGGTGAGTGTGAATGGAACAGGTCCGGGTTCGGACCCAAGGACCCCGGGAAGAATCGGGATGGGTATCAGCCGAACAAGTTCGACACGCTCTATCCGATCAACACCGAGTGGCCTATTGCTGGAGTGACGGATACGACGACTATTGGTGAAGTGCTCAGGTTGATGAAAGAGCAGCTACCGTATACGCTGCGCTATAGTCTACCTGAAGCTGACCTGGATAAGCAGCTCAAACTGAAAAGGGTTGCCCGTACAGCAATGGGATTGGCTTCCGCCATCGCAAGACATCTGGGTAAGGAGTACCAATTTATGTTGTTCAAGAGCCACATGGTTCTCTACAAGTCAAAACAGGAGTACGCGCATGGATTCCGGTTGGGCTGAGAAGTAGATGTGTTCCCTCGATGCCAAAACCCTTCCCCTGGTAGCGACCATGTGGTCCTGCGGAGGATCCAACCCCGAGCACAACACGATGATTACTGAGCACAAAGCCATGATGTCGGCCGACAGTGCGAAGCAAGCATCCATGGAACAGATGAAGCAGACCGCCCAGCGCTTCCTCGACCTGTGGTTCTCGGAGAATACGGACGGCATCGAGGAGATCGTGGCGGAGAATTTCGTGTCATACCTCCCCATGCCGGGTCTCAGCTCCACAGGCATACAGTAGCTGAAGGAAATGGTGGCCAAAGCCTCTGGCGCCTTCACGGATAACAAGACGGAGGGGCAACGGCTTCTACGCCGCGATAAAGGTTCTTGGTGTGAAACACCTCGATATAAATACGGGGGAGGGCGAGGTTGAATGGGTCACCTTGACCACCGCAGGTTATCCCCCCAAACCACAGCCGGCTCTGTCCGCTGCTCTTGAGCGGATGACCCTGCTGCTCGTAGCCGTAAGCCACCACCTTCGCTCACCTCCCACGCGCCCAAAACAGACGTTAACTACGGACTACTCCCGAATGAACTTTCCTTGCGCGATCTGCCCCTCACGCATCAGGTTATAGACATAGAGGCCCGCTGGCATTCCACTCACATCGATCGTCGTCATGTCCGTGAATCGCTGCTCAAGGATCATTCTTCCAGCCACATCGTGGACGCGGATCTCGGCAGGGCCTTCGCATAGTACATTGATATGATCGTGAGCGGGATTGGGGAATAGCCGAACATCCGCCTGCCCTTCAATTGTCGGCACGCTCACGAAGCCATTGCGGTCCAGCTTGGCCAGGTAGGTGTATGCCGGGCCGGTATATGACGTGGTCTGTTGAACTCTTCGGCCTGCGAGGTGTTTTTCTTCAACATTCCAATGCAACGCAAAGTCATGTACGTACTGATCGGCCTCTTCGTCGCCTTCGTGGGCATACAAGCCTACACGGCCATAGGCACCAAGGGCACGCCCCAGCAGCCATATCGTGTGCTGAGGACCATCGGCGACCTGGAAGTGAGGCATTACCCGGAAGCCCTTATGGCCTCGGTGCTGAAACCCGGCAATGCTTACAAGGAGGTGTCCAACTCCGGCTTCCGCAGTCTGGCGGGTTACATCTTCGGCGGCAACGCCGAAGAGAAGAAGATCGCCATGACCGCTCCGGTACACATGGAGATGGGTGCTGACAGTTCTCGGGTGAGCTTCGTGATGCCGGAAGGCTATACGATGGAAAGTCTGCCAACACCCGACGATCCCAACGTGCACGTGGAGCGTGTTCCGGAGGTGGTGGTCGCGGTGCTGCGGTTCGGTGGGTTTTCCAACGACGAGAAGATGGCGCAGCACGCGGATGAGCTGCTTCAGCAAGTGAAGGCTGCTGGGCTGGAGTCCATCGGCCCTGTAGGCTTCATGGGCTACGATCCACCCTGGCAGCTGGTGGCGCGCAGGAATGAAGTGGTGGTCGCGGTACGGTGGGTGGTGTGACCCCTGTTCGCGTACAGGAACGGTCCGCTCAGCAACAGGCCCGCCCCGTACGGAATGCACGGGGCGAACTTTATAGAGGCGGATCCCATTCAGGCCTTCTTCACCGAGCAGGTGCTGATGCCGAATGGCGCGTAGAGCGGGCAGAAGCTGAACACGCTCGTGAGCAGGAATACCGCGCCGAGCACCAGTAGCACGATCCCGAAGGTGCCGGTAACGGTGCCGGTGAAATAGAGTACGGCGAAGACGACGGCGAGCAGCACGCGGCCGATGCGGTCAGCGGAACCCATGTTGGCTTTCATGATGATGAGGTGTTGGTCGTTCAGTTCGTTCAGATGAGTAGAGCGATGACGTAAGCCAGGCTGACGCACATGATGCAGGCCATCCCAAAGCGCATCCACCGTGTGTCGCGGTTGCTGTTCACCGCCTCAAAGGTCCACCGGCGCGGCAGGCCGATCCGGTGACCTGGGTCACCGCAGCAGACGAATACCGCCCGGCTCTTGTCGCAGTGCGCCGTCGCGCTCCAATTTCTTCAGTGTGCGGGTGATCACTTCGCGCGCACTGCCCAGTTCCTGGGCCAGCCGCGCGTGGCGCACATCCAGCAGCACATCGCCCGTTACGGTGCTCAACTGTTTCAAGTGGGACACCAGGCGGGAGGCCAGGTCCCCGAAAGCCACTTGTTCCACGGTGCGAAGCATGTCCATGTACCGCTCATTGTACTGGTGGAAGAAGAGCGTTGCGAGGGACGGGTGTTCCAGGAGCCACCCGCGCAGTTTGTTCTCCGGCACCATTAGGAGCGTGCTGTCGCGTTCGGTAACGGCATTGATGCGGCTGGGCAGGCGCTCCAATAGCGCGGAAAAGCTCATGACGCAACTCTCCGCCGGTTTGATGTAGTAGAGCAGCAGCTCCTTGTCCTCGTGCCCGATGAAGACGCGCACCAGACCGTCGATCACCAAGGGTAGCTCTCGCACGTAACCGCCTTCCTTCAATAGTTCCGCCCCTGCCGGGACCTCTACCACGCGGCCACTGGCGAGCATCGCTTCCAACAGGGCGGCATCCAGCCCGCTCAGCGCTTTCCTCACATCCACCTCCGTGCTCATGTGCCGAAGTTACCCCCACACATGCGGAGCATCCAACCCCAACCCCGAGCAGGGCACGATGACGGCTGAGCGCGACCTGTCCCGCCCCAGCGGGAACGACCGGATGACGGCCGACAGTGCGAAGCATGCGGAGATGGATCGGATGAAGCAGACGACCCAGCGCTTCCGCGACCTGTGGTTCTCGGGGAAGACGGACGGCAGAAGTACCAAATGTTCCCCTGCTTCTGGCAGAGCGCTGCGCCAGGCAGCAGCAGAAGGGCGAATGGCAGCAGCCGCATGAGACCAAATATATCCTGGACCTCCGCCGGTGATGTTGATCGCCCCGATCCGTCCTTACCAGGGGCGTTCCGCTCCTCCGGTCACTCCAGCACCACCCGTTCCACCTGCACCATGCCGTCGCGTACCACGCGAATACTGTACAGCCCGGCCGCATGGCCCGAAAGGTCGAGCGTGTGCAGCTGGCCGTTGGCCAGGGTGCGCTGCAGCACCACCGCGCCGCGCGGGTCGATCACATCGACCTCCGCAAGGCCGCCGGCTTCGCTGAAGGCCAGTTGCACCAGACCGTTGCTTGGGTTGGGGAACAAGGAGAATGCTTCTGGGGCGCTACGTTCAAGGATGGCGGTAGGCTGTTCGAATCCAGATACCTTGACCACGCGGCTGACCCCTCCGAATGTGGAGAAAAGAAAATCGCCGGTGACCGGATCGATCCAGGCGCCTTCGGCACCCGTGAGACCAATGACCAGATCGCGCGCTGTGGAGGTGATCGGCAGGCCGTTCGCACCCACTTCGAAGACCACCACTTTGCCGAGCCCATACGCTGATATCACCATGGATGGAGCAGGGAATGCCGCGGAGCCGATCGGTATGTATGCGACACCCTCCGGTCCGGAAGCGGTACCGGTCACATCGACCTGCGCTGCAGGCGTGGAGAACGTGTAAAGCCCTGTTCCATCCACCGAGTAGGGCACTTGGTAAAGCAGCCATTGGTTGTAGGAGGCGATGATCAGACCGCCCGCGCCGGGATACCCGACGGGTACGAAGGCGTGACTGCCCACGGAGGATCCGATGTTCAGAACAGAGAGACCAGTACTCACATAGCTCTGGTCAGGCAGGATCTGCCCCATGGCATTGATGGGATACTGGGTGAAGAGCAACGTGCCGCTGGGCGTGAATGTGAGACCGCCGTCGTTGTTGGGGGCGTCCACGAAATGCGTGCCCGGACCTGCGAAACCGGTGATGCTGTTGGTGACCGCGTCGCGTATGAGCGGCACGGTATAGACCGCTCCGCTGGCTTGGTTGGCCGCCCCGCCGATGTACAGCGTGTTGGGCTCGTCGGCCCTGATGGTCAGGCCGCCATAGTTGGCCGGCACGTCGGTGATGGTGCCCAGATCCAGCAGGGTGTAACCCGCGTCCACGAATTCGGTGGTAAGCGTCTGGGCATTGGTGGGCCGGATGCACAGTGATACGAACACCAGCATCATGGCATGGATGCGTATGATCGATCCGGTGTGAAACAGGTGGGGTCGAAGTGTTTTCATGGAGGTATGGGCTTGGTTCGGCAAGGTAGGACCATGGTGACGGCATGTACAACCTGACCTTTGCTACCGGATGATGCGACCACACGGGGACGCAGGCATGATGTCCGTCAGGACCGCCGAATGAACGGATCTTAGATTTGCGGTGTTGAATCACCTCCAGATCCCTACTTCATGTCGAACGAAACAAGAAATGGCCACACACCCGATGCCGTGGTCGGTGAAATGAACGATAGCACCGGGAAGTGCCCCGTGATGCATGGTGCGATGCGCAATCCCGTGGCCGGCCGTGGCACCGGCAATCGCGAGTGGTGGCCCAACCAGCTCAACCTCGGCATCCTGCACCAGCACGCACCGGCATCGAACCCGATGGACCCGGACTTCAATTACGCCGAGGCTTTCAAGAAACTCGACTACCATGCGTTGAAGTCGGACCTGACCAAGCTGATGACCGATTCGCAGGAGTGGTGGCCCGCCGACTGGGGGCACTACGGCGGCCTCATGATCCGCATGGCCTGGCACGTGGCCGGCACCTACCGCACGGCGGATGGCCGGGGGGGCGCGGGCACCGGCAATCAGCGCTTCGCACCGGTGAACAGCTGGCCCGATAACGGCAACCTGGACAAGGCGCGCCGCCTGCTGTGGCCCATTAAGCAGAAGTATGGCAACAGCATCTCCTGGGCCGACCTCATGGTCCTGGCCGGAAATGTGGCACTGGAGTCCATGGGCTTCAAGACCTTCGGCTTCGGTGGTGGGCGTGCGGATATCTGGCAGCCCGAGGAGGACATCTATTGGGGCGCCGAGACCGAGTGGCTGGGCGACCGCCGCTACAGTGGCGAGCGCGACCTGGAGAACCCACTTGCAGCAGTGCAGATGGGCCTGATCTACGTGAACCCCGAAGGCCCCAACGGCAATCCTGATCCCGTGGCCAGCGGCCGTGATGTGCGTGAGACGTTCAAGCGGATGGCGATGAACGACGAGGAGACCGTGGCCCTTACCGCCGGTGGCCACACCTTCGGAAAGATGCATGGCGCTGGCGACCCCGCGCTGGTCGGCCCCGAGCCGGAGGCGGCACAGCTGGAGGAGCAAGGTCTGGGCTGGATCAACAAGTTGGGCACTGGCAAGGGCGTGCATACCACCACCAGTGGTCTGGAAGGCGCGTGGAAGCCGAACCCGACCAAGTGGGACAACGGCTACTTCGACATGCTCTTCGGCTACGAGTGGGAATTGACCAGGAGCCCCGCCGGTGCACAACAGTGGGTGGCCAAGAATGTGAAGCCCGAGGACATGATCCCCGATGCGCACGACCCCGACAAGAAGCACCCGCCCATGATGACCACGGCGGACATGTCCTTGCGTTTCGATCCGATCTATGAGAAGATCTCGCGCCGCTTCCACAAGGACCCGGATGCCTTCGCCCGTGCCTGGTTCAAGCTGACGCACCGCGATATGGGACCCAAGCCGCTGTACCTCGGCCCTGAAGTGCCTGCCGAGGAATTGATCTGGCAGGACCCGATCCCTGCCGTGGATCATCCACTCATCGACGCGCACGACATCGCCGAACTGAAGCGCACGATCCTCGCATCCGGTCTCAGCGTGAGTGAACTGGTCGCTGTCGCCTGGGCCTCGGCCTCCACCTTCCGTGGGAGTGACAAACGTGGCGGTGCCAATGGTGCCCGTGTGCGCCTGGCCCCACAGAAATTCTGGGAGGTGAACGATCCCGCGCAACTGGGCAAGGTGCTCGGCGTTTTGGAGAACATCCAGAAGGAATTCAGTACCGGTGGCAAGAAAGTCTCACTGGCCGACCTGATCGTGCTGGGCGGTTGCGCAGCCGTGGAAAAGGCCGCCAGTGACGCGGGCCACGACATCACGGTGCCCTTCACCCCCGGTCGCATGGACGCGAGCCAGGAGCAGACCGATGTGGAGAGCTTCTCCGTGATGGAGCCGCAGTCCGATGGGTTCCGCAACTACCAGAAGAAGACCTACAGCGTGCCCGCAGAGGAAATGCTCATCGATAGGGCGCAACTGCTTACGTTGAGCGCGCCGGAGATGACGGTGCTTGTCGGTGGTCTGCGTGTGCTGGGAGCGAACACCGGCGGCAGCAAGCATGGTGTGTTCACCGACCGCGTGGGGCAGCTCACCAACGACTTCTTCATTCACCTGCTGGACATGCGTAACGCATGGGCACCGAAGTCGGGTGAAGAAGGCATCTATGGCAGCCACGACCGCAAGACCGGCGACCGCAGGTGGACCGGCACGCGCGTTGATCTGGCTTTCGGTTCCAACTCGCAACTGCGCGCCCTTTCCGAAGTGTACGCACAGAGCGATGCGCAAGGGAAGTTCGTGAAGGACTTCGTGAAGGCCTGGGTGAAGGTGATGGAGTTGGACCGCTTCGATCTGAAGTGATCCTGCGCCGTGCATTTCAGTTGCACTGAAAGAAGAAAGGTGGCTCGATCCGTGCCACCTTTCTTATTTGCCTTTGAGTGTCATCCTAGTGCGCTCGAGCTTCATGGATCAAAGGGTGATATCGATCCCAAGTGCCCGATCCGATCGAGGCTCGTCTGGCTTCGAGCGCATCGATCACCTCCAATGTACCGGTGGTCTGCGCGACTTCCAAAGCGCGTGCATTGGCTGCCAGTGCCTCTTCCTTACGTCCTTCCCGCGCCAGAAAGAAGCTGTACTTGTCCCAACTCACATGATCCGTGTCGCGTTCCAGGCTGAAGCGCAGGTTGGTGAAGTGAAAGCGGTCCGCGATCGGAACGGCCATGGCGAGCAATACCAGGATGGACACGCCCGCGAGCACCTGGAGGGGGCGTGACAGGATCGGTCGCCGTTTCAGAAGAATGTATAACGCCACGACCGTCATCACCACGGCCATTGTGAAGGTGATCATGCGGAAGGGGAAAAGCTTCAGCATGGCTACCAGATGGGCACACCAAGCCCACACGGCCAGCTCGGTCCATATCTCCGGTCGGCCGGTATCGCGGATCAGCCGGGAGACGATCCACACCAGGCCCACTGCCAATACCACCAGCAGGAAAACCGTGTGAAATGGGAGGTGGAGCACTTTGACCACCAGGCCGAGGAGAAGGGCTATAGGGAGTATCAGGCGCATGGTGACCAATATAGCAGCCGGTCGAGGATTGATCCAACGGCGGTACGATCCCGCTGTGATACCTTGTTCACATGCCGATCGACGGGAAAGCCATCAAGGGAAGAGGTGCCGCTGTGCAGGTGGCCAACCGCTTCCTGCAACAGAGCTACGGCGTGGTGCATTGGGAGGGCATCGATGAGGTGGAGGTGGAGCACCCGGCGACGCGCTTCGTGTTCGATGAAGCGAAGAGCCTCGTGAACAAGGTCGTGTCGCCGGACATTCCGCTGAACTGGAGCATGAACCCCTATCAGGGCTGCGAGCACGGATGCGCCTATTGCTATGCGCGACCGACGCATGAATACTGGGGCTACGGTGCAGGGCTGGATTTCGAGCGGGTGATCATCGTGAAACGCAATGCGCCGGATCTGCTGCGCGCTACGCTGATGCACAAGAAGTGGGTGCCGGAGGCGATCATGCTTTCGGGCAATACCGATTGCTACCAACCCGTGGAGCGAAAAGAACGCATCACGCGAAGGTTGTTGGAGGTGTTGCTGGAATTCAAACATCCCGTTGGCCTGATCACCAAGAACGCGCTGGTCTTGCGCGACCTCGATATCCTTTCCGAACTGGCGAAACACGGCCTGGTCTCGGTGGCCATCAGCCTCACAACGCTGGACGAGGAATTGCGACGCGTGATGGAGCCGCGCACGAGCACCGGAGCGCAACGTGTGCGCACCATCGCGGAGCTTACGGCTGCCGGTGTGCCCACCATGGCGATGATCGCACCGGTCATTCCCACGCTCAATGAGCCGGAGATCCCCCAGCTGTTGGAGGCCGCGGCAGGAGCGGGTGCTTTGGCCGCGAGCTATACCGTGGTGCGCACCAACGGCGCGGTGAAGCCCGTGTTCGACGACTGGATACACACGCATTTCCCGGACCGTGCTGCGAAAGTGATCGCGCAGATCAGCGACATGCACGGTGGTTCCGTCAGCGACTCCGAGTTCGGGCGGCGGATGAAGGGCGAAGGGGAATTCGCAGGCAACGTCAGGCAGATGTTCCGGGTGATGCAGCGCCGCTTGTTCGCCAGCCGCAGCATGCCGCGGTTGAACACACATCTTTTCCAGCGCCCGGAGCAAGGGCAGTTGGATCTTTTCGGAGGGACGGCCTGAGCACTTCCGCACACGGGCGGCGCATTGGGCCTACGGATCTCTTTGTCATTGATCACGTCGGCCCCGTCAATATGGTCTTCAAATGGCAGGGCTGAAGGTTCGATACATATCGCCGACAAATTGGTTCTCATCCAAGCCCGACCGATGATCCATGGCCTGGTTCAGAGATCCCCGGCTTGTGGTCCATCACATCGATCCTATGGTCGCAGAGAGCGTATTCCGCCGCCAACGCATTGCTGGCCACCAGAAGCGTGCGCCCGGCGATATGCTGGCCCAGCAGCGCGCCATACCAGCCGATCGCCTGCGCATCCAGGTTGCTGGCGGGTTCATCAAGCAACAGCAGGGGTGTATCGCTCAAGATCGCGAGCGCCAGTTTGAGCCGTTGCTTCATACCGCTACTGAAATGGAGCACGGGCTTCTCCATGGCCTGTTCCAGATAGGCGATGCGGGCCACGTCCGCCACGTCGATCCCGTTGCGCAAGGGCTTGAAGCGGGCATGGAAGGCGATCACCTGCCGCAGCGAGAGGTCTTCGTACAAACCCAGGTAGGGCGCTGCGAAGCTTACATGGCGGTAGACGTCCTCCTGCGGCACTTCCCGTCCAGCCAGCCGGTAGGTGATGGTGCCACGGGTGGGGGCGAGGGCGCCGCCGATCAACTGTAACAGTGTGCTCTTGCCACTGCCGTTGGGTCCCAGGATCGCGGTGCGGCTGCCGGCCTCCAATTTCAGTGAAAGGCCTTGGACGACCACCTCGCGGCCGTAGTGTTTGGTGATATCAGTGAGGAGGAGATCCATCAGCTCATGTGCTCATGTGGGCATGTGCCCATCCCATGGCCGCGTAGGTGTCACATAACATTGTGACGCGCTGCTGTGCGAAGGAGCTTTTCATGAGCACATGTCCACATGAGCACATGGTCACATGCGCTTACTCCGCCAAGCCCCGCATGATCCCACGCGGACTGTTCCGGATGAAGTCCAGGATCTGGCCACGCTCCGGACTGGGCTTGAGTGTCTGTTCCACGTTCTGCACGGCGCGGTCCACGTTGCTGTTGCGCACGAAGATCTCCCGGTAGATGTCCTCGATGCGGGCGATGGCGTCATCCTTGTAACCGCGCCGCCGCAGCCCTACCACGTTCACGCCCACATAGCTCAAGGGTTCCCGGGCGGCTTTCACGAAGGGCGGCACGTTCTTGCGCACCAGGCTGGCACCGGCGATGAAGCTGTGGGCGCCGATGTGGATGAACTGCTGCACGGCCACATTGCCTTCGAGGATCGCCCAGTCATCTATGGTGACATGCCCTGCGAGATTCACGCTGTTGGCGATCACCACGTTGTCACCCACTGCGCAATCATGTGCCAGATGTACGTATGCCATCAGCAGACTGTTGGCGCCCACGGTGGTCTTGAGCCGGTCGGCGGTGCCGCGATTGATCGTGACGCACTCCCGGATGGTGGTGCCGTCGCCCACCTCGGCGGTGGTCTTCTCCCCGGCGAATTTCAGATCCTGTGGAATGGCACCGATCACGGCTCCCGGGAAGATCCGGCACTTTTTTCCGATCCGGGCACCATCCATCAGCACGCTATTCGGGCCGATCCAACTGCCTTCGCCCACCACCACATCCCCATAGATGCTGGCGAAGGGTTCCACAGTGACATCACTACCCAGCTTGGCGTCCGGGTGTACATACGCGAGGGGGGAGATGCTCATGTTCTCAGGCCGATGCCTTCTCAGTTTTCGCGGGGACCTTGTCCTTTACGATCTGTGCCATCATTTCGGCCTCCACGGCGAGCTGACCATTCACGAAACCCTTACCCGCCATGTGTACCAAGCCACGGCGGATGGGTGTGATCAACGTCAAGTGGAACACCAGCGTATCGCCTGGCACCACTTTGCGGCGGTAGCGTATGCCGTCGGTCTTCAGGAAGTAGGTGGTGTAGTTCTCGGGGTCGGGCACCTGGCTCAGGGCGAAGATGCCGCCCACCTGTGCCATGGCCTCCACCTGCAGCACGCCGGGCATCACGGGGTTGCCGGGGAAGTGGCCGGTGAAGTGCGGCTCGTTCAGCGTCACGTTCTTCACACCGATGATGCTCGTCTTGTCCATCGACATCACCTTGTCCACCAGCAGAAGCGGGTAGCGGTGGGGGAGCAGACGGTGTATCGCGGCGTTGTCATAGAGTGGTTCGGCCGTGAGGTCCAGGTGGGCAATGGGGTTCTTCTCCTCTTCGCGCATCTTCTGTTTGATGCGTTTGGCGAAGCTGGTATTGCCGAAATGGCCGGGCCGTGCGGCGAGGATATGGCCTTTGATCGGACGGCCCACCAGCGCAAGGTCGCCTATGATGTCCATCAGCTTGTGGCGCGCCGGCTCATTGAAGAATTTCAGGTCCGTGGTGTTGAGCACGCCGTTGCGGCGGATCTCCACCTCCTGATAGGGTTTTCCAAGCGCCTTCGCCACGGCCTTCAGATCGTCCTGCGTGGTGCCTTCGCGGTCCTCCAGCACAATGGCATTGTCCAGGTCGCCGCCCTTGATCAGGCCCGCCTTGGCGAGCTGTTCCAATTCGCGCAGGAATACGAAGGTGCGGCAGGGAGCGATCTCATCCTTGAACTCTTCCGCCCGGTACATGCTGGCGTGCTGGGTGCCCAGCACGGGGCTGTTGTAGTCCACCATCACCGTCAGCCGGAATTCGCCGCCGGGTGCGGGCACACCGAGCATCTCCGTGCCGCGTTCAGCGGTCTCGAACCAGATGGGTTCCCGTAACACCCACCAGTTGCGCGGTGCATCCTGTTCCTGCAGGCCCACGGCTTCAATGGCTTCCACGAAGGGCAGCGCACTGCCGTCCATGATGGGCACCTCGGGCCCGGTGAGCCGCAGCAGGCAATTGTCCACGCCCAAAGCGTAGAGGGCACTGAGCACATGTTCGGTGGTGTTCACCACGGCGTCGCCCTTGCCCAGGGTGGTGCCGCGTGCGGTGCTCACCACCAGGTCGGCATCGGCATCGATCACGGGCTGGCCCTCCAGGTCGGTGCGTTGGAATTTGTAGCCATGGCCCACGGGGGCCGGGCACAGGGTAAGTTCGACCGGTACGCCGGAGTGGAGCCCCACACCTTTCAGGGTCGCTTCGGTCCGCAGGGTATGCTGTCGATCGCTCATTTCACGGTGCCCCCGGGGCGATGGAACTCCCCCGGTGACTTGCCCGGCGAAGGTAGGATGTGGTCCGGCACGGACGTGCGGGCCGCATTTGACCGGTCCCGTAGGCCGTCACCATCCATCCGAAGGACTTCGCACCTCCCTTAACACTGTGCTTCCCGAGGATCCCTACTTTCGACGCATGCGCCGACCGTTCCTGATCATCCCGCTGTGCGCCTCCTGCCTGGTCCATGCCGGGGGCGACCCGCTGCCCATCGGCGCGCGCTTCGCGGGCATGGGCAACAGTGGTCTCACCCTCACCGATGTGTGGAGCATCCGTATGAATCCCGCCGGACTCGCGGGTGTGAAGGTCCCCACCGCCGGAATGTTCTACCAGCAGCACTGGCTCAGTGAGGATCTTGCCCACCAGGCTGTTGCCGTGGCGGTGCCGCTTGGCCGCGGTGTGCTGGGCATCGGCGCGGACCGCTTCGGATACAGCCTGTACAATGAGACGCGCACCAGCCTGGCCTATGCGATGCATTTCGGCGAGGGGCTCAGGGCTGCCGTGCAGATGGATCATATCGGGGTGGCACTGGGGGAGAACTATGGCCGCTCGGGTACGCTTGTGGCCGAGCTTGGTGTGCAGGCGCGGATCACCGATGCGCTGTGGATCGGGGCCCACATCTTCAATCCCAACCGCAGTGGCTTCGGCACCACGGGCGATGCCGCGGTGACGGTGGATGAGCGTCCTCCCACAGTGATGCGCGTGGGCATGGCATATACCTTCAGCACCAAGCTGCTGATGACCCTGGAGGCTGAGAAGGACATGGACAGGCAGGAGCGTTTCCGGGTGGGGGTGGAGTACAACCCGAGCAAGGTCCTCTTCCTGCGTACCGGCGTCAGCACCGGCCCGGCACGATCGCACTTCGGTGCCGGCTTCCGGTTGGATCGCGTGGACATCGACCTGGCCGTGGCCGTGCGCGCACAGCTTGGCCCAACACCCATGCTTAATCTGAACTACCGCTTCAAGTGAAGATCTTCGTCGCGGTATCGCTGTCGGTGCTGTGCCTGGCTCCTTTGCTGGCGCAGGTGGATGGCGTACCCAAGGACCTGATCGAACAACGCATCGAGGACGCCGCGGAACAACTCGGCGACGATGCCGATGTGGATCTCACGAACCTCTTCGAGTTCCTGACCGACCGGTACCTCGACCCGATCGACCTGAACCATACCGATGCGCTGGAATTGAACAAGCTGCTCCTGCTCACCGATGTGCAGATCAGTTCGCTGGTGCAGCACATCCGCCGCAACGGCAAGCTGCTGAGCATCTATGAACTACAGACGATCGACGGATGGGACGTGCGCACCATCGAGCTTGTACGACCCTTTGTCACCGTGCGCGAGAACCCGCTCACCACCACCGCCTCACTGAAGAACATCCTGAAGCGCGCTGACCACGAGGTCACCGTGCGCAGCTTCCTGAACATCGAACAGCGGCGTGGCAACATGGATCGCCGCAGCCTCTTTGGCAAGGACTACTACTTCCCCAGTGGCGCTCCGCTGCCCGACTTCGATGATCCGGCGGTGATGGACAGTCTGCGGCAGAACAACCGTGTGTACATGGGCAGCCCGTACAAGTTCTACACGCGTTATCGCTTCCGTTACCGGCAGAACATCAGCGCGGGGATCACTGCGGAAAAGGACGAAGGCGAGGAGTTCTTCCGTGGCACCCAGAAGCAGGGCTACGATTTCTACAGCGCGCACTTTTTCCTGCGTGAGTTCGGACGTCTGAAGGCGCTGGCCGTGGGCGACTACCAGGCGCAGTTCGGGCAGGGACTCACCTTCTGGAATGGCCTGGGATTCGGTGGGAAGAGCAGCTTCACCATGAATGTGAAGCGCAATGGCATCGGCCTGATGCCGTATACCAGCGTGAATGAGAACCTGTTCATGCGTGGAGTGGCCGCCACATATGAAGTGGCGAAACATCTGGAGCTGACGGGCTTCTATTCCAACAAAGGCCTCGATGCCAACATCAGCTCGGTGCCTGCGGGTGCGGACACCACTGACACGATCGAGCCGGAACTGGTCTTCAGCAGTTTCCAGGAGGACGGGTTCCACCGCACGCAACGTGAGGTGGATCGCAAACGTTCAGTCGGCGAGCGGATCATCGGCGGGCACCTGCGTTACATCCGTCCGTCATTCAGTATCGGTGCCACGGCGGCGCACGTCCAGTTCGGTGGCGATCTTGCCCGTAACCTGCAACCATACAACCAGTTCGAGTTCCAGGGTAAGGAGAACACCACCATGGGCGTGGATTGGAACGCGCTGTACCGCAACCTCACCTTCTTTGGCGAAGCCGCCATGAGTGCGAATGGGGGGGTGAGTTGGAACAGCGGACTGCTTGTGGCATTGGACAAGCGTGTGAGCATGAGCCTTCTCTACCGCGACTACGCGCGTGATTTTCAGAACCTGTACAGCGTGGCTTTCGGCGAGGGCATCAACCCATGGAACCAGCGGGGCTTCTACACCGGCCTGGAGATCCGCCCCGATCGCAAGTGGACGATCAACGCCTTCTATGATCAATGGCAGCACCAGTGGTTGCGTTTCCAGGTGGATGCCCCCAGCCACGGCACCGACTGGATGGCGCAGGTGAACTGGCGTCCACAACGTGGCACCGAGCTGTACGTGCGTGTGCGCCAGCGCAACCGGCCGCGCAATACCGGCGATGATGTGGACCGCATCCGCAACATCGTGGAAGTGGACCAGACCAACTACCGCTTCAATGCAGCTTACAAGGTGAGTCCCAGTGTAAGCCTGCGTACCCGCGTGGAAACGGTGGACTTCCAGCGGGGTGAGATGCCCCTGAAGCACGGGTTCCTGATCTATCAGGACATCGTGCACAGGCCCTTGAGCAGCCCGGTGGAACTCACCCTGCGTTTTGCCCTGTTCGAGACCGACAGCTACGACGCCCGCATCTATGCCTACGAGAACGAACTGATCGGCGTGTTCGGCATACCCCCTTACTATGGGCGCGGCATCCGCTGGTACGGCATGGTGCGCGCCACGCCACTGCGGCGGGTGGATCTCTGGGTGCGCTACGGCGCGTGGATCTACCAGGATCAGGACCGCATCAGTACAGGCCTGCAGGAGATCGCGGGCAACGTTCGCAGCGATATCAAGGTGCAGATGCGCTGGCGTTTCTGAACGGGCCGGACGTCGGTCGGGGAATTCCTTCCACGGCACTGAGGCGGCATTCCCCTTGTGGCGGTATTCATATCAAGCGTGTTACATGCTTCCCTGCGATGAATGGCGCTACTTGTACGGCATCAATGGGCGCGTGACTGCCACGGCATCGCCCTTGCCCGGCGTGGTCATTAGAACTGAACGAGGGCATGGCCGGGAAACGAAGCGCCCATCGAAGAACAGTATGGCTCCGGTACGGTGCGGTCGCTTGACGAACGTGACAGCATCTGCCGAAAATGGAGGGAGCGGCATCCGGGAGGGTGCCGCTTCCGCTGTTCAAGGGTCACTGGTCACCTTCCGCCACGTCCGGATCGCGGCGGCGCGCAGGAAGCACCAGGCCCAGCAGCAGGTAACCCATCACACCACCGTAGGCGGCACTGCTCCACCACTGGCCGGTGATGCCGCAGCCACTCTCGCAACCATACCAGTTCCACCATGCCCATCCAGCCACCGTGCCCAGCGCGATGGCGGCCGTGAATATCATCCAGCGCTTCATGCTGCAAAGTTCGGTGGTCCATGGCGCACCGTGCGTGATGGGGGTCACCCAACGAGATACAATGACGATCCCCGGTACCGGAAGGCCCTGCGACCGCACCGCGAACATGGGCAGCGCGTGCGGCGATCGGCGACTACTTTTGGCCGGTCATCCCTCCGAAGCATGCGCATCCTGGCATTCCTGATCCTGTTGTCATGCGCGGTCCATGGCCGTGCCCAACTCAACAGTTGGGATCCCGGATGGTTCCCCACCGACACAGCGCTGGTCTTCCATGACGATCTGGACTACTTCCTGAATGGATACAGCCAGAGGGAGATCAAGGTCATGCGCAAGCAGGTCAACATCTTCCGCATGAACTTCGACAAGCTGATGCGGAAGACCATCCGGGAGATCCGCACGTACAGCGAGGGAGGAGGCATGGTGCCGCGCACCCACGGCTTCACCCTGCCGGACGCCGCCACCGGTGCGCCATACACGCTCGGCGCCCATGATGGCATGATCCGCGCGTTCATGTTCGGCACTGTCACGAATCCACCGTCGCGGGTGCAGATGGAGCGCTGGTCACGCCTGCTGAAGAAGTACGAGAAGGAGGACGTGCAATTGTTCGTCATCTACGGCCGCGAATTGCATCCGGAGGACCGCAAGTCCTTCAAGGCCTTCCCGCTACCCGCCACCGAAGCCGAGAAGACGGCCTACGCCAACGAATTCGCCAGGCTGGGCAAACTTCCCGTCCTGGTGGATGGCCTGGACAACAAGGTGTACGACCTCTATGGCCGTGCACCCAACGGCGCCTTCCTCGTCGATAAGGACGGTGTGCTGGTATTCCGCGGAACCTGGGCCGACGACCGCAAGATGGAGCACATGATCGATACATTGCTGAAGTGGTACAAAGCGGGGAAGCCAAAGGGTTTCGAGGCGAAGTAGGTGCGTTCATAGCGAACGCGCTCAGCGCTCAAACCTGCACCAACTTCCATTTCCCCCGTCGGAACAATACCGCACTGAGCAGAGCCAGGATGCTCTCGCTGATGGCGATGGAAGCGAACACACCGTTGGCGCCCCAGCCCAGGGTGCGGGCCAGGAACCACGCCAGCGGGATCTCGATGATCCAGAAGCAGACGATATTCATGTACGTGGGGGTAAGGGTATCGCCCGCGCCGTTGAAGGCCTGCGCCAGCACCATGCCGTAGGCATAAAAGAAGTAGCCCAGCGTGATGATGCGCAGTGCTTCCGTGCCGTAACGCATCACCACGGGATCTGGTGTGAACAGATGCATGATCCACGGTGCGGTGCCCCAGAAGAAGAGCGCCACACCCACCATGAAGAGCATGTTGTAATGGCCGCATAGCCAGGCGCTGCGTTCGGCGCGATCGGGCTCCTTTGCCCCCAGGTTCTGTCCCACCAATGTGCTGGCGGCGTTGGCCATGCCCCAGGCAGGCATGATGCTGAACATGATCACCCGTATCGCGATCGTATAACCCGCCACAGCCGCACTGCCGAAGACCGCCACGATGCGTACCAGGAATACCCAGCTAAGCGAGGGAATGATGAACTGTGCAACGCCACCGGCGCTCACCTTCACGATGGTCCACAGCACCGTCGGGTCGAACCGCATCTCCGAACGCAAGAGCACGATGCGGCCGCTGCGGCGCGATAGTGCCCAGAACTGGTACATCACCGCCGTACCACGTCCGATGGTGGTGGCTACGGCCGCACCGGTGACACCCATCTCAGGGAAGGGGCCCAGGCCGAAGATCAACAGTGGGTCGAGGATGATGTTGATGCCATTGGCCACCGCCAGCACACGCATGGCCATCGCCGCATCGCCTGCGCCACGGTAGATGGCATTGTTCACGAAGAGCAGCATGATCACGATGTTGCCGGCGAACATCACCTGGGTATACCCCGTGCCCACCGCCAGCACCCCCTCCTCGGCACCCATCATGCGCAGCACCCGTTCCGCACCCAGGAAGCCCGGAACGGCGAAGAGCAATGCCACGGCAGCGGCCAGCAGGATGCCCTGCATGGCGGCGCGTGAAGCACCCCGTGCGTCGTGTTCACCTGTGCGACGCGCTACGACAGCGGTCACACCCATGCCCATGCCCCAGGCCAGGGCATACACCACCATGAGCACGCTTTCGGTCAGACCCACCGTGGCGATGGCGTCGGTGCCCAGGCGGCTCACATAGAACGCATCCACCAACGCGAACACGCTCTCCATGCCCATTTCCAGCACCATGGGGATGCTCAACAACACAATGGCACGCCGCACGCCCATGCGGGTGTAGTCCTGATCCTCGCCCCCACGAATGGCGTCGCGGACAAGTGAAATGAAGGCGCGGAATTCCATCGTGTGGGCGGCGGCAGCGGGGTATGACGCGCAAAGGGGCGGCGAAGTTACCCGGCGATAGCGCCCCACAATACACTGTTCAAACCCAACAGAATGATGCCCAGCGTGCCTGTGATGCCCCCGATACCTTTGATCCATGGAACCGCGTGCCCTCATGATCGTCGCCGTGCTGCTGTCGGCCACCGCCCTGCCTGCGCAAAGCATCATTCAACGGACCCTTCAACAGGACACGATGCCCAACCTGGTGCCTGATCCGGGCTTCGAGGAATTCGTCAAACCCTTTTGCGGGTGGACGCAGGACGTGGATAAGTTCAACACCAATGTGGTCTACTGGAACTCGCCCACGCGCACCACGCCGGACCTGTTCACCACCAAGAACGATCCTGATTGTTGGGCGCATCCGGGCAAACACAGCAGCGGCAAACAAAGCGTGCGTGGTGGCGTGGCCATGGCGGGGATCAAGACCTACGGCAAGGGCAACACACCCACCTACTGGCACGAGTATCTGCAGACGGAGTTGAAGGAACCGTTGGAGGCGGGCGTTCGCTACATCGCGGAATGCTGGGTGCAGCGCGCCGTGAAGAGCAACGAGGCGAGCAACAATATCGGGCTGCTGCTTTCGGATACCCCGGTGTCCACCCGGGACAACCTCCCCCTGTACATCACGCCCACGGTGAACGAGGAGAAGGTGGTGAAGAAGAGCGGCTGGCACAAGGTGAGCGGCGTATTCGAGGCGAAGGGTGGTGAGCGCTACCTGCTGATCGGCAACTTCTATGGTGATGATGTGACGCAACATGAACGCATGCCATCGGGAGAACGCGGTGGCTACTATTATGTGGATGATGTGAATGTGCGCGTAGCACCACCCGGCATGGCGCTATCGCCCAAGCCCCGTGAGAGTGTGCCGCCCCCGCCGCGCCAGGTGCCCGCCCCACATGCCAGCAGCACCGATGTGGACATCCATGCCATCGAACCGGCCGTGGGTACACGCGTGCGGCTGGACAATGTGCATTTCGATTTTGACCGATCCACCTTGATACCCGGCTACGAGAAGGAACTCGACAAGCTGGTGGACCTGATGACCGACTACCCCTTCCTGCGTGTGGAGATCGAGGGCCACACCGACGACCAGGGAAGCGATGCGTACAACGACAAGTTGAGCGATGCCCGCGCGCAGGCCGTCGCCGAATATCTGCTGAAGAAAAAGGTGGAGACCGGCCGCATCACGTGGAAGGGCTATGGCGAACGCCAGCCCTTGGTACCCAATGACAGTGAGGAGAACCGTGCACTGAACCGGCGCGTGGAGTTCCGGGTGGTGGAACGGTAAGGAGATGGCATGTGCCCATGTGTGGCAACGCACGGCCGACACGCGCATGTGCGCATGGACCGTTCAGCAATGTTGGCGCCGTGGAGTATCTTACATGTTCATGAGCACATGACCACATGAGCACATGACCACATGAGCTGACGAGGGGCTGGCCTGTGCGGAATAAAGAAAGCGACCTGCCGGAACAGACCGCTCTCTTTCCGCGCCTGGCGGAAGGTCCTCACCATCCGCACCGCCGATCAGGCGTGTGCGTGCTCCTCGTTGAGGATGCTCTTGGCCAACTCGAGGATGCGCGTGTCGTCCAGGGACACCACACCACCGTCAGGCCCTTCCTCGATATGCACACCCATGGGTTTCCCGTTGGGGTGGCTGTATCCACCGAAGTAATTCCATACGGTCTCCACGTTCAGGTCCAGCTCCTTGGCGATGCGGTGGATGCTCCCATCAGGCAGGGTGTCCTTGATCCGCCGCAACTCGTTGAAGGTGATGTTCATGATCGGATGGGTTTGGTTGAACGCCGATGAAGGTAAGTGCTCGAACGCCCGATCCCAAATCCGATCGGCACGGTCCATGGAAAGGCCGCGTCCTATCTTCCCCCCATGGTTGTCCCGGTGCTCTCCCACATGTGGCGCGGGGCCCGGCTTTGGCCACTTTGCCTCGCCCCGGCGGCATTCGCACAACAGTATGATGTGCGCACCTATACCCTGGAACAGGGCCTGCCCAGCACTTCAGTGAATGCGCTGTGTGAAGATGCGGCCGGCTTTCTATGGATCGCCACCGACGCCGGTGCGGTGCGTACTGACGGCCTGCGTTCCATGGTGATCGGACGGCGCGAGGGGCTGTCTGCCGAGGAAGTGACCGCCCTGCATGCCGGCAGCGATGGGGCAATGTGGATGGGACTGGGCAATGGCCAGATAGTACGGTGGACGGCCAACGGACTTGTGGGGGCGCAGGTGATCGTCGGAATGGAGAAGAAGGCCGTGAGCGCATTCGTGCGGGATGCCGATGGAACCCTCTTTGCTGCCACCCTCGGCGGAGAGGTGATCCGTGATCTGGAGGGCGCGCCGGTGGTCACCCACATCGCTGGTGGAGCGCCGGTGCGCGCATTGGTCAGCGGTGCGATGGGAGACTTACTGGCAGGCACGGATAGCGGCTTGTATGTCCTTCAAGGCAAAGAATGGGAACGGCATTTCGCTACCGATGCCCTGCCTGATATCCACGTCAATGCCCTCTTTTCCGACACGGCGGGTGTGCTGGTCGGCACAGCCCAGGGCTACGCGGAATTCGATCCATCCCTGCGTCCTCTTTCGCCCGCCGAGCGCTTCACCGGCAGCTTTCCCATCGCCATGCCTGATGTCCGGGTGCTGGCCATTCATCGGGCGCGCGACGGCGATCTCTGGCTGGGCACCCCGGCGGGCCTGGTGCAGTTGACGAAGCGTGGTGGCCAACCCACCATCCGGACGATCGGCGAGGCCAATGGATTGGGGCACGACCTGGTTCACTGTGTGCTGCAGGACCGCTCCGGAGCGATCTGGGCCGGCACCGGCTTTGGCGGCGTGAGTAAGGTGGTGAGTAGTGCCTTCCTGCATTTCACCGATCGCGATGGCCTGGGGTCGCGGATCGTGAGCGCGATCCACCGCACACCCGACGGACTGTTGTGGCTGGCCACCATGGGCGGGGGCGTGGCCCGTTGGGACGGTGAACAACTGCACAGCTTTGGCAAGGCCGAGGGCCTCACCGACGCCTTCGCACTCTGCCTGGGCGAGGACCGCGAAGGGAGGCTGCTGGTGGGCACGGCCACGCAGGGTCTCTTCCGCCTGGAGGTGGACCGCTTCGTGACCATGGGCACGCGCCGTCCTGCCGACCGTGTCCAGGCATTGCTCCTCGACGATACCGGGACCGTATGGGCCGGTACATCGAAAGGTCTCTTCCATCAAGCGCCGGACGGCACGTGGCTCGCTTCGCCGGGACCCCCACTTGCTGTGCACGGGATCGCCAATGGTGGAGATACACTCTGGGCCGCCACGGACATGGGCCTGTTCCATCTGCCATTGAATGGGGAACACCGGATCTTGTCGCCATCTCCCGGCATGCCCGTGGTGAAGGCCACCAGCGTGGTGCGCGATCGCAAGGGAACATTGTGGGTGGGCACCGAAGGACACGGACTCTACCGCGTGGGGCGACATAGCCTGGACAGCGTTGGTCTGGGCGATGGTCTGCCAAGCCTGGCCGTGGAGCAGGTGTTGCTCGATGCCTTTGACGACCTGTGGGTGGGCACACGGCAGGGATTCACACATGTGGAGCTGGATGAGATGCAGGATCGCATCCTGCGCGTGACCCACCACGGCACGGCCGATGGCTTCATCGGTGTGGAGGCCTTTCGCAACGCGTGCATGCTGGACGGTGACAGCACCCTGTGGTTCGGCACGGTGCGCGGCGCCACACGTCACGATCCGCGCGAGCGCCACATCGAAACCTGTGAACCCCAGGTGCGCATCACCGACCTGCTCCTCTTCTTCGAACGGCCCGACTGGGGGCCATGGAGCGCGCCGCCTGCTGCCGACGGTCTGCCCATGGACCTTGAACTGCCGCACGACCGGAATCATCTCACCTTCGGCTTCACCGGCATTTCGCTGGCCTTCCCCGAGCAAGTGCGCTACCGTTACATCCTTCAGGGCCACGATCCGGACTGGTCGCCGATCACCGCCACGGACCGCGTGACCTACAGCAATCTGCCACCAGGCGACTTCGTGTTCCGGGTGGAGGCGCGCAATACCAAGGGCTGGACCACGGCACCGGTGGAATACTCCTTCCGTATCGCACCACCCTTCTGGAGCACCACACCCTTCCGTCTTGGTGCGGGGGTCTTCCTACTGCTTGCCATGGGTGGTTTCACCCGCATGCGCGAGCGCCGGCTGCGCATGGACCGCGAGCGTTTGGAGCACACCGTGGCCATGCGCACCCGCGAACTGGCCACCGAGAAGGACCGCAGCGACCGGCTGCTGCTGAACATCCTGCCCGCCAGCACGGCCGAGGAACTCAAGACCCACGGCACCGCACGGGCACGTCGTTACGAAAGCGCCACGGTGCTCTTCAGCGATTTCTCGGGCTTCACCAATTACAGCAGCCAGATGGACAGTGGAGAGCTGGTGGGCGAACTGGACCATTTCTTCCGCCTCTTCGACCGTCTCTGCGACAAACACGGCGTGGAGAAGATCAAGACCATCGGTGATGCGTACATGTGTGCCAGCGGTCTTCCGGAGCCTGCCAGCGATCACGCGCTGCGGGCCGTGCGCATGGCGCTGGACATGATCGCCGCAGCGGAGACCGTGAACGCTGAGCGCAGGCACAAGGGTCTGACCGAATGGCCGCTACGCATTGGCATGCACAGCGGGCCGGTGGTGGCAGGGGTGGTGGGTGAGAAGAAATTCGCCTACGACATCTGGGGCGATACGGTGAACCTGGCGAGCCGCATGGAAAGCAACAGCGTACCGGGCCGCATCAACATCAGTGGGAGCACCTACGCCCAGGTGATGGATACCATTGAGGCCGTACCGCGCGGGCCGATCCGCGTGAAGGGCAAGGGCGAGACGCAGATGTATTTCGTGGAGCGCCTGCGTCCGGTACGGCAGTGACCAGCCGCGATGGAACAGTTGGCTGTGGATACTTCCCTGCCCTGGCCTCCCCACCAGGGCATCGGCGTGGTGTAAACTCGTGACATCACCATACCGCAGCGACCATGGGAACACGTCACACCTTCGCTATCGCCGCCCTCGCAGTTTCATTGGCTTTGGGCGCGCAGACCCTGGACCAGGCCAACAACGCACCCGTACCTGGACAGACCTTCACCTTCCACCAGACGAACAATGTACCCCCAGGTCCCGGCGGTGCCAACCAGATCTGGGATTTCTCCAACATGCCCTCCGGTGCAGCGGTGAACCTGAACTATCTGCCCCCCAACGCCACCCCTTACAACGCGGTATACCCGAGTGCCACCGTGGCTGGGATCGACTGGCTGAACGACATCACCTATTTGCAGGCAGGTGCGAATGGCATCGACTTCCTGGGCAAGTATTCCGCCGTGATCAATTCCGTGATCATCTACCAGGACGTGGAGCGGGTGATGACCTATCCATGCGGTTACAACACCAGTTGGACGGACAATTTCAGTTCGGCCTTCTCCAGCAGTGGCACCCCGGTATCCCGCACCGGTACCATCAGTGGTCTGGCCGATGGCTATGGCACGCTGATCATGCCCAATGGCACATACCCCAATGTATTGCGGGTGCGTACGATCGAGGACTACACCGACGTGGTGGCGGGCGGGGCGATCATCATCGACTACCTCTTCACCCACTATTCCTACTACCTGCCTGGAACGCCCGTGCCCTTGATCTCCGTACACGACCAGCTGACAGTGACGAACGGATCGCCTTCGTCCGTCCTCTTCGCACGCTGGCTCACCAGTTCACCCACCGGTATGGACCAGGTGGCGCACGCGTCCCTGGGTGTGGAAGTGTACCCGAACCCGGCCACGGACCAGATCGCTGTGGTATTCGGCAGTGCCGGCGGGGCTCATCTGCTGGAGATCTTGGATGGCCTGGGCCGCACAGTGCTTGTCACACGCCAACCCACATTACCAGTGGGGATCGAGCGGCTCATGGTAGATGTGGGCGCCTTGCCTTCGGGCCTGTATCAACTGCGCATCACCAATGATAGCGGCAAGATCGGGGTGCGGCGATTTCTGCGCGGATCGTAACGCTTGAAGCAAGAAGGCGCACGGAATGAGAAGATCCATGCCAGCGTATCCAAAGTGGAGCTGATGGGAGTCGAACCCACGACCTCGTCATTGCGAACGACGCGCTCTGGCCAGCTGAGCTACAGCCCCGGTAACGGGTGCGAAGATCGTGATCCGGCGCGGATGCCAAAGCTTGACCGACGACCCTGACGCATTTCATGACGACCCCCGCCCGATGAAGGGACAACGGAACCCATTATCCCATTGCGCCCCGCAGATCTGGCCTCTTCATACGACCCGGGACTTCAAGCATGTTGAGAACGATATAAGGCACCTGTTGGTACGCGTTAAGCAAAGCTTACCTTTAGGTCACCCAACGCTCCTTGAGGGTCAATTCTTCAATGCTCCATTCCGTCCGGTTTCGTAGTCTGATGGCCCTTGCAATGATGCTGGGCTGGGCAGGTACTTCCCATGCACAGATGCAGGAGGGCGACCTGGAGATGCGTTTCTCCGTGGTAGATGTCACCGATCAGGCTGAAGCCAAGCCGATCATCCATGCACTACTGCGGACACCCGGGGTGCACCGCTGTGACTTCATCCCGGAGTGTGTGTGTTTCAAACTGGCGACCAACAGTATGGACGCCGCCACATTGGCGGAGCGCCTGCAGATCATGGGCTATGCATTGAACGAACTGGAGAGCGGACCAACAGGCGGAGGACCGACCACCCGCCCGGACCAACCAACGGAATGATCCGCCGTACTACGCATATCTGGTCGTTGTCCGTCGCTTTGTTGCTTCCGTTGGGCCTATGGGCACAGGGGAATACCTGCGGCACCGCCACACTGGTCGGTTGCGGTGCCACAGTGAATGGCACTACGGTGGGTGCCACTGTTGATGTGGCCCCCTTCTGCGGCACGGGAGACGGGACAGGTGGAGGAGTGTGGTTCCGGTTCATCGGTACGGGCACCCAGGTGACGGCTTCGCTCTGTGGCAGTGCCTATGACACGAAGATCCGCGTGTACACAGGTGCGTGCACAGGCCTGGCGTGCGTAGTGGGCAACGACGACTTCTGCGGCTTGCAATCGCAGGTGACCTGGATGGGGATCAACGGTACCACGTATCACATCCTGGTGCATGGCTACATGGCCGCCCAGGGCAACTACACCTTGAACATCACATGTGCAGCTCCACCGGTGCCCATGTGCTATGACTATACCACCACACCCTACCTGGCCGAACCGCATTTGGGTACTTCACTCTTCCTGACGGATGACGTGCACAGCGGCATCATCCCCATCGGTTTTACGTTCTGCTACAACGGCGGCAATTACACCCAGTGCGTGGTGTCATCCAACAACTACATCACCTTCAACACCGCCAATGCCAATACTTATTCGAGTTGGGTCACCCAGGCCATCCCTACGGTGAACCCCGCTTCGGTGATGAACGCCATCCTCAGTCCCTGGCAGGATATACACCCGGGCATAGGTGGCAGCATCCGTTACCAGACCGTGGGTGTAGCGCCAGATCGTCGATTCGTCGTCAGCTATCAGAACATCCCGATGTTCTCCTGCACGAGCCAGTTGTATTCAAGTCAGACGGTCCTCTACGAAGGTTCCAACTGCATCGCCACGCTGATCGGGACGAAGCCGGTATGCCCTTCCTGGAACAACGGCCTGGCGGTGCATGGACTCAACAGCACCTCGGGTGCGGGGGCTACGGTGATCCCAGGGCGGAACAACACACAGTGGACGGCCTTTTCGGAGGGCCGCCTGTTCGTGCCCACCTGCGCCCCCTGTTCCACGGCCACCTCGGAGGATTGTCTGTCTATCGTCCTGCCTGTGGAAATGGCCTGGTTCCGGGGACATGCCGCAGGAAGCGACAATCTATTGGAATGGGCCACGGCAAGCGAGGAAAACACCCACTTTTTCAGTGTGGAGCGCAGTGCGAATGGGGAGGATTTCGACAGCTTCGCCGTGGTGGATGCCGCAGGCTTCAGCCAGGGGACCTTGGAATATCAGACCCTCGATGCGTCACCCTTTCCCGGAGTGAATTACTACCGCCTGCGCACGGTGGACATCGATGGCAGCATGTCCTTATCGCATACGATCAGCATCGAACGTTCCGTGAACGGCACCATCTCCGTCTGGCCCAACCCGGCGAGCGGCTTGATGAACGTGTCCCTTCCAGCTAACGTTCAGTTGCCGGCCGAGGTGCTGATCCGCGACCTGCAGGGCCGCTTGGTGCGCACGTTGCGCCATATCTCGCACGATACACCCATGACCATTGCTGGCCTGGCAGCAGGTTCCTACCTGCTGGAGGTGCCTGCGCTGGGGGCCGGATCTTCCAAGATCATTATGGTGGAGTGAGCGAAGCGCGATGGTCCGCTCTGTGCTCCATTAGAACCGCAATGCCAGCCCTGCCGTGATCAGCAAGGCGTTCATGCGCTGCTTCAGGTCGTCCACATAGGCGAATTGGCCGGCTTCGACGTCATCCACGATCTCGATGACAGTAGCCTGGACATGCCGAAAACGCGCCTGACCTCCCCACAGATCGGCATCGATCGTTGCGGCCAGGCGAGATCCGAGATCATGTCGGTAGCCAGCACCGAAGCTGAAGGCAAAACCGGTCGTGGTGGCCGACGGACGCAGCATGCGGATGCCATCACCATCGAATGTTCCAGTGACATCCACCTCAGGTGATCGTGCGAAAAATGCACCCGCCATGAATCTCAGTTCAAAGCTTGGCCGGGGCCCCTTCGGAATGAGGCCATGGGCACCGAACAGCACAGTGGCCATCTCCCAGGGTCCACTGTCCATTGACCATGTCATGCCCGGAGGACCTGCGGGGTTCTCCCGGGCCCAAGCCGCTTCATCCACCCCATGGCGCTGCACGCGCACCGCTGCGGTAAGGCCCCAGTCGTGGCGCAGGCGATGGGTGACACTTATCGCCCCGGCGGGACCCGGCTGTGCGAAGCCCGAGCTGCGTGTGCGGAAGGTCTTGTTCGCGAGGTCGTTCATCGGCACTGCCACGCCCAGCGAGATGGCGACAGTGGTCTTCAGCGGACCTTCTTCGGAAACATCCTGTGCCTTCGATCGCCCCGGCACGCAGGCCAGCACCGGCATCAATAACACGATGTAGTGGCGCGCGGTCATACCCTCCTCAGCTCAGCCCGCTGATCACCCCCTCCACATCGATGTCCATGCCTTCGGCGGCAGGCACTTCGGGCAGGCCGGGCATGCGCATGATCTCTCCGCAGATGGGCACCACGAAGCCCGCACCGGCGGCGATCTCGATGTCGCGCACGGTGATGCGGAAGCCGGTGGGTGCCGCGCGCAGGGCTTTGTCGTCGCTAAAGCTGTACTGCGTTTTGGCCATGCAGATGGGCACACCATCCAGGCCGAGTTTGGTGATGCGCTTCAATGCGGTGAGCGCCTCGCCGGTATAGTCCACACCATCGGCGCGATAGATCTCGCGGGCGATGGCGGCGATCTTGTCGGGGATGGACAGGGAGAGTTCGTACAACGGTTTGAAGGCGCTGGCACCGCTGTCCGCCACGCGCACCACGGCTTCGGCGAGATCGGTCATGCCTGCGCCGCCCTTCGCGAAGCCCTGTGCCAGCACGGCTTCCACTTCGCGTTCCGCGCAGTAGGCCTTCACCAGTTCGATCTCCGCATCGGTATCCGTGGGGAAGTGGTTGATGGCCACTACCGCCTTCACGCCGAACTTGGCGATGTTCTCGATGTGGCGCCCCAGGTTGTCAAGGCCCTTCTTCACCTTGTCGGGAGCCGCATCGTTCACACTTTTAATATCGGCACCGCCGTGGTAGCGCAGTGCGCGGATGGTGGCCACGATCACAGTGGCGTCGGGCTTGAGGCCGGCAGCGCGGCATTTGATGTCGAAGAATTTCTCCGCACCCAGGTCGGCGCCAAAGCCCGCCTCGGTCACCACGTAGTCGCCCAGGCTCATGCCCATGCGTGTAGCCAGCACGCTGTTCACGCCCTGCGCGATGTTGGCGAATGGCCCGCCGTGCAGGATGGCGGGGTTGCCCTCGAGGGTCTGCACCAGATTGGGCTTGATGGCATCCTTGAGCAGCAGTGCCATGGCTCCTTCGGCCTTCAGGTCGCGGGCATACTTCGGCTCGCGGGCGAATGTCTGCCCGATGTAGATGCCGCCGAGGCGCCGTTTGAGATCCTCGAAGTCCGTGGCCAGGCAAAGAATGGCCATCACCTCGCTGGCGGGCGTGATGTTGAAACCATCCTGCCGCGGGATGCCATTGCCGGTGCCACCCAGGCCGATGACGATATTGCGCAGCGCACGGTCGTTCATGTCCATCACGCGCTTCCAACTGATGGTGCGGGGATCGAGTCCCAGCCCGCGGGTACGGCTTTGCAGGTTGTTGTCGATCAATGCCGCCAGCAGGTTGTTCGCCTTTTCGATCGCGGCAAAGTCGCCGGTGAAGTGCAGGTTGATGTCCTCCATGGGCACCACCTGTGCGTAGCCACCGCCCGCCGCGCCACCCTTCATGCCGAACACCGGCCCCAGGCTCGGTTCGCGCAGCACCACCACGCTCTTCTTCCCCAGTCTGCACAAGCCTTCATGCAGTCCGATACTCGTGGTCGTCTTGCCTTCCCCCGCCGGCGTGGGACTCAGCGCGGTCACCAATACGAGTTTGGACTTGGCGATGCGCCCTTCGTCGATCAGTGTCAAAGGCAGCTTGGCCTTGAAGTGCCCGTAGGGTTCGATCGAAGTGGTGTCGATACCCAGCCCCTCCGCGATGGTGTTGATCGGGCGGATCCTGGCTTGCTGGGCGATGGCGAGGTCACTTGGGAAGGACATGGGTGGGAGCAGTTGAAGGTTTGTGGCCGATGGGGATCCGTACGAATATCGGCATCATGCCGGTAGGTGGTGTTCCACATGGAAACCAGCGCTGCGCAGATCGTCCCAGAAAGCGGGGTAGCTTTTGTCCACCACGCGCGGATCGCGGATGGTAATGGTGCCGAGGACGGCGGCGAGTGGCGCCAATGACATGGCCATGCGGTGGTCCACATCGGGGTCGATGGCCTGGCCGGTGGGGCGCAAGGGCCCTTCACCACCACCCAGGGTGAAGGTGCCATCCTGGAAGTGGGATAAGCGGCCCATGCCCAGCAGTGCATCATGGATCGCTTGAAGTCGGTCGGTCTCCTTCACCCGCAGATTGTCAAGACCGGAAAGCACGGCTGCATCACCGCGTGCCGCCAGTGTGATCGCGAGTGGTTGGAAGAGATCGGGCACATGGCGCAGATCGGCGGTATTGCCCGGGCGGTGGGGCGCCTCCCATGGTGCGACATCCACACGGTGGGTGATGCGCAGACCTTCCGGCGTGTCGGTGCTGTCCACCCATGTGGCCCACAGGTGCCGTGCCTCGCGGTCGCCCTGCAGGGTATCGTCCGCAAGGTCGGCCAAGAGGATCTCAGCACCGGGGACCAGCGCCACGGTCTCATACCAGAAGGCGGCCGCGCTCCAGTCGGGTGGCACATCGAACACGGCAGGTTGGACATCGCCGGGTGGCACACGTACGCCATCGAGTTCCATCACGGGGAACACGCCGTGGTGCGCAAGCACTTTAAGGGTCATGTGCACGAAGGGTTCGCTCAGGCGCGTGCCGGTCCAGCGCAGGTGTACACCGTTGGTCATGCGCGGTGCCACCAGCAGCAATGCGCTGAGGTACTGGCTGCTGATGGGCGAATCGAAATGCACCGTGCCGCCGGGCATGCGCCTGCCACGCACCAGGTATCCTTCGGGTATGCTTTCGATGTCGGCCCCCAGGGTGCGCAGTGCCTCCACAAGATCGTGGTGGGGGCGGTCCAGCAGACGTTGGATGCCGGTGATGAGATGGTCACTGCCTTCCTGTACCGCGGCCCAGGCGAGCAAAAATCGGAAGGTGGTGCCGCCCGCGCCACAGTGCATCACGCGAGGTTTTTCGCGCAGCAGCTGATACAGCACGCGTGTATCATCGCCGTCGCCACGGTCGCGTACCGCCTCAAGGTCGCCATGCAGGGAAGCCAGGATCAGCGCCCGGTTGGCCACGCTCTTGCTGCGTGGCAGTTGAATGACGGCCCGCACAGGACCCGTAGGAGCGGAGACGGTGACCTCACGCATGTGTGGCGATCGATCGGTAGTGATCCAGCGCCGCCATCACCTGCGCGGCGTCCACGGGCACATCCACACGGCCATGTCCGATCGCGCCGAGCAGCGTGAAACGGAACTGTCCGCCCTTGTTCTTCTTGTCGTTGCGCATCAACTCAAGCAACCGATGGTCGTCCGTGGCCTCCAGCGCCTGATGCGGATACAAACTCAGGAGGTGCGTGATGATGCGATCGCGGTCGCCGGTGGGAAGCATGCCAAGCTCGCTGCTGAGCCAGGTGGCGCACATCATGCCGATGGCCACGGCTTCCCCATGCAGCAGGGCGCGTCCCTGGCTTTCCCAGCCGTGCGCCTCCAATGCGTGTCCGATGGTATGGCCGAAGTTCAACAGGCGACGCGGACCCTGCTCCATGGGGTCCGTGCTGACCACGGCGGATTTGATCGCGGCGGAGCGTTCCACCAATGGGGCTAGCGCCCCGATGTCGTGCAAGGGCGCATCCACGATGGCGGCCCAATGGGCGGTGTCGCATACCAACCCATGCTTGATCATCTCCGCCAGGCCATTAAGCAATTCGCGTTTGCCCAGGCTGCGCAGGAAGGGGACATGGATGTATACCCCCACCGGCCGGTGGAACACGCCCACCACGTTCTTCACCCCGGCAAGATCCACGGCGGTCTTCGCACCGATGGCGGCATCGGCCATGCCCATGATCGTGGTGGGCACGTGGATGTGGCGGATGCCGCGTTTGTATGTGCCTGCGATGAAGCCACCCAGGTCGGTGACAACCCCACCGCCGAGGCAGATCAGCAGCGTATCGCGCCCAGCGGCGTGTCCGGCAAGGTGTTCCCAGATGTCGGTGCATACGTCGATCCGCTTGGAGGCCTCGCCGGGTGACACGGACATGGTGGGTGCCTCCCGGAGCGCAGGCGCATGGGCCAGCAGCTCGGGCAGGCAGTCGCGTAGCGTGTTGGTGTCGCCGAGAATGAACAAAGGCGTGCCTTCCGGCAAAGCGGCAAGGCTGCGGTCCAGCGCGGTCAAGGCTCCTTCACCGGCGGTCACCGGGCAACCGTCAGCATCGAAAACGCGCACATCTGAATGCGTCATGGGCTTGGCTACATTTGGCCCTGCCTGCGGCAGGCAGGCACCGAAGCACCTGGCATGGTCCAAAGGAACGAAGGAACCGGCCTTCCCATGCCGACCACCACCGCCCCTGGTACGCTGCCCGATCTGGGCGATACGCGCATCGCCTTCGCCGACAAGAGCGACGCCGACCTCTGGCGGGCCACCTGGTTGTTCCGCGTGATCGGCAACCCCACGATCTCGGGTATCGGGCAGGGCTTCACCAAGCTCGCGCTGGCACTGCGACTGCCGATCAAAGGTGCGATCAAGGCGACCATCTTCAAACAGTTCTGCGGGGGCGAGACCATCGCCGAAAGCCTTGCCACGGCGGAGAAGCTGGCACGAAGTGGCATCGGCACCATCCTGGACCACAGTGTGGAAGGGCAGGACGACGAGGAGGCCATGGATGATACTGTGACCGAAGTGCTGCGCACGATCTCGGTCGCGAAGGATCGCAGCGACATCCCCTTCTGTGTGTTCAAACCCACGGGCATCAGCCGCACGGACCTGCTGGAGGATGTGAGTGCAGGGAAAGACCTGAATGCCGATGAGCGAAGTGAGTGGCAACGGGTGTTGGCGCGCATGGAACGGCTGTGCCAGGCCGCGCATGAAGCCGGTGTTCCACTGTTGGTGGATGCCGAGGAGAGCTGGCTCCAACCGGCGATCGATGCCATGGTGGAGGGAATGATGGTGCGCTTCAACCGGGAGCGGGCCATCGTGTATAACACCGTGCAACTGTACCGGCATGATCGAGCGGACTTCCTGGAACAGAGTCACGCGCGGGCGGTGGAGGGAGCCTACCAACTGGGCGTGAAGCTGGTGCGCGGCGCTTACATGGAGAAGGAGCGGGAGCGAGCTGCGGAGCGCGGCTACCCTTCACCGATCCATGCCGACAAGAACGCCGTGGACCGCGATTACGATGCGGCGATCGTCTTCTGCCTGGACCATCTGGATCGCATCGCCTTCATGGCAGGCACGCACAACGAAAAGAGTTCGCTCCTACTTGCCCGGCTGATGAATGAGCGTGGCATCGCACACACGGATCTACGCATCAGCTTCGGACAGTTGCTGGGCATGAGCGACAACATCAGTTACAACCTGGCGGCGGCGCACTACCGCGTAGCGAAGTACGTGCCCTATGGACCGGTGCGCGAGGTGCTGCCCTACCTCATCCGACGCGCGGCGGAAAACACCAGCGTGAAGGGACAGACCGGCCGGGAGCTGGGGCTGATCATGGCGGAGCGCAGAAGGCGCAGGCAGGGCTGACCGGCCGCATGCGCGTTTTGCCGCTTGTCGGGTGGTGCCACCACTCATCATCGTTCCAGTACCCCTTGGTCCAGCCTGGCTACATTCGGCGCACCAAACCCTACCGCCATGGTCCAGAATCTGAAGGTCCTATCCGTGCTGCACTATGTGTACGGCGCGCTGGTGGGCATGATCGCTTTGTTCATGCTCTTCTTTGTGGTGCTCGGCTCATTCATCACCGGCGACGTGATGGCACAGGCCGAGGAGCCACCGCCGGAATGGCTGGGTGGCTTCCTGCAGGTCTTTGGTGTAGGGCTCTTCCTCTTCATACTTGTATGGAGCCTGTTCATCGTGCTCAGCGGCCGGTGGATCGCCAAACGCACCAACCGTACCGGCTCGATCATCATCGCCGCCCTGTGCCTGTTCAGCTTTCCCTTCGGCACAGCACTCGGCATCTTCACGCTTGTGGTGTTGTTGAATGAGGAGGTGCGTGTGGCCTATGAGCAAGGGTCCCTTGTGCGTTAAGTTTCCGTTACCACCTTCGCACTTTCCTTCCTGGCTGCGATCTTCGCTCCATGAGGATCGCACTGTTGCTTCTTTCAGCTTTCATGGTGGGGCCACGAGGCTACGGCCAGTACACCACCTGGCGTGAAGGCAACCCCAACAGCATCACCACCCAACCCCTGGGAGGCACCTGCATGATGGGTGGCGCCACCGACAATGATGAGGCCATGAAGTGGTTCCTGGAGCGTGCCAATGGGGGGGATGTGCTGGTGCTGAGGGCCAGTGGAGCAAACGGCTACAACACATACATGTACAGTGAACTGGGGGTCACTGTCAACAGTGTGGAGACGATCCTCTTCGAGAACGCCAGCGCGGCCGAACACCCTTACGTACACCAACGCATCCAGGAGGCCGAGGCCATTTGGTTCGCTGGTGGCGATCAATGGAACTACGTGAGCTACTGGCGGGGTACGCCGATCGACAGCCTGATCAACATCGCCATCCACGAGCGCAACATCGTGATCGGCGGCACCAGCGCGGGCATGGCCATCCTGGGCGGCGCATACTTTACCGCGCAGGTCAGTTCGGTGACCAGTGCCCAGGCCCTCGTCAACCCATATCATCCAGGGGTCACGGTCAGTACCGAGCCTTTTCTGCAGGTACCCCACCTGGGCGATGTCGTGACCGACACCCACTACAACAACCCCGACCGACGCGGCCGCCACACGGTGTTCATGGCCCGCATGTTCGCCGACCATGGGATCGATTCCAAGGGGATCGCCTGCAACGAATACACGGCGGTGTGCGTGGACACGGAAGGCCATGCGCGCATCTTCGGAGAATGGCCGCAGTACAACGACTACGCCTACTTCGTGCAGATCAACTGCGAGGAGCCCGACGGCCCCGAGACCATCACTCCGGGCGTTCCGCTTACGTGGGACCGTGGGGGCGATGCGGTGAAGGTGTATCGCGTGCCCGGCAACCTGGCGGGCAGCCACACCTTCGACCTGAACGACTGGCGCACCGGCACCGGTGGAACATGGCTCCATCGGCGTGTGGTCAATGGCACCTTTACCGAGTTGGCCGGCACGATCGCGGTGGAATGTGCACAGGTCCCTTTGGTGCGCCTCGCGATCAAGGCCCACCTGCAAGGGCCATTTGACTCCGCCACGAACCGTATGCGCGACGATCTGCGCACGGCCGGACTCATCTCCACTGCGGAACCCTACACCGGGCTGGGATATGTCCATGCCGGAGAGGGCGGGGGAGAGGAGCTGGGTGCTGGCGTGCTCGATGTCGTGGGCTCCAATGCGATCGTGGACTGGGTGGTGGTGGAGTTGCGCGATGCGGTGGATCCCACCACGGTGCTGTCCACGCGCAGTGCGCTCATCCAGCGTGGTGGTGATGTGGTGGACATTGACGGTGCCTCGCCAGTGGAGTTTTTGGAAACGCCCGGCGACTATCATGTGGCGCTGCGCCACCGCAATCACCTGGGTGTGATGACCGCCATACCGCTCACCTTGGGCACTTCCACCACCACCATTGACCTGCGCCTGCCCGCCACGCCCACCTTCGGCACTGATGCCCTGCGTGAACAGGGCGGCGTGATGATGTTGTGGTGCGGCGATGTGAACGGTGATGGCCTGCTACAGTACACCGGCGGTGGCAATGATCGTGATCCCATCCTGATGGCGATCGGCGGCTCGGTGCCCACGATCACGGTGCCGGGATACCTCGCTGCGGATGTGAACTTGGATGGGGTGGTGGGCTACACCGGCCCGGGCAATGACCGCGACCCGATCCTGCTGAACATCGGAGGCACGGTGCCCACGCTCACGCGCGCGGCGCAGTTGCCTTAGATCAGGGCTGCTCCAACGACCAAAGCGTGGCGGTGGTGTCGCGGTCGAAATTCCGCAGGCCCACGATCACCAACTGGGCGGGCACACCGCCTGGTTCGGCGCGCAGGGTGTACCAGATGCTGTCGGCCGAGCGGCGTGTGGCACCCATGTCCACCTGTGCATCTGGGATCGACGCGCGCACCTGTTCCAGTGTGATCGATCGTTGTTGCATCGCGGCCGTTGCAGCTGGGGTGGCCCGCACCAGCGTGGCCTCCAGACGTTGCTTGATCCGCGCCTTCGGGGTCCACTTCATGTTGCCCAGGCGATCGCCGAGAAAGAGGAATGAAAGACCCAGGCCGATCGAAACACCGATCAGGTAACGCAGCAGGCGGCGGCGGAAGTCCGGGTTCATCATCGGCCACCTGGGCACATCCGTCTCAAAACGCTGCCAGCAAAATATCCAGGTCCTTGTACGGCAGCTTGAAGGCTTCACCCAGTATGGGGCTGGTGAGGTTGCCGTTGTACAGGTACACCCCGTGACGCACGCCAAGGTTGGTCTTGATGAGCTCCTCGAAACCGCCCACATCGCCCATGTTCAGGAGCATGGGGCCGAAAATGTTGCTCAGAGCGGTGCTGGCGGTGCGGGGCACACGGCTGGCGATGTTGGGCACCCCGTAGTGGATCACACCATACTTCTTGAAGACCGGATCGGTGTGTGTGGTGACCTCGCTGGTCTCGAAGCAGCCGCCGCGGTCGATGCTCACATCCACGATCACGCTGCCGTATTTCATCTCCTTCACCATGTCCTCGCTCACCACCATGGGGGTGCGTCCCTGCTCGGGGCGGAGGGCACCGATCACCACGTCGGCGTGGCGCAGGGCCTTCTTCAGTTCGGTGGGTTGGATCACCGAGGTCCACACCCGCTGGCCCATGTCTGTCTGTAGTCGGCGCAGGCGGTAGATGCTTTTATCGAAGACCTTCACGCTGGCGCCAAGGCCCAGTGATGCGCGCGTGGCGAACTCGCCCACGGTGCCCGCACCGATCACCACCACTTCCGCCGGTGCCACTCCGCTGATGCCGCCCAGCATGAGACCCTGCCCACCCTTGTCGGCGCTGAGGTACTCACTTGCGATCTGGATGGATGTGTTCCCGGCGATCTCGCCCATGGCGCGGATGATCGGATAGATGCCTTCGCGGTCCTTGATGAAATCCCAGGCCACCGCTGTCATGCGCTTCTCCATCATGCGCTTCAGGGTGTCCTTGGGCTGCACGGTGAGTTGCAGGGCGGAGATCAGGGTCTGCTTGTGGCGCAACAGTTCGATCTCGTTGTGGTTGGGCGGGGCCACCTTCAGGATCAGATCGGCCTTGTACACCTCCTCGGGCGCGTCCACCACCTGGGCGCCGGCCTCGCTGTAGTCGTTGTCCTGGAACTGGGCGGGCTCCCCTGCGCCGCGTTGGATCACCACCTGATGGTCGCGACCGGTGAGCACGGCCACGGCGGCGGGGGTGAGCGGCACCCGGTGCTCCTGGAAGGTGATCTCCTTGGGGATGCCGATGAACAGGCTCTTCTTTCGCAGCCCCACCGCCATCATCTGTTCCTGTGGGAGCATGGCCGACTCGCGGGCCAGTTGCTTGAGCAGTTCGGAAGAGGGGCTCATGGTGCGGAGGATCAGCGAATGTACTCAGTGGTTCAGTAGTCGGTTGTCCATTGTCGGTTGTCTGGCTGCCGGGGCTCAGACGACCGGTTTGCATCGCCCCCATCATGGACCGGCTTCGCCATGCTCGCATTGACGGACAACTATCAACCGACAACCCCTTAGCCCCCTGAGACCGTAATATGTCTCCGCCCATCCGGCTCTTCCTGAATGGCAAGATGCATTATTCCCTCCGGCAGCAAGCCCTCCGCCAGCTCCGGCCATTCGATGAAGCAATAGTGACCGCTGTCCACATACTCGGTGAAGCCGATGGCCTCGAGTTCTCCGGCGTCCTTCAGGCGGTAGAGGTCGAAATGGTACACGGGGTCTCCGCTGGCCGCGCGGTACTCGTTCACGATGGCGAAGCTGGGACTGCTGGTGCCATCGGCCACGCCCAGCACCTGGCAGAATGCCTTGATGAGCGTGGTCTTGCCGGCACCGAGCGCACCGCGTAATGCGAAGACGCGATGCGTTGGGTATGCGTCGAGGGTCCGCCGGGCGAGGTCCGGGGCTTCGGAGGGGTTGCGGAGGGTGACCGTGGAAAGCATGAAAGCAAATGCGGCCGCAGATTACGCAGATTTCGCAGATGGGAATTTCAATTCTATCCGCTGATCACTGACTGTAAAACGCAAAGTGTTGGCACCACCCGTCCGTATTCATCTGCGTTATCTGCGCCATCTGCGGCTCTAACAGATGCTGTGATCGATGTTCCGGGGCTCCCATCGGAAGAAGGCATTCCCATTATCTGATCATCTGATCGTCTGATCACCTGCCTGCCGGCAGGCAGGTCTGATCGGCATTCACCGCGCCTTCATCACCACCCACGGCACCATCATCTCCTCCATGCTGATGCCGCCATGCTGGAAGGTGTGGCGGAAGTAGGTGACGAAGTGGTTGTAGTTGTTGGGATACACGAAGAACTTGTCCTGCTTGGCGAAGATGAACACCGTGCTCACGTTTGCCCGGGGCAGTTGGGCCATGGCGGGATCCTTCACCTCCAGCACATCGCGCTTCTCGTAGGTGAGGTTGCGGCCGTACTTGTAGCGCAGGTTGCTGTTGGTGTTGCGGTCGCCCACCACCTTGCTGGGTTCGCCCACGCGGATGGTGCCGTGGTCCGTGGTGACCACAAGGCGGCCACCGCGCTCGGCGATGCCCTTGATGATGTCCATCAGCGGCGAGTGCTCGAACCAGCTCTTGGTGAGGCTGCGGTAGGCGGCGTCGTCATCGGCCAGTTCGCGGATCACCTCCATCTCGGTGCGCGCATGGCTCAGCATGTCCACGAAATTGTAGACGATGGTGTTCAGCGCGTTGCCCATCAGATTGTCCAGGCTGTCGGCCAGTTTCTTCCCGGCGGTGAGGTTGAGGATCTTGTGGTAGCTGTGCTTCACGTTCTTGCCCAGGCTCTTCAGATGCCCGGCGATGAACTCCTCCTCATGGGCATTCTTGCTGCCCTCGTGCTCCTCGCTCACCCACTTGCCGGGGTACTTCTTCTCGATCTCGCTGGGCATCATGCCGGCGAAGAGCGCGTTGCGGGCATACTGCGTGGCGGTGGGCAGGATGCTGTAGAACATGCCCTGCTCCTCGGTGCGGAAGTACTGCCCGATGATGGGTTCCAGCACGCGCCACTGGTCCAACCGCAGATTGTCGATCAGTACCAGGAAGAGCGGAGGCTGCTTCTCATCGATCAGCGGTGCCACCTTGGCCTTGAAGAGTTGGTGACTCATCAAGGGGCCATCCGCCCCCTTGCCATTCAGCCAGTCCACGTAGTGTTTCTCCACGAATCTGCTGAACAGGTCGTTCGCCTCGGTCCACTGGCTGCGCAGGATCTCGGTCATGCCCTGGTCCTGTCCGCCCACCAGGTCCAGTTCCCACTGCACCAGTTCGTTGTAGAGCTGCTTCCATTCCTCGGCGTCCATGCGGTCGCTCATGCGCATGGCCAGCTGGCGGAACTGCTGCTGGTAGCTGCTGGTGGTCTTCTCGCTCACCAGGCGGCGGCCCTCCAGGTTCTTCTTCAGTGAGAGCAGGATCTGGTTGGGGTTCACCGGCTTGATCAGGTAGTCGCTGATCTTGCCGCCGATGGCCTCCTCCATGATGTGCTCCTCCTCGCTCTTGGTGATCATGATGACCGGTACATGGGGGAGGACCGCCTTGATGCGATTCAAGGTCTCCAACCCGCTGAGCCCGGGCATGTTCTCATCCAGGAAGATGATGTCGTACTCCGTGGCGCGCGCCTTCTCCACGGCGTCCAGCCCATTGTTCACGGTATCCACCGTGTAGCCCTTGCCTTGCAGGAACAGCACATGGGGGCGCAGCAGGTCGATCTCGTCGTCGGCCCAGAGGATGTTGGCGGTCATGAGGGGTATGGCGGGCCCTTTTGGCGGGGCGTTCGGTCTGGTGATGGTTCGCATACAGGGCCAACGGCGAACGAGGTGCGGTGTTGCCCTGTTGGGCGAAGGTAGGTCCGGCACGGGGCGGCACCCGTACTTTCGCGTTCCGCAGACCCCACGAAATATGCTGAGATCGATCGCCGCGCTCCTCTTCTCCCTGCTCACCCTGCCAACATTGTTCGCCCAGAGTTGGGTGGATCTGATGTTGGATGAACAGACCAACATCTACGATGTGAAGGAGGCCTTCGACGAAGCCTTCGAGGGGCGCAGCTACAAGCGCGGCAAGGGCTGGAAACAGTTCCAACGCTGGTACTGGTTCATGGATCAGCGCAGCTACCCCAGTGGTGAGCGTCCCGATCCGGCGGTCTTCCTGGAAGCGATGGCGGAGGTGCGCGCCATGCGTGCGGCCAAGGGCGGCTCCTTCGACGCGGCCGAATGGCAGTCGCTGGGTCCCACGGAATGGAACAGCTTTTCCTACAACCCCGGCAATGGCCGCGTGAATTGTATCGCACTCGATCCGCAGGACCCCGAGCGCATCTACGTGGGCACCCCCAGCGGCGGACTGTGGCGCAGCAACGACAACGGTGAGACCTGGGAGGCCCTCTTCACAGACCTGCCTTCCATGGGCGTATCCGGCATCGCCATCCGGCCGGATGATCCCAACACCATTTACATCGCCACAGGCGACGGTGATGGTGCGGACACGTACAGCGCCGGCGTATTGAAGAGCAGCGATGGGGGCGGGACATGGGAGAGCACCGGACTGGATTGGAACATCTCTCTTGCACGCACCACACGCGCGCTGCGGATGCACCACAACGATCCCGACGTACTGTACTGCGCCGGCAGCAGCGGTTTGTATGGCACCACCGACGGCGGCGACACCTGGACCACGCACTCGGGCGGCTCCTTCCGCGATGTGGCCTTCATGCCCGGTGATACCACCATCGTCTACGCATGCACCAGCGCCTTTCTGCGCAGCGAACCCGGTGGCGTGAACTTCAGCGGGGCGGGCATCACCGGGCTGCCACCCATCGGCCAGGTGGGCCGCATGGCCATCGCGGTGACACCCGCCGATCCCCTGATGGTGTACGTGCTTTGCAGCAACACCGCACAGGGCTTTCTCGGCCTGTATCGCAGCACCGATGGTGGCCTCACTTTCGAGACGCGCTCCACCACGCCCAACCTCTTCGGTTACGACGAAACCGGCGAGGACGAAGGCGGGCAGGCCTGGTATGACATGGCGATCGCGGTGGACCCGGTGGACCCCGAGATCGTCTACGTGGGCGGTATCAACGTGTGGCGCAGCACCAACGGCGGTACGAACTGGAACATCGTGTCGCACTGGGTCTACCCCTCGCAGATCGGCTACACGCACGCGGACATCCATTCGCTGAATGTGCTGGATGGAAAACTCTGGTGCGGCTCGGATGGCGGCATCTTCGTAAGCGCCAACAACGGCAACAACTGGCAGAACAGGAGCTTTGGGCTCGATATCGCCCAGTTCTACCGTCTGGGTACAAGCGAGTTGCTGCCGGGTCTGGTGCTGGCCGGTGCGCAGGACAACGGATCCAACCGTCTGCTGGCCGGGCAGTGGACCCACATCCATGGTGGCGACGGCATGGAATGCGCCGTGGACCGCGTGGATCCCACCATCCTCTTCGCCTCCTACCAGAATGGCGGACTGTTGCGTTCCACGAACAACGGTGTGTCGTGGACGGGCATCGCCGAAGCCATTGAAGACCAGGGCAACTGGGTCACGCCCTATGTGCTCGACCCCAACTACAATGGTTTCCTGATGGCCGGTTTCCGCAACCTGTGGGTCTCGGCCGACCGCGGCGACAGCTGGTACCAGACCTCCTTCTGGCCTGTGGGGCAGTTCGTGCGCTGCATCACCATCGCGCCCTCCAACTCGGAAGTCATCTACGCCGGACGCGACGACAGGATCCAACGCAGCGATGACAATGGATTCAACTGGGAAAGCATCAAGCCCGGATTGCCTAACCTTTCGCCCACCTCCTTCGCCGTGGACCACGCGGATCCCCTGCATGTGTGGATCAGTTTCTCCGGCACCAGCGCCAACCAGAAGGTGTACGAAAGCCTGGATGGCGGCGACACCTGGACCAATCGCAGCGCGGGCCTGCCCAATGTGCCGGTGAACAGCATCGTGTACCAGCCAGGCTCGCCACACGGCGTGTACATCGGCACGGACATGGGCGTGTTCTACCGTGACAACTACACCGATGGCTGGGAGGTGTATGGCACAGGGCTACCCAATGTGGTGGTCACCGAGTTGGAGATCAACATGAACACCGGCAAGCTGCTCGGCGCCACCTACGGGCGCGGCATCTGGCAGGCGGACCTGTATTACTCGCCCTTCGTGGGCATCCCCAACATCGCGCTGGCCGATGGTCCGCGGCTGGTGCCCACCGGCGCGCCGGGCCAGTTCCATGTCTTGGACACCGAAGGACTGGGGCCGATCCTACAGGTGCGCATCCTGGACAGCATGGGCCGTGAATTGGGACAGCGCCGTGGTCAGAGCGACCGGCAACTGCTGGATCTGAGCCACCATCCACACGGTGCCTACAACGTGGTGATCTCCACCGGGCAGGGGCGCTGGGTGCGGAGGGTCGTTCTCTAAAGGGTGATGCGCATGGATGGTCGCCGGTCTTCTGATACACATGCCCGGCGCCACACACTGGTGGCATGAAGCGCATGAAGATCCTCAACGATCCCATCTACGGATTCATCACCGTGCCGCATGCCACGGTGCTGCGCCTGATCGACCATCCGTGGTTCCAGCGTCTGCGCTACATCAAGCAGCTGGCATTGGGGCATCTGGTCTATCCCGGTGCGCTGCACACGCGCTTCCACCATGCGCTGGGCGCCATGCACCTCATGGGCGAGGCCATCGCCACGCTGCGGAGCAAGGGCCATGAAGTGACCGATGAGGAGGCCCTCGGTGCGACGATCGCCATCCTGCTGCATGATGTGGGGCACGGCCCCTTCAGCCACGCGCTGGAGCACAGCCTGGTGGAAGGCATCGCGCACGAGGATGTGAGCGCACTGGTGATGGACGCGCTGAACGCGGAGTTCGATGGCGCGCTGGAGCTGGGCATCCGCATCTTCCGCGACCAGTATCCGAAACACTTCCTCCATCAACTGGTGAGCAGCCAGCTGGATGTGGACCGCATCGACTATCTGAATCGCGACAGCTTCTACACCGGCGTGAGCGAGGGCGTCATCGGCGGGGAGCGCATCATCAAGATGTTGCAGGTGGTTGACGACCGGCTGGTGGTGGAGGAGAAGGCCATCTACAGCATCGAGAAATTTCTGGTGGCGCGGCGGCTGATGTACTGGCAGGTGTACCTGCACAAGACCGTGGTGGCCTGCGAGCTGATGCTGGTGGAAACGCTGCGTCGTGCGAAGCAGATCGCCATGCAGGGCACACCCGTCTTCGCCTCACCGGCCTTGCTGCGCTTCCTCACCACCCACCACGACCGCGCCAGCTACAACGACCCCGCCGTGCTGGCCGACTTCCTCCGCTTGGACGACCACGACGTGATGGGCGCCGTGAAGGTCTGGGCCGCACACCCCGACAAGGTGCTGAAGCAACTGGCGGTGGACCTCACGCACCGCCGCACGCTGCACATCCGCCTGCAGGACCAACCCTGGGACCCGCAGCGCGTGGAGGACCTGAAAGACCGCGTGGCACAGCAGCTCGGCATCGACCGCGCGGCCACAGCCCACTTCGTCCTCACCGGCAGCATCGTCAACAATGCCTACGATCCGGTGCAGGACCGCATCGAACTCCTGCACAAGGATGGCAGCCTGCGCGACATCGCCGACGCCAGTGACAATCTGGGCATCGCCGCACTGAGCAAGCCGGTGGAGAAGTGGTACCTGGCGTGGCCGAGGTGGTTGTAAGGTCCCACAGGCGGGACGCCTGTGGGACCTTGTACTCGCCCTACCTTCCGGCGGCTGAAGCATTTGAACCTTCGTGCCATCCTATGGTCCAACCCCCCATGCGCAGGTTCCTTCTTCCCTTCCTGATGATGCTCTCCGCAAGTTGGGCACAGGCCCAGCAGCCGAACATCCTGTTGATCATCGCCGACGACATGGGTATCGACCCCGTGCCCGGCTACCTGCCTGGCCCGGAGAAGGCCGAGATGCCCCACCTCGAGGCCTTGATGGCGAGTGGGATCACCTTTGACAATGTCTGGGCGGACCCGGTGTGCTCGCCCACGCGCGGCACCATCATCACCGGGCGCTACGGTCTTTACACCGGCGTGCTCAATGCCAACGCCGCATCGCTGATCCCACCGGATGAGACCACGCTGCACAGCTACCTCGATGACATCGGCAGCGGCTATGCGAGTTGCATTATCGGCAAGTGGCACCTGGGTGGCACTGGCCCGGACCCGGCCTACCCGAACGCCATGGGTGTGCCACACTATGCGGGCCTGCTTACCGGCGCGGTGAATGACTACTGGAACTGGAACTTTACGGTGAACGGCAGCACCGCGCAGAACACCAGCTACATCACCACCACCTTCACCGACCTGGCGCTGGATTGGATCGCGCAGCAGCAGCAGCCCTGGTTCTGCTGGCTGGCCTACAACGCGCCGCACACGCCATTCCACCTGCCGCCGCTGTTCATGCACACGCAGGGGCCGCTGCCCACTGATCAGGCCAGCATCAATGCCAACCCGCTGCCCTACTACCTGGCCATGTGCGAGAGCGTGGACCACGAGTTGGGCAGGATCCTCGGCACACTACCGCAGGAGATGATGGAGAACACCGTGATCATCTTCATCGGCGACAACGGCACGGATGCCAACGTGATCCAGGCGCCCTACCTGTCCACCCACGGCAAGGGAACGCTCTTCGAGGGTGGCATACGCGTGCCCATGGTCATTGCTGGTCCGGGGATCTCCCGCACCGGCGAGCGCGAGCCGGCCCTGGTGAACACCAGCGACCTGTTCACCACGATAGTGGAAATCACCGGCCATGCGTTGCCCAGCTATGAGAACAGCCGCAGCCTGGTGCCCATGTTCACGCAGGAGGACATCACTGTCCGGACCTGTGCCTACGCGGAGGTGCTGGGTCAAAGCCACGGCTTCGCGTACCGGGATCAACGCTACAAGTACATGGATCCTGTAGTGGGGCCCCTGCGCTTCCACGACCTGCTGCTGGACCCGTGGGAGTTGAACAACCTGCTGCCCGGCGGACTCGATGCCGAGCAACAGGCGGCCTTTGATCAGTTGAGCACCGGCTGCGATCTGGTGACTGGGATGGTCACAGGCGACGAGGCCCGACTGGCGATCTGGCCGAACCCGACTGTTGGCCCATTGACCGTTCAGAACAATTCCAGCACCGCCATCCGCTACGCCATCTATTCGGCCACAGGTGCGCAGCTATGGGAAGGCGATCTGCGTCCTGGAGGCAACACCGTCGATATTGGAGCCTGTGCTCCGGGTCTGTATGTGGTCCATGCGGGATCCACACGCCAGCGGATCATCAAGTTCTAGAGTCCGGCGGGATCTCTTCGCAGGCAGGGATAAGGTCCCACAGGCGTCCCGCCTGTGGAACCTTCAGCTCCCTTGCCCAATTCCCCGCCATTGATACCTTCACCATGCCTTTGCAAACGTTCGCAGCATGGCGGAAGCAACAGCCCTACCCCCCCCCGCGCGCTTTGGCGCCACCGACCGCAAGGACAACTGGTGGGCGGCGCCCCTCACCGTCCTCATCGCCCTCAGTGCCTTCGGCGTGTACGCCACCTTCCGGGTGGTGCAGAACGCGTGGTACGCCATCGACGATCCCACCTCAGCGCACATCCTCTCGCCCTTCTACTCGCCGCTGATCATCTGGGACGGCATGCCGCGCTGGCTCTCGCCGGGCATGCTCATCCTGTGGGCGCCCGCCGGTTTCCGCCTCACCTGCTACTACTACCGCAAGGCCTACTACCGCGCGTTCCTCTTCGATCCGGTCGCATGCGGTGTGGGCGAACCCCGCCGCAACAACTACCTCGGCGAACGCGGCATCCTAATCCTGCAGAATGTTCACCGCTACTTCCTCTACCTCGCGCTGGGCTTCATCGTCATCCTCACTTGGGATGTGATCAAAGCCATGATGTGGCCCGACGGTTTCGGCGTGAGCGTGGCAACCTTGATCCTGCTGCTGAACACGGTCTTCCTCGGTCTCTACACTTTCAGCTGCCATTCGCTGCGGCACCTCGTCGGCGGGCGCATCGATTGCTTCAGCTGTGCGGCGATGGGGCAGGCGCGCCACAAGGCATGGAAGGGCGTGAGCAAGCTCAACAGCAATCACATGCGATGGGCTTGGATCAGCCTCTTCACCGTGATGCTGGCTGATTTCTATGTGTGGATGGTGAGCAGTGGGGTGATCGTTGATCTGAGGATACTTTGATGCGACCTGCTGTGATGCGGCACAACGGCTCCATTCTCAAAGCACTATTGGTGGCTCTGGGCATCTCCTCCTTCACATCACTTATGGCTCAGAATGACACTCTTCGTGTGACGGAGGGTATTGTCTATGAGCCTATCGAAGAGTATCCCGAATTTCCAGGTGGCGAGACTGAGTTGAATTGCTTCATTGAGCGAGTTGTGGACAAGGACCTTCTCTCAAAGCTTGACACGATTGGTATGGCATGGGCTCAGTTCACCATTGACACGCTCGGGAATGTCAGTGGTGCAGTTATCACAAAGTCCCTTGTAGAAGAGGTGGATCAGGAACTGCTTCGGATCATAGGGTTAATGCCCCAATGGAAGCCGGGAAGATTGAGGGGGAAGTTGGTTGCAACCGGGTACAATCTTCCGTTGAAAGTGCCATACAAGAACTGGTGTCGCTAACACATCATTGACGCGCGCCCGACAACAGACAACGCCCCATGGAACCACGCCCCACTCACCAATATGATGTAGTAATAGTGGGTGCCGGAGG
>JBGTES010000004.1:0-16964 GCA_041747675.1 Flavobacteriales bacterium
GCGGGCCGCGGTCGGCGGGGCGCAGCGCGCGGTTCCAGCACCAGCCGAAGAGCGCCGCTGCCAGGGCCAGTGCGACGAACAGGGTGAGATGGGCGACCCAGCCGTGGAACAGCCAGGCGGCCCAGGGTTCATCCGAGGACGGTTGCGGGAACATCCGCAGCAAGATCGGCAGGCCACCGAAGGGGTGGCGGTACCCTGCGGGGTATTTATCAAGATCGCGGCAGGGAAAGCCGGAGGGCTCAGAGATAGCGCTCCATCCACGAGGCGCGCAACGGTACGCGGAAGCGTTCACGAAGTTCGCCCACGGTGGTCACCAGGTCATCGAATACGGTGGTATCGGCATCGATCAGGCCTTTTGACAGCATCTCCGTAAGTTCCTGCAAGCGGCAGCTCAGCACCTTGCCGTCCCGCTCATAGACGATGAACATGCGGTCAGTGAGCATCATGTTCAGGTCGTACTCCAGCTGCTTGATGAAGCCGACGCTCTTGTCGATGCTGCATCCGCTGGCGCGTGCCTGTTCCTCATCCACGGCGATCACCACGAAGCGGTCGTGCAGCACATCCACACAGGCATCGAGCGGCTGGCCGTGCGCGCCCCACTCACCAGTGAAGGCCGCACCACGTTCGCGGATAAGCTTCTGTTCGGCCTGCCCCAGGTCGCGCGGTGCCTTGTACACCCAGATGCGGGCGTGGTCCGGCAGATCCATGATACGACGGACGGCCTGCGCATCGGCGCTGCTGGGCGAAGGGGCGGTGGTCTCGGTGGTCATGGTCGCTGTTATCGTTAACAAGACACGGTGGGTCAAAGTTCCGATGCTTCGGCGATCAATTCGGCGATATCCTTCACTTTCACTTCAGACTCCTTGTTGAAATGCTTCACACCATCGGTGAGCATGGTGTTGCAGAAGGGGCAGGCCGCGGCGATCACATCGGGCTGTTCCCCCAGTGCTTCCTCACTGCGTTCGATGTTCACCTCGCGCCTGCCGGGCTCGGCCTCCTTGAACATCTGCGCGCCACCGGCACCGCAGCACAGGCCCTTCGCACGGCTGCGCTTCATCTCCACCAGGGCCGCATCGAGCTTCAGCAACACTTCGCGCGGTGCTTCGTACTCGCCATTGCCACGCCCCAGGTAGCAGGGGTCGTGGAAGGTGATGCGCTTCCCCTTGAAGTTCCCGCCTTCCACCTTGATGCGGCCTTCATTCAGCAGCGCATTGATGAACTGGGTGTGGTGCAACACTTCGTAAATGCCACCCAAGGCGGGGTATTCGTTCTTCAGCGTATTGAAACAATGCGGACAGGCGGTGACGATGCGCTTGACGCCGTAGCCGTTGAGGACGGTGACGTTCTGCAGTGCCTGCATCTGGAAGAGGAACTCGTTGCCCGCCCGGCGTGCGGGATCCCCGGTGCAACTTTCCTCCTGGCCCAGCACGGCGAACTTCACCTTCGCGTTGTTCAGGATGCGAACGAAGGCCTTCGTGATCTTGCGTGCGCGGTCATCGAAACTGCCCGCACATCCCACCCAGAACAGCACCTCGGGTGTTTCGCCTTTCGAGGCGAACTCAGCCATGGTCGGGACGTGAACCGTGCTCATGGATGGTTGTCAGTTGTCGGTTGTCTGGGGACGGTTGGAGGTCTTCGGGTGTGAGGTCTGGTGGGGGTGGAACAAATATCAGGACCTCATCCCCATAAGGTACTTCGGGTTCGGAAACGGCATGTGCCGATCCCATGCGCAGCAGGTAGGCGATATAGCCGTTCACGACCCGGAGGGCTTCCTCCACCAAGGCCCAATGCTCCTTCAGCACAGCCGCACTGATGTAGCCCTCATCATATGCGGCGCTCAAGTGGTCCTGTGTCTCATGAAGCGAAGACCGGCCCATCTGGCAGAACCGAACATTGTCCTTTTCATGAAAGCGTCCATAGCCCTCAGCGATGTTCGCGCAAGGGCCCCGGCTTGACCGGATGATCTGGTCGGTCAGCCGGAACTTCTCCTCCACAGGCCAGTTGCGCACAAGCTTCGAGATCGCCTTGCGCACCACACGCGCCTTTTGCCAAGCGATCAGCTCAGTGAACGAACGCACCGGAGTTCCATCGTTGCTCATCGTCTATCCTGTCCTATCGCGTACTGACAACTGACAACCGACAACTCCCTCATTCCCTCGCCCACTCCATCCTCCTATCCGGCCCAAATGCCCACGGCGCGCCATTGTTCTCCACGTTGTTGAACATGCCCGTCAGTGCCGGGCGCGAACGACTTTCCTCCATCACCAGGTAGCGGCGCATTTCCATGATGGTCTCCACCGGATCGATGTTCACCGGGCAGGCCCAGGTGCAGGCGTTGCAGGTGGTGCAGGCCCAAAGCTCCTCGTCCGTGATGTAGCTGTGCAGACTCTTGCCATCGTCCTTGAACTGGCCGCCGTTGCTTTCGATGTTGCGGCCCACTTCCTCCAGGCGATCGCGCGTGTCCATGATGATCTTGCGCGGGCTGAGCAGTTTGCCGGTGATGTTGGCCGGACACTCCGCCGTGCAACGACCACACTCGGTGCAACTGTACGCGTCCATCAGGCCCTTCCAACCCAGATCGAACACGTCCTTCACCCCGAAACGATCGGGCACCTCCATCCCCGCCACCTTGCGTGGGGTCGCAGGTTCTGGTGGCGGCACCGAAGGATCGAGCATGCTGCGCACCTCGGCGCCCACCCTGGGCATGTTGCTCATCTGGGTGCGCGGCACCAGCTTGCTGTACCACGTGTTGGGGAAGGCCAGGATGATATGGAAGTGCTTGCTGTAAGGCAGGTAGTTGAGGAAGGCCAGGATGCCCACGATGTGGAACCACCAGAAGAAACGCTCGAAGAAGAGCACGGTGCCGTCGCTGAAGCCTTCGAAGAAGGGACGCAGCAGTGTGCTTACAGGAAAAGCACCAGCGGTGGTGTAATGCTCCACACCGCGATGCGCCAGCACCTGATCCGCAGCGTTCCACTTGAGGAATGCACCCATGAGGGCGATCTCCCACACGAGGATGATCATCGCATCGCGGCGGGGCCAGCCCTTCATCTCCGGCTTGCGGAAGCGCGGCAGTCGCAGGAAGGCACGGCGGGCGATGAACACCACGCAGGCCAGCAGCACGCCCAATGCCAGCACTTCAAAGCTGGCGATGACGACATCATAGAACGGTCCGAACATGGATCCGATGCGGTGCGTGCCGAAGATGCCATCGATCACGATCTCCAGCACTTCCAGATTGATGATGACGAAGCCCACATAGATCAGGATGTGCATGATACCGGCCACGGGGCGGGCCACCATCTTGCTCTGACCCAGTGCCACGCGCGCCATCACGCCCCAACGTTCCGCCTTCCGGTCCGAGTGGTCCTGCTCCCGGCCCAGCCGGATGTTGCGCACCACGCGCCGGACATTCCAGGTGAACAACGCGATGGCCGCGACAAGAATGACGAGGAACGCGATGCTGGAGAGACTCATGGCGTGGTGCCGTCCTGCTCCATGGAGCGTTTGATGCGGTCGATGTCGCTCTTACTCAACTGCGGCAGGCGATCCTTCCTGCCAAACAACGACAGACTGACGTAACGGTTCGGATTGAGGCGCAGATCCTCCAGCAACAGATCCAGCTCATGGCTGGCGCTTTCCAGGTTCTGGTACAGCGTGTCGTTCTTCATCAGCTGACCCAGCGAGCCCTCCCCGCGTTCCATGCGGTCCATCATGGTGCGCAATTGTGCGGAACTGGCGGTGAGGTCGCCGATCATGCGCTCCAGCTCACCATCGGCCAGCGTGGTGGTGATGGTGTCCAGGTTGACGAGGATGTGCGCGATGGACTCGTTGTACTTCACCAGGTTGCCGGTGACCTGCTGGATGTTATTCAGCACGCTCTGGATGGTGGCGCGTTCCTCGGCGATCATGCCATCGATGCGCACGGCGCTGCGGTTCAAGGATTCCAGTGTGGCGCGAATACTCGCGAAGCTGGCATCGATGTCCCGCCTTGCCGAGTCGTTGAGGATCATCTGCAGGCTGGTGAGCACCGAATCCACGCTGGCGAGCATGCCCTCGGCCTTCTGTTTCAAGGGATCGATGGCGGCGGAGAAACTCTCGGTGAGGCTCAGGTGCGCGTCGCCCACGAGGGTATCGCCCGCCATGGCCATCAGGGGCGAATTGCCCATGCTCAACTCGGCCCACTTGCCGAAGAGGTCGCCACCGAGGGTGACGCGGGAATCCTTCGGGATGCTGAGCCATTTCTCATCCACCTGGTAGGAGATCATCACCCGGCCGGAGCCATCCTGGATCAGTTGCACGGCCACGACCTGCCCGATCTTGGTACCGTTGTACTGCAGGGAGTTGCTCTCCACCATGCCCTGTGCATGGACATAAATGGCGTGGAAGACGTGGCGCTTCTGGAAGATGTCGCGCCCGCCGAGGAAGTTGATTCCGAAGATCAGGAGCCCGGCCCCTACCAGGACCATGAGGGCGATGGAGTGCTCTCGTTTCAGCTTCATGAACAGGGCCCGCCTCAGCGGCCACGGGCCAAGTTAACAGCTTCCTGAAGATCGATCCGTTCACCACTGCGGTAGGCCACGATGAATGCACCATCGAAACCCTTCGCCTTGCACGCGGCCTGCAGTTCGCGCGCACCTTCCAAAGTGGGTTCATCACCCACCGTGTAGCGGAACAGCCCGGCACCCTGATGTTCCGTCACCCCTTCCAGTCCATTGAAGTTCTTCGGCTTGGGTTCCACGCGTTTGCTGCTGGTGGCCACCTGCACCTTGAAACTCACGCCATGGGTGGTGACCACCGGCGGTGGTGCGGCGGGATCCACCGTGGCGATGGGTGGTGCGGCCACCACGTTCGCGCCCTCCATCATACCCTTGTATTCCTTGAAGGCCCGGTAGATGGCGCTGGCCATCAGGTCCTGTCCGTTGGCACTTTGCAGGAAGTCCTCCTCCGTCGGATTGGTAAGGAAGCCCAGTTCCACCAGCACGGCCGGCATGGTGGTATAGCTGATCACCAGGAAACCGGCCTGTTTCACGCCGCGGTCCGGACGCCCCGCGCGGTCCTTGAACTGTTTCTGGATCAACGCGCTGTACAGCAGACTGTGGTCCAGGTGGACGTTCTGCCGCAGGCTCAAGGCGATCATACTCTCGGGGTCCTTGGGGTCGTAACCGTCGTAGCGCAACTCATGCCCTTCCTCCAGCAGGATGGCGGCGTTCTCCTTCTGCGCCACCCGCATGTTCGCCTCGGTCTTGTGCAGGCCCATCACATAGGTCTCCGAACCATGCGGCGCGCTGTTGTCATTGCCGTTGCAGTGGATGCTGATGAAGAGGTCCGCCTTGGCCCGGTTGGCGATCAGACTGCGCTCCATCAGTTCCACGAAACGGTCGTCCGAGCGCGTGTAGATCACCTTCACGTCCGGGAAGGCTTCACTGATGTACTTGCCGGCGAGCAGCGACACGTTCAGGGCGATGTCCTTCTCGGCGGTCTTGTAGCGGCCGGTGCCGATGGCGCCGGGGTCCTTGCCGCCGTGGCCCGCATCTATCACCACGGTGCGGATGCGGTTGGGATCGCGTCCCTTGTCCTGCGCACCCAGGGGGGCATGGGCCATACAGGCCATTGCCATGACCATGGAAAGACACTTCAGGCGGGCCCTGCTGCGTTGCATCGATCGCGGAAAGTGTTGCGGTATTTTCGGCCCGCCATCCGCGGCACCGATCGGAACTGGAATGACGGCATCCCCACGCAACAGGTCTTTCCGGCGCGAACATAGCGGCGGGCATGTGGCGGGGGGCCTGGTGGGGAGCGCAGTTTTCATCACGTGTCTGTTGGTGGGCGCGGCCCCGGCGCAGGGCCAGGCCCTGGAGAGCGAGGTGCGGTATGAGGCCAGGGACAGCATCCGGTACGACCTGCGTGGGCAAACCGTGTACCTCTTCGGGGCGGCCACGGTGAACTATGAGGGTGTGCAGCTATCCGCGGACCGCATCAACTTCAGCTTCAAGAACGAGGAAGCCAGTGCCTTTGGTGCCCCCCTCGACTCCGCTCGGGGCGACACCGCGGCAGGTACGGTGGTGGGCAAGCCCCGCTTCACGCAGGATGGGCACACCTTCGACGCGGACAGCATCCGCTACAACTTCAAGACGAAGACCGGCCTGATCCGCGAGGTGCGCACCCAGGAACAGGAGAGCTATGTGCATTCCAGCCTGAGCAAGCGGCGCCCCGATGGGGAGGTACACGGGCTGGGTGGCATGCTCACCACCTGCGACCGGCCCCGCCCCCACTACCACTTCCGCGTGAACCGCATGATCGTGATCCCGGATGACAAGATCGTGGCCCGTGCGGCCTATATGAAGATCGGCAATGTGCCCACGCCGCTGGCCCTTCCCTTCGGCCTGTTCCCGAATAAGAAGGGGCGCAGCAGCGGCATCCTCATCCCCGTGTGGGGCAGCAGCGACCAGCTGGGCTACTTCCTGCTCAACGGCGGCTACTACCTGCCGATCAGCGACCACTTCGACCTGCAGCTCACCGGCGACATCTACAGCCGGGGCAGCTGGGCGGCGCGCAGCATGTTGCGCTACCGCACCCGCTACCGTTTCACCGGCAACCTGGACCTGAACCACAGCACGCTGCTCACCAGCGATCGCGACTTCCCCGACTTCAGTCAGCAGCGCAATTTTTTCGTCCGCTGGAACCACCAGGTGGATCCGCGTGCCAGCCTCACCGATCGTTTCAGCGCCAGCGTGAACGTGGGCACCAGCGCCAACTTCACCAACAACTTCAACAGCAGCACCAATGACTTCCTCAGCAACACCTTTCAGAGCAACATCGCCTGGAGCCGCATCTGGCCCGGCAAGCCCTACAACCTGGCGGTGAACCTGCGGCACAGCCAGAACACGCTGAACCGCACCTTCGACATCACGGCGCCGGCGGTCACCTTCAACGTGCAGCGCATCTTCCCCTTCCAGATGATCCGTCCGGTGGGCGCGCGGCCGCGCTGGTATGACCAGGTGGGTGTGAACTGGAGCACCAACTTCGACAACCGCCTCAGCACCACCGAGGAGCGGCTCTACTGGGGCAACCTGCCCACACTGGCCAGCGAGATGCAGAACGGCGTGCGCCATACGGCAGCAGTGAACACCACCTTCAAGAACCGCTTCTTCGCCCTGAACCCGGAGTTCCGCATCACCGACCGCTGGTACTTCCGGACCCTGGAGCAGCGGCTGGACCCCACCGATGATGTGGTGGTGCGCGACACCGTGCCAGGCTTCGCGCGGGCGCCGGACTGGAGCGTGGGCGCCACCATGACCAGCAAGCTCTACCTCACCTATACGTACCGGGGCAAGTGGTTGAAGGCCATCCGCCATGTGCTCACCCCCAGCGCCGGCCTCAGCTACCGGCCGGATCAGAGCACGGAGATCACCGGCCCCTTCGGGCCTTCCGGAACACCCGGCAGCTACTCGCCCTTCGACATCGGCATCTACGGCAAACCCGCGGCCGGCGAAAGCGGCAGCCTCAACCTGGGGCTGATCCAGAACATCGAGGCGAAGGTGCGCGACAAGAAACAGAGCACCGAGGATGATCTGGTCACGAAGAAGATCAAGCTGATCGACTACCTGGGCATCACCGGCAGCTACGACATGCTGCGCGATTCGGTGCGCTGGACCCCTCTGAACATCGCCGCACGCACCGCGCTCTTCAACAAACTCAACCTGAACCTGGTGAGCCTGTGGGACCCGATGGCGGTAAATGCCGCTGGGCAGCGCATCGATCAGGCGGAGGCCACTGTGAGCGGCCGTCTGGCACGGATGGTCTACACCAACGTGGCGCTGGGCTTCGATCTGAAGAGCCCCAAGTACGGGCAGGCCCTCGGCGCCGCACCGCAGAACGACCAGCAGGTGGTGGAGGAGACCGACCCCGGCAAGGGCGCGCGCATCAACTTCAGCCTGCCCTGGCGCCTGGGCTTCAACTACAGCTACGACATCAACCGGCTGTGGTTCGGCGACACCTTCACCGACAACGCCCGCCAGAGCGTACTGTTCAATGGCGACGTGAACATCCTGAAGCACTGGAAACTGGGCTTCAGCAGCGGCTACGACATGGTGGCCGAGGAATTCACGCCATCATCGATCAACCTCTACTGGGACCTGCACTGCTGGGAGTTCAACCTGAACGTGATCCCCACCGGACTGCGCAAGAGCTTCATGTTCCGCATCAATGTGAAGGCTTCGATCCTCCAGGATCTGAAGTTCGAACAAAGAAGGCCGTACGGAGGGGATCCGGGGTTGTTGTATTGAGGGGTTGTCGGTTGTCCGTTGTCGGTTGTCGGTTGTTAGACGCCACCAGAAAAGCAGGTCAACGCTGCCGGTCCAAAGTCATCTCGAAGAACTGGAACCACTGGTCGCCGCGCTTCATTTCGCCGGTCTCATACCACTGTCCCCGCTCATTGAGGTAGATGATGTAACGCATGTCTTCCCGCGGGTACCAGTACAGCTTGTCCTCCAGCAGTTCCGCTTTGAAGGCGCCTTCCCTGCCGTTGGCGAGGTAGCTGCGGAAGGTGTAGTGGCCGTCGGCCTTGTTGTTGGAAAGGATGGCCATGGCGTTGTGCGTGACCTTCCCATCGCTGGTGCCCAGCCCTTCGATCAGTATCACCGTGCTGTCCAACTTATAGCGGATGGTCTCCGTCTGCATGAAGGCATGCCGCTGCCCGTCCTGGCCCATCATCCAGCCCTCTCCTTTCCAGTTGCCCACGATGAAGGCCAGCTTGCGCAGCGCTGCCTTGTTCTCCTGGTCTGTGGCCAGATCCTGGGAGTGGGCGGTGGCGGTTGTGAGTAGGGCCGATGCCAGGAGGAGGAATGTTGGGGTTTTCCTTGTGGTGGTCGGTTGTCGGTATGGTCATTCCTATGTGCTGATCTGCTGGCTTCCGATTCGAGGTTTAAATGTAACCCAGCGGCCGTCGATCGGTCGGGCATGGTACTCCCGATCGCCGTGAACACTTTGTTGATGCATTCTTTCCACGGTACTTTCGACACGGACGGGGAATGAATGTAGAGCGATAAAGTCATACTGGCAGACATACCATCCATGACTGAACTCCTTTCAAAGTCCGCTTATATGCTTGGCCTTCAGTGCCAGAAGGCATTATACTTGTCCCACTCTGCCTCGCACCTGAAGCTGCCAGCCTCCGCACTTGAACGATCGCGACTGGAGGAGGGTCGAGCGGTGGGACTATCGGCACAAGGGCTTTTCCCCCGCGGCATCAACATACGCGACGAGGAAGGTTTAGATCTGATCAGTGCCGCAAAGCGTACCCAGGAAGCGATCGCACAGGACGTCAAAGTGATCTATGAGGCCGCTTTCATCCACGAGGGTGTATATGCTGCCACAGACCTGCTGGTGAAAGGAGATTCGGGATGGACCATTTACGAAGTGAAGGCCACCACCCATGTGAAAAGGGAACATATCGCTGATGTGGCCTTGCAGGTCCATGTGGTGACCGGGACCGGCCTGGACTTGCAGGATACCTGTATCATCACGTTGAATAGCACCTATGAACGGTCAGGACCGGTGGATGTACAGCAATTGTTCGTGATCACTTCGGTGGTCGATGAGCTTGCTGCCGAACTCCCATTGGTCCCCCAGCGCATTGTGGAAATGAAAGCCCTGGTGAACGGCAAGGAGCCCTTGCTTACCATAGGCCCGCATTGCAGCAAGCCATATGATTGTCCATTCATTCCCCATTGCTGGAAGGATGTGCCCGAGCGCAGCGTACTTGAACTGGTCAGGGGTGGAAAACGGGCATGGGAACTGTATGACCGTGGCATCCTTCGTATGGTGGATATCCCAGTGGATGAGAAGCTATCCACGGTCCAGCAGCGACAAGTGGCTGCCTGGCGGACGGGCGCGACAAGTGTGGATCGCGACAGGCTGAAAGCATTTCTGGGTGCGTTGCGGCTCCCACTCCATCACTTCGACTTCGAGACCATTGCTCCTGCTATCCCGCTCTATGACCGTTCGCGCCCCTACCAGCAGATCCCTTTTCAGTACAGCGTACACATCCAAACCTCTCTCGATGCGGAGCCGGAGCATAAGGAGTTCCTCGGGGAGGCATCAGGTGATCCCCGCGAGGCCCTGGTACAGCAGCTGATCCAGGATATTGGACCGGTTGGCGATGTAGTGGTGTACCACGCCTCTTTTGAGAGGGGACGTCTGGAAGAATTGGCGCGCGACCTGCCCCACCATGGCGGGGCACTGCGCTCCATCATTGACCGGCTTGTGGACCTCGAAGTGCCTTTCCGCGAAGGCTGGTACTATGTGCCAGCAATGAACGGCAGCTCCTCCATCAAAGCTGTGCTGCCGGCCTTGGTGCCCACCCTGAGCTACAAAGATCTGGTGGTGCAGGAGGGCGGGACCGCGAGTATGCTGTACGTCCAACTTGCCTCTGGGAAATACCAGGGGGATGCGGGCCAACTACGGAAGGATCTGCTGGCCTATTGCGGGTTGGACACCCTGGCGATGGTGCGGGTCCTGGAGGTGTTGGCGCGTTGCGGTCTGAACGGAGGGTCAGTTCAGGTATGTACGCGGATTGTATCGCGCCATTCGATCGAAATGCGCTGCCGGGAGGCCGGCCATCATTTCCGACAGCAGCTCCTTCTCCGATCGATGATTCCTCACGACGTAAAAATCAGTGCCGAACAGGATGCGCTCCGCAAGCTTTCCACCGGGGTGTTCCAACGCGCGGATCAGCAATGGACGCACGGCCGGGTCATGCAGAATGTAGCTCACATCCGCATACACATTCGGGAACTGCAACATCAGGCTGCATATGATGGTGTACCAATCCGCATTGCGCCAGAGGTTCTCCAGCCTTCCGTGATCAATGGTGCCATCCGGCAATACGCCCAGGTAGGCACCCGTTGCAGGCCGGGTCATCAAGGCTTGATTCAGGTCGTTCGAATCCGACTCCAGGTGCCGCTTCCATTCGTCATCGCCTCCGAAGTGGGCGAAGCAGAATTTCAGGTGGCGCAGGTCCCGGTCCATGGGCGCACCAGGGCCATTGTATCCATACAGGTTCTTCACATTCTGAGCCGCCCTGCCCACCAACACGCGCAGCAAGGGTTCGCTGAGCAGGCAGAGAAGATTGAGCGGATGGGTGAAATTCCACGAGAACTGCTCGTTGCCCGGCTCCAATAGATCCAGCGGTTCACGTAACGCCAGGCGCGCGGCGTCCGTGCCCGACCTGCGGAGGAAGATCGGATGATGGTCCCATTCTCTCCGCTTGTGCCCACGATAGTATATCACGCCTTTGACGCAATGCGACATAATGGGAATGCCCTTCTGCGCGGCATAGAGCCAGAGCGGGAGCAGACCCTCATCAAAGACATGATAGCCCAGGGCGGGGTAGATCTTGAACCCACGGAAACCATGCTTCAATACATACTCACCCACGATGCATTCCGGATCCAATCTCACCTCGCCTGCATCGGTCAGATCGCACGCGATGAACGGAGCCGTTGAACCCTTGACCCCTGTGCGCCGCGGATCGATGAAGATGAAGGGCCGCAGCTGGTGCCGGTACTTCGAACGGGTCTTGATGACCACGAGGTCTTCCAGCTGTGCTCCGTACTCACCACGTTCTGCCACAGGGCCTGCGCCCATGTGCTCCATGTCCATGGGCAGTACGACGAACTCAGTGTCCTTCGGATACTGCTTCACGAGCTTCTCGAAGATCAGTCGCTGCCCCACCCGATCTCCAGCCCTCTCCCTCTTCCCGGAGTCATACATGCTGAACTTGACGATCAGCATATAGCGGGATAGCAGTTCCCTTAGTTGGGCCCCAGGAAGCGATCGCAGGATGGGCCAGAACAGCCGTGCCAGTTGGAACAGCGCCCGCCTTCCGGGTTTCCAAAGAAGCAGCACCACAAGGAGCAGGGCTACTTTCTGCCACCGAGCCAGCGCCGCGTTGAACAGGCCGAGTTCCGCAAGCCGGTCGGCGCAGGTCATGGCACAGGGCATTACTTGGTCATCTGTGGCACGTCCAGCATTGAACCAAACCAGAGCGTGCAACAGCACCTGGCCCGTCGCCACAAAGAGCAACAGGTTCACGACCAGCCATACAAGCCTCGTGCGCACCAGGAAAGACCTGAACGAGCGCCAACGCACGATCAGGTTCCTGTACCGTGGCTTGTAGCGGAACTTCGTTCGATCCTTATACCAACGGAAAATGGACAGGAGCCGCTGGACATTGAAGAGCCTATGGAGGGGTGCCGGCACAATGCTTCTGGCCAGATAGGCGGGCACATGATCGCCCGTGAAAATGTGCGTGTGGCAATTCACCAAGGGTGGCTTCGGCTCGCTCTGAGTCATAAGAATGGTTTGTGCGTTGGCTTCTGCCGCGACCTTCCCTACAAGTTCACTTCGATGAATAGATCACTGTCGGTCTTGATGGTGAATCCCGCCTTCTTCCAAGCATTCTTCACCGCCTTCTTCTTCGGATCGCAATCCGGGTCATCCAGGCCATCCATCTGGAGCACCCTGTTCCGGGTCTTTTCCTTGAGCCGCTCGAAAAGTTTCCCGGCAGGCATCCTCCATGGATGCTTGGGCTTCTTGATGTTGCCGTCGTTCTTGTCCACGGGGATCAGCGCGCTCAAGCGGGGGTCGTTCATCTGCTCGAACACCTCTGCGTGCGTGCTGTTGTGGCTCCCGTGGTGTCCCACCTTGTATAGTACGGTGCGTTCCAGCAGGTCTGCCGTGCTCACCTTCTCATTTTTCCACGCTATCTCCTTCCAGCTGCTCCAGTTGCCGGTCTGTGCGTCGGCGGCGAAGAGAAGCACACGCTTCGACTCCAGCAGCTCGATGGCGAGCACCAAACTGCTGTTGTTGGTGTAGTCATCGAGCCAGAGGGCCAGCCCTTCCGCCTGCTCCAGCCAGTCATCGTCAATGAGGCGCCAATCGTTGGCGGCGCTGCGGTATTCCGCGATCTGTGCCTTCAGGGCACCGGTCTCATCCTGTTCATTCCGCTTCACGCGGTTGCTGAAAGGGTATTCCATCTCCTCGCGCAGTTCGCTCGGTGCGCGCCCACCCTGTCCGGCCTTCATGCCCATGGCGTGTGCGGTCACGGCATCCGCGAATCGAGCGCTGAATGCCGTGGCCCCGGCCAGGTGCTTGTCGTAACTCTCGCCCTTCCGCGGGTTCATGCGCTCCAGATCGCTGCGCTTGTGCGGAGGGCCCAGCACGTGCACCCGTACAGTATCGGACGGCAGGCCGGGCATGGGGCGGCTCTCACCGGGATGCAGATACTGCGGTTCCAGTCTACCCAACTGCTGCAAATTCAAGCGCGCCTGTTCCGGGAGTATGGCGGGCTTGCCACTGACGCTCCTTGCCCCCAGGAAGAAGCCGAGCAGGTTTTCCGTGCTTGCTATGGCATCCTTGATGCGCGCACTTGCACCCTTGCCTTTCAAGTGCTGTACCGCCCCCACCAGGTTCGTGCGCAGGTTGTTGTAGTCCCTGGCGATCACCTGCGCCTCGTCGTCGCTGGGATCATCCAGCCAGGAGAGCCACACCTGCCCCACCTTCATGCCTTGGAGGTCCTTCAGCACATGAACGAAGCCGTTCATATGGTCGTTGTGCTGGTGGGTCCCAACCACCACGTTCAAGGGCTTGCCTTGCAGGGCGGTCTTGATGGATGCGGCGATCTCCTTGAGTCGCTCCTTCGAGGCGGCACTGTTGCGGAAGGTGCCGCAATCGATGAGCATATGGCTCTTCTTGTTCCCGGCGGTGAACGTGAGCAGGAAGCAATCGCCCAGTTCGCCCATGCGGTGCATGCGTATCCGGGTCTTCACCTTGGTGGCCATGGGTCTAGTGTTGGTGGAGTTTGCTGAGGCTGATCGTGCGGCTGTGGCCGGTGCCCGCATAGGTGCTGCGCGCGTGCAGCCGGGCTTCATCGCCATGGTCCATGTAGCGCAGTTGCTTCTGGAAGCGTTCCCAGCTACGCACGTTCTTGAGCACTGCCAGCTCAATGTTGTAGTCCTTGTCGTCGTCCAGGCCGTTCATGGGAAGTATGAGTGTTGAGCCGCCCCGGAACACCACGGCGTTCTCACCCCGGTGTCCCTTCAGTTCAACGCGCACGGTCTGCGTAGCCATGATGAGGACCTGCTCGATCTGCCGCCCTTCGCGGCCTGCGCGGAACACGGGCCGGATGGCATGCACCTCGATGGGCACCACAGCATTCTCTCCCAATACCTTTCCACGGTGATCAAGGAAGCGAAGGCCGTGTTTTTTCGCTGAGCCTTTGCCGAAGAGGTCCTTCACAGGGGCGCCGGTGAGGCCCATCTCATTCAGGAAGCGTTCGCGCAAGTCCTTCTCATCGGATTTCACTTTTGCCATGAGCATCGTTTGCCAGGTTCCTTGTAGTTTCTTCGAGAGATCGTGGATCATCTCCCGATCATTGGCGGAGGCCAGCTTGCGGATATTCTCGCCCAGCTGCCGCAGGTTGCGGCGAAAGAAAGCCGCCTCCTCCTTGTGAAGGCGGGGCGGGGCCCAGCGCAGGCTCTCCGGGCTCATGGTGCGCACCCGGTCCGGGAAGATGCCGCGCGCACGAAAAGCTTCGATGAGCGCCACACGGTAGCCCTGCTCATCCTCTGGAGCGATGTCCATGTCGGCAGTGACGAGCGCCCGCAGGTAGTTGCCGAAGGTGATGTCCACAGGAGGACAATAGTCGAGCGCGCGGATGCAGATGTGCAACAAGTGCTCGGCAATGTCAGCCGCCTCGGCCGCAAGCCGCCTCACCAGGTCGTGGCTGATGCTTCCTTCGGGAAGCCGGCCGGTGCCATTGGTGGCAATGCGCAGCAGGTCGGCCGTGCGGTACTGGTAGACGCGCTGGAAGGCATCGAACACGGTGGCCACCAGCAGGGCGCCCAGATCATGGGCCTCGACAAGGCTGCCATAGTCGGATGGTTCGGGCTTCCGGGCCTTCCAGCCTTCATCGGTCCATTCGCCGATGGCGCTGCGCAGTGCGCCCCGGTAGCCTTCAATGGCCTCGCCGAATTGCGTGGCCAACTCGCCGAAGAGGGTATAGCGGTCCATACGCCCTGCACTGGCGAAGAGTTGCTGCTCCACGAGCTCGCGGAAGGTGAACCGCGAGAGCAGTGCCACGATATCCGCGAAGCCCTCATGGAAAGCGCCCACATCCTTGTTGGTGTCCTCCATGTAGCGATGGTGCACGGAGTCCAGCAGCGCATGCGCTACCTCATGCGCGATGATGTCGGGGCTGAGGCAGGTGAAGACGATGCCACCGGGGTAATTGGAGCCCACGAGTTGGTCCGCTGCGCTGAAGTACCCGAACAGCAATGCCACGCGCCCGGGATCGTAATAGGCATTGGCATCGCGGATGGCGTGCGGATGGATGCGCAGGCGCTGCACGTATTCCAACTCAGACTTGCTCCCTCCTGTTGCTGTTGATTCCCGACGTTGCGTGCGCCAGATCACTTTGCGGCCCAGCGCGCGTTCGAAATGCGCGATGGTCTTCATTGCCACGGTATACACGAACTGCTGGTGGAACTGCGGGTCGCCCTCACTGGGGTGAAGTCCTTGTTGCGCGGCCACCCGCTCATCACTCAGGTCCACCGGGTCATACCAACAGCCGCTGGCCGGATCGAAGTCCACCACTTCCACATACTCGCCTACTGGACCGCGGGCAAGGGTCTCGAAACGCACGCGGTAAAGCGCACTGTTCATGCCGACAGTATCAAGCCGGGTACTGAAGCCGGGGTCCAGCGCGTAGCCGCGCAGGTATCGGTAGGCTGGTGTAAGCATGTTGGTCGGGGTGATACGTTCAAGGACTAAGATCTGTCAGTTGGGAGTTGGCAGTTGGGCAGTTGGGCAGTTGGGCAGTTGGTGTATCGTCCTGAAATAAGTTGACGGGTTAATTGATCTATTCCTGTCTTGGGTTTACAAGCCCTACTTCTTCCTGGTCCTGGTTTACTGATCGGTAACTGGTGCGCCACCTCCGTGGAAGGCTGTGGTCCAAGGTATGTGCCTCCGAGGGCTTGAGCATATTACAGCTCAAGTGTGGACGCTCCTCGTTGTAGATGCTGATAGCTTCATGCAACAGTGCCTTGGCTTGGGCAATGTTCTGCACCTTGTGGTGGGCAAGCAACTCGTTCTTCAGGATGCCGTTGACCCGCTCAGCGATCGCATTGTCACGGGGGTCGGAGTCCTCGGTCATGCTCACCAACATGCCTTGTTCCTTCAGCGTGTTGACATAGCGGGTGTAGCAGTACTGGCTGCCGCGGTCGCTGTGGTGAACGATGCCGTTCAATGAATGCGCGCTGTTTCGCATGGCCATGTTCAAGGCGGCCACTGCATGTGCTCCATCCATGCTCATGCCTACATGGTACCCTATGATCTTGCGGGAACATGCATCGGTGATCAGGAAGATGAAGTAGAAGCCTTTCTCCACGCGCCAGTAGGTGATATCGCTCACCCAGACCTGACCAGGTCGCGTGATCTTGAAGCCCTTGACCAAGTCCGGATAAACCGGGAACCCATGCCGGCTCATGGTGGTCCGTACCTGGCGTCGGCGTTTGCGGTTCAACAAGCCTCGGTCGCGTAGCAGGTCGAAGAACTGGTCCCGACCGAAAGGCACTGGCAACGACTTGATCTCCTGCCCAAGCTCCTGGTAGAGTTTGAGCCCACCAAGCTTGGGCATACGCGACCGAAGCTCACGAACGCGCTGGATGACCTCTTCCTTACCCTGCACTACGCGTTGACTCCTACTGCTATGCTTGTGGTGTGCCTGTCTGCTCACCCCAAGTGATCGACACAGCTCCTGGCGGCTCAGGTCCGGATGCTGTCTCTTCATTTCATGGATCACTTGGTGCCGGACTTTTTTCGGATCGCCACCTTCAACTCGCGTTCGGCGATGTCGATCATCATGGAATAAGCCTCAGCGCGCAGTTCAGCGGTTTTCAGCG
>JBGTES010000005.1:0-131833 GCA_041747675.1 Flavobacteriales bacterium
GCTGCAAGGCCGGCAGGTCGCATCAATTTGGCCTTGATCAAGCCCTGCACTTTCTTCTTGTTGATCTGGCTCCAGATGCTGCGTGGGCCACGCGGGGTGAACCGCTGTAGGAAGCGCTTGTCGTCATAGCGGTTGCGTAGGCCATCGATCCAGCCATGGCACAGCGCGATCGCCAACGCTTCAGCGGACTAAACCCGCGGGACTACTTCGTGCAGGCGCCGGCACGGGTGGACAACTTTCTGCAGCTGCCGCAGGGTTGAACGCGTGGTGTGAACTCGCGGAACAACCGAGACCGTATCGCAACTGGTATCGTACGCGTGCCTCTGCCCGTGGTGCCCTATTCTACCACCACCCGTTCCACAGCGCTTCGCCCCTGGCCGGACAAGCGCACCAGGTACAGCCCGGACCGTCCGGTACGCAGATCGACCACCTGGTCCATGGCACCACCCAACAGTGCCTCATGCACCAGCGCCCCGGTAGGATCGAACACCTCCAACCTGGCGTCAGCGGCCGGTTCGTTGAGTTTGACGCGCACCAGGCCATCCGACGGATTGGGGAACAGTTCGAACAAGGGTCCGGCCGAGGTCTCGCCAATGCCTGTGGTGTTGTTGAAGCCGGACACCCTTACAAGTCGACTGGGGTTGCCGTTGGTGGAGAACAGCAGATCGCCGGTCACCGGATCGAAGGCCGTTCCTGAGGTGTAGGGTGCCGGGGCGATGAAGGACCGGCCGGAAGCGAGTATCGGCAGGCCTTGCGCATCGACATCCCAGATCAGGAGAAAGCCACTGTCGTAACACCCCATGATCATGCTGTGTACCGCGAATCCCGGGGAGCCGGCCGGCACATGGATGATGCCTTCGGGACCATTGCAGACCGTGAGAGTAATGGGGGGGCCTGACCAGCCGGGTTGCAGGAATCCTTGCGCATCGAAGGTGTACGGTACGTTCATGATCTTGTTGACCGTATAGGAAGCGAGCACCAGCCCTCCGGCGCCCGGCATACCCTGAGGCACAAAGGCCATACAGCCGGGGGAAGGCTGCACGCCACTGTCCGTAAGGCCCACGGTCAAGGTCGTTCCATTGGGCAGGATCTGCCCCAGCGCGTTGCTGGGGAATCTGGTGTATATCAACGTTCCGTTGTCCGCGAACAGGACAGTGCCGTCCACGTTGGGCGCAGCGGCGAAGAGGCTCGATGGCCCTGAGAACCCTGTGATCCTACCGGTTCCCGGGTCCCTGGTGAGGGGCACGGTATGGATAACGCCGTTGGCGGAGAAAGACGCACCGGCGATGTACAGCACATCAGGTTCGCTCGCCTTGATGCTGAGGCCGCCGTAGGGTGCGGGCAGGCCGGTGATCGGGCCCAGTACTTCAAGCTGGTAGCCCAGGTCAAGGAACTCCTGCGTCAGCGCTTGGGCATTCACAGCGGTCTGATGTGGCACCACGAACGCTATCGTGAGTGCCACTAGGACGGAGCGGGTAAGGAAACGGATCATGTTCGATCAGGGTTTGTGCAAAGCTCCCCAAGCACTGCTTTCCCAAGCAAATCCTGTACATCACGGATCTTCGTGATGCGCGCTTCGCCGCAGCGTTCCACCCACCACCTGCGCAACGACGCGATCGTCCAATTCCGAGGGGGTTGGCCGGTTGTTGTTTCGCAGCGTGTGATCATAATGTCCGGTGGCCCCCGAAGACCCCGACACGGTCAGGTGACAACCCCTCAACCTGCCTGCGGCAGGCAGGTTGAGGGGTTGAGGGGTTGAGAAGCTGAGGGGCTCAGGGAGGTGAAGACGTGGCCGTTGCCACAGGTACGTGGGGTGCTCATGGATAAAATTTGGCCTTATGAATGGAATGCTTCACCTCGCTCCATCATGCCAATGAACAGCGCGAGCCGTTTGGCGCGGGTCTCCTCCTTCTTCGCATTGTGCAGCCGATGCAGGAACGCAACACGAGAACTGCCTTTAAGCGTCTCGAAGAAGGTGCGCGCCTTTTTGTTCTTCTTCAGCGCTGCGGCCAGGTCCGGTGGCACCTGTATGGTACTGGCCGGCGCGTAGGCCTTGTCCCATTGGCCGTTCCCCTTGGCCCGCTTCACCGCTGCAAGGCCGGCAGGTCGCATCAATTTGGCCTTGATCAAGCCCTGCACTTTCTTCTTGTTGATCTGGCTCCAGATGCTGCGTGGGCCACGCGGGGTGAACCGCTGTAGGAAGCGCTTGTCGTCATAGCGGTTGCGTACGCCATCGATCCAGCCATGGCACAGCGCGATCTCCAACGCTTCCGCATAGGTGATGGAAAGGATGCCGCTGTCCTTCTTCGCGATGCGGATATGGATGCCCGGTGAAGTAGAGCCGTTCTGTTCCAGCCACACATCAAAGGCTTGGGCGGTCTCGAAGTCCATGATCGGACGATCTTCCGGAATGGCTGCGGCTTGCTTCTTCATGGTCCAGCTTGTTCGATCGAGCGATCAACCGACCACCCAGTTCAATTCCGTGCGGTAGTCTTTGGGGTCCTTCACCTCGTCGGGGTTGTTCAGGTAGCGCTCGAAGAAGCGGCCGCTCTCGGCAAGCCCTTGTTCACGCACCCAAGCCTGCAATTCGGGCCAGGCCTGCGCCAAGCCCTCGTTGGGCCCTTGGTACACACTGCGGACCACGCGCTCCGCGGGCAGCTTGCAATTCTTCACGCGACCGCTTTCGGTGATCGCCTTCGTTACCGGAAAGCCGATCTCGAACTCGAAGGTGTCGCTGGGCCTACGGTGGTGGTAGCTGAACATAGGGCCAGCGGGCTGTAGACCTTGGTCGGCCAGCAATTGGATGATCTCCTGAATGGCGGGATCCATGTACTTGGGCATGTCCCTGCCAGGGATCACGAGGTGGATCGTGGCGGCGGGGACTTCGGTGGTGGTGACGATCTCTGGTGTGGTGATCATGGGAATGTGGATCAGATGATCAGAAAATGAGAAGATCAGAGGTTGGAACTGCGTCGTTTAGGTGAGCTTGGCCCATGAGCTTATGATCGCTCGGAGCGCTTGCGCTTTAGCGGTGATATCCTTCAAGTCCTTGAAGATGATCTGCGCCCGGTCGTTGCCGAGCCACTTCAGCAAACCGTCGGGGTCGGCGATGCGATCCTTCAGCACTATGCCTTTCGCCTTGGCACCGGCGTGCAGGATGATCATCGGTTCCTTCACCTGCTTCGGTCCGTTCAGCGTGGCGAACCAATCACTCCTGCGATAGCTGGCCGTGTTCCACTTCACGCCTTCTTCGATGGATGGACCCACACCCAGGATGATAACTCGCAATGCATCCAACTCCTTGCGAAGCGGATGCTTGTGCGCATCGAGTAACGCTGTGGTGGCGGGGTCGAAACGTTCCATGACTTCAAGCTTGGGCTTCCGCATGCGCTTTGAAACGGTCCAATATCGCCTGCCAGCCGGAGCGCTGCATCTCCACCGGATCATTGGCTTCCGCTTCGAACGACTCGGTCACTTGAGTGCCACCTTCTCTCTCCTCGAACAGGATCTCACAAGTACGACCGTCGCTCATGGTGTATGCGATCCGCTTGTGCAATTGTACATCATCGTACACGCCTTCGAAGTCGAAGCTGAAGCTGCCATCACGCGCGGCCATGACGCTGCTGAACCTCCCACCGGTCCTCAGGTCGTTGCTGGCCTTGGGGCAGTGCCAGTCGTCGCTGGCGGCGTTCCATTGCATGATATGCGCAGGGTCGGTCCAGATCTTCCAGACGTGGGCCATGGGTTTGTTGACATGGGTGGAGATGGTGATGCGGGTGCTCATTGCGGTTGGGAAGTTGAGGGGTTGAGAGCCTGGCTGCCGCAGGCAGGGTTGAGAGGTTGAGGGCGCCGTACTCCTGGCATCAATCCTCGATGGCTTCGATGCCTTGTTCTTTCAATCGTTGCAGATGGTCCTTCATGGCCTGCAGCTGTTCCGGTGCATGGCCTTGCCAGTCCATTACTTCGCCCACCACCCGTAGTGCTGCCTGGGTGCGGTATGACCTGGTCGGGTTGCCGGGGAACTTCTTGTCCGTCAGGTTCGGATCATCTTCGTAGTGACCGCCCGGCTCCACGATGTAGATCCTTTCGCGTCCTTCGCCTTGGGCCAGCTCGGCACCCCAGATGGCGGCATCCATCGTAGCGGTGAAGTACACATAGTTGGCCTTCTTCTGCTGCCCATAGTTCGAGCGGTAGCCTGGCTCGATCAGGTCGCCCTGCTTCATATCGGCTTTGGTGCCGTGGTAGTATGTTGGTGTCTCCAAGGTATTGAGCGATGCAAGGAGTTCTTTGGTGTATGATTCAAGGCTTGCCAAGGTCTGCTTGCCTCCCTCGATCGCACCGTAATTCTCCACAACATGATCACGCGCCTCCTTGCTCGGGAACACCGTACGTAACGTGACCAGCGTACCGCTGTCCTTCCCCTCGAAACATAGTTCGGCTTCGAACTGCTTCCCATCACCAGGCTCGCCGTGGTCGTAGGCTATGCGGCTTGTCGGCTCGATCACCCGGTAGGTGATGAGGTTGGGCCACACTTTGCCATCCGGACCGGTCATGGTGTATTCCCACTCGCCGCCTACGCGGAAGTCCATACGAATGGTGCGGTTGGTGAAGCCGTCGGGTCCCCACCAGCGGTCGATGTGCTCTGCTTCTGTGCAGGCCTTCCACACCAGCGCTTGTGGCGCCTTCATGTGGCGGGTGATGATGATCTCGCGGTCGCTTGCCATCTCAGTGCGTGCTTTGAGTTTCGTGCAGTTCGGCCAACAGTTCCTCCAAACGCTCCATTGATTCCGCAGCACCCATCTCGAAGCCAATTGCGATATGCCCATCCCGACCTTCCGCTGAGGCATGCACCGTGGTCTCGGTAAGCAGGGTCCCTCCTTCCACCGTTTCGAAGGTGACGGTCACCATGGCGTCGTCGTCCGGGTAGGGATCGAATACGTAAGTATGCTCAAGACGCTCCGGCCGGATCACTTCGAAGTATTTACCGCCGAAGCCGTAGTCCTGTCCATCGCTTTCGCGGATCACCATGCGCCAAAGGCCACCTGGCTTCAGGTCAACGATGCAAACACTGAGCGAGCTTCCACGCATACCATACCACCGCGCCAAGTGCACCGGCTTGGTCCATGCATCGAAGACCACTTCGCGTGGGGCCTTGAACACGCGGCGCATCACGATCGTGCGGTCGCCTTCCAGGGTGATGACGAGCTTGTTCTTCATGTGTGGTGGTTCAGTAGTGCATCGGTCAACGCGTACAAGCGCTCTTCCCACTGGTCCGCGTAGCCGCTGGCGACGAGGGTGGCCGTGGTGAGAGGAGCGATCGGCTGGATCAGGATCCGTACCATGGTGAATTCGCCCTCATCCTCGCAATTGACAATGGCGCGTACCATATGCAGGTCATCCGTCTCCATTGCCTCCAGGCAAGCCGGCGCTGCATGCGTGATGGCGAAGCGCGATGCCTTCATCGGCTTGAGCCATACCCGGCGGTGCAGCGGGTCGGTCCAATGCGCGATAACAGCATCGAGTGGTGCATGGTACGAACGGCTGAAGCGAAGGCCGTCGGACCCGGGTCCAGCCAAGCTCATCCCCTGCGGCAGCGCCACCGGATGGTCGGCGTAAAGGAATTCGTCGCGCATCACCCCCCGGGTTTCCTGCCTTGAAGTTCCAACAGGTAAGCGTCGAGGCGATCGAAGCGCTCCTCCCACATCATGCGGTACTGCTCTATCCACGCATCGGCCTCCTTCAGCGGCTCGGCCTTCAGTTCGCAAGGCCGCCATTGTGCTTCCTTCCCGCGTCGGATCAACTGCGCGCGCTCCAGCACTTTCAGGTGCTTGCTTACCGCCGGCAGGCTCATGCTGAAGGGCGCCGCCAACTCGTTCACCGACGCAGGACCATCAGCGAGACGGGACAGGATCGCCCGGCGCGTGGGGTCGCTCAACGCATGGAAGGTCAGGCTGAGGCGGTCGGGTGCGATGGTGGGTGACATGGTCGTGGCCGGGCTGCGGTAGCAAATGTATTATACCTTTTGGTTAAATACAAATATCCCAGATGATCTTCGCAATGATCATCCATCCGGAATGATACCTTGTTCGCTCTACACCCCTTGCCTTACGCACACACCATCCGCCTCATGATCATCCCGGTCTACGCCGGGATGATCCCGCTCTGCGCGGCCCAGGAGCTGCGTGGTGCCGGCGGTGCCCTTCCCACCGAGGCGGATATTCTCGATATCCCATGGGAGTCCCCTTTCGTGATGCCCAAGGGCACCACCCTCCCCGATTCAGTGGACCTTTCGTCCTGGTTCCCGCCGGCCGGCGATCAATTCGCGCAAGCATCATGCAGCGGATGGGCACTGGGCTACGGCCTGGCCACCTACACTTGGAACCGTGCGCGCGAACAACCTGCCGACACGGTGTTCCTCCGCGATCCCGCGAATATTTTCAGTCCGGCATTCGTCTACGACCTGGTAGCGGCCGAAGAGCAATTGCCCAACTGCACCACAGGTGTTTCCCTGCTCGATGCGGTGAAGGCGGTCTGCGAGGTGGGCAACGCGACCTGGGACCAGTTCCCTGTCGATACCGCCACCCTCCATTGCTTCCGCCCGATCCCGGACAGTGTGCTAGAAGCCGCTGCCTACCACCGTATGGCCCATCCTGTGGCCATCGACAACCGGAACTACCAGCAGTGGCGCTACCACCTCAGCCAGGGCGAACCGATCGTTTTCTTCGTCTCCATTGGACGCTACTTCCACGAGGGTTTCAGCACGGAGGGCAAGCGACCCTTCATCTGGAACGAGCCGCTCCCGATCGATTGGAACGGGCGGACCGGCCACATCATGGTTTGCACAGGCTATGACAATGACAGCAGCTTCATCGCGCTGAATTCATGGGGTGAGAACTGGGGTTTGAAGGGCTACGTGACCATCCCGGACACTACCCTTTACTATGTCTGTAGCGATGCATTTGTTCTTCGGCCAGGCACCGCGCCCATGGCACCATTGTCCGTCAAGTTGATCCAGCGACCATTGGACGAGCATGGCACGGCATCAGTCAAATTCACCAGATCCAGGTCCTACGCAACGGATAAGCTGATGATCACGGAGATCGGCATGGCGCCCAACGGCCGCGATCTGTTGCTGGAGGTATGGGACCACCATGATCGTGGGCACCTTCACACCCTGGTCCTTCGCGATGGGCAGCCCGTGACCTTCCATCGCAGCGACGCGCTCTACACACTCCACATCAGGGGGCGCAGGACGCTCTTCAGGCGCCCACGCTGGTCATTGACCAAGGAAAGCCCGGATCAAAGCGAGGTTCTACGGTCCCGCCTGAAAACCTATGATCTGCATGGCGATGGTGTGATCGATGGGAAATGGTGATCAGGCTGCACGCTCCACGAAGAACATCTCCATCTCGCCCTTCCCTTTCGCCTGCACCTTCCCGCGTGGTGTGAACAGGAATCCCGGTTCGTCCCGCACCAGCGCACGGGTGGCCTCGCTGATGTTCACGCGCCCCACCTCACCGCTGCTCTCCATACGGCTGGCGGTGTTCACCGTGTCGCCCCAGATGTCGTACTGGAATTTCTTCACCCCTACGATACCAGCCACGACCGGCCCAGTATTGATCCCGATGCGTATCTCGAAGAACGGCAGCCCCTGCTGTTCCTTCAGCGCCTTGCCCTGCTCGATGAAATCGCGGATCTCCAACGCGGCATTCACCACATCCACGGCATGGGTGGAGTTGGGTGTAGGCAAGCCGCCCACGGCCATGTAGGCATCGCCGATGGTCTTGATCTTCTCCACACCGTGTTTCGCCATGATGCGATCGAAGGCCGAGAAACATTCGTGGATGTCGCGCACAAGGTCCTTCGGGCTCAGCTTCTCGCTTACTGCCGTAAAGCCTTTGAAATCGGTAAAGAGCACCGTGACCTGGTCGTGCAACTGCGCATCCGCTTCGCCCTTGGCCTTCAGCTCCTCGGCCACTTCGGCGGGCAGGATGTTCAGCAGCAGCCCTTCGCTGATATCCTTTTCCTTGCGGATGGCGGCCCGTGATCGATGTACGAAGCGCAGGCGGTTCCACAAGCCTCCCGCGATCATGAGAACACCGATCCCGGTGAAGAGGTAGATGTTGCGCGTGCGTTTGAGCCCTTCCTGGCGCAGGTCGCTGTCGAGCTTCTGGACCTGGAGTTCGGTGATGGTGCGTGCCTTTTTCTCGCTCTCGTACTTCTCCTGCACATCGGCGATGGCTTTGACCTTCTCCGTGTTGAGGAGTGAATCCTTCAGCGCGATGTGTCGCTCCATGAAGATGAATGCACTGTCCGAACGCCCGAGTCCACGGTATGCTCTGGCGCGCATCAAGGCAGCCTTGGTCAACATATCCAACCGACCCAAGGGAGCGGCCATCACGGTCGCAGAATCCAGGTACAGGTTCGCCTGGTGATATTGCCTTCGTTCTATAGCATTGCTCGCAAGATTGCTGTACTGGAGCATGATGCTCTGCTCTTTCCCCACAGCCTTCGACAAGGCAAGCGCCTTTCGGCAATAAAAGGATGAACTATCCAGGAGGGCGGGATCCTCTCGCGCTTCTCCCATCATACCGAACAAGGCACCAAGATTGGACAGGGCGTCCAATTCATTGTCAACGATACCCTCATGCCGGGCATTCCCCAACACATCCCTGAAGGCATCCAACGATCCAGGAAAATCGCCCAGATGGGCCAGAGCGACGGCACGGTTGCTATAGAGGCCATTTCGCGCGATCGAGTAAGGCCAGGCGTCATTCCATCGGGCCAGGGCCTGCTCGCAGATGAGCAGCACACGATCGGCCTCACCAAGACTCAGCAATGTATTTGTGAGATTGACCTGTATCGACATGTAGATGCTGCTGTCACATGCAGGATCAAGGTGTGCGCCGGCATACTGTGCAGCGACCATTGCGGAATCCAACTGGCCCAAGGCATCGAAACAACTCGCCCGCCACGAGCTCACTCTGGCCAACTTGCAACTATCCCTTTCCAGGAGGTAGATGGCCTTCATTCTGTTGAGCTTGCTCAACAGGTAGGCATGTTCCGTCAAGGGTACGTTCTCCAATGACAGGAAGACACTGTCGGCCCATGCATGTTCGGAGCGATCGGCCTGGGGCATCACAGGTGTCTGCCACGCCAATCCGAACAAAAGGATCCCCGCTCGAACATGGAGCAGGGATCCCTTGTATTCGAGCGAGTTATTTCTTGTGCCCACCACCACCGTTTCCTTTGGTGAAGGTGTATGTGCTTCCACCGCTGGTGCTGACCTGCACCGTCCAGTTGTTGGGGTCAGAACTGTTCAGGGTGGCGCTGAGGAAATAGTTGTTGCCTCTGCCGGAAGCTTGGATGGAGATGTTGCCACTCGCATCCGTACTGGCCGTTGGAGTCGCTCCAGCATTGACCTGTAGGACCACCACGGCGTTGGTGCCCGAGGTGCCATCCTCCCAGGCACTCACGGTGACCGAATCGTTGGATGCTCCATTGGCCGGGGACTTGGTCACTTGTGATCCGTCGCGCGTGAAATTCGGATCGTTGGTACCTACCGATACGCTGCTTACTCTGGACATTTGTCAGGGTTTTAGGGAGTTGGATCCTTAAACCTATACATACCGCTGGTCCTTTGCAAATCATCTGAACCCATGGAACGACACATACTGCGAACGGGGATCGACCATGATATGATCAGGTGGACGGAAAGAGCGGACCCCTCTCCCCCATCACCGGCCTACCTTCGTCCACCGAACAAGATCCCCAAGACCATGGCATTACACCGCAAAGCATCCGCCACCTGGGCCGGCACCGGCAAGGAAGGCACCGGACACATCAGCAGCACCAGCGGGGCCCTCAACGGCATCCCGCATTCGTTCAAGACCCGCTTCGAGAGCGAGGACGGCAAGGCTGGCACCAACCCCGAGGAACTCATCGCCGCAGCGCACGCCAGCTGCTTCACCATGAAGTTGAGCTTCGTGCTGGGCAACCACGGCTTCACCCCGGAAAGCCTGGAATGCACTTCCACAGTGACCATGGACAAGGTGGGTGATGCAATGCTCATCACCGGCATCCATCTGGACCTGAAGGCGAAGGTGCCTGGCATCGACGAGGCCTTGTTCACCACCTGCACCGAGGACGCTAAGACCAATTGCCCGATCAGCCAGGCGCTGAAGAGCGTGCCGATCACGCTGAGTGCGAAGTTGGTTTGAAGCGGCAGGAGATCACTCCACCGGCACGGCCTGCACGATCACCACGCGCTCGTTGCGGTCGTGGCGCTCCTGGGCGAGTTCCTGCCCCAGGCCCTTCACCTTGATCCGTTCGGCGGGCACACCGGCTTCTCGCAAGATCTCCGCCACCGCTTCGGCACGGAGCTGCGATAGCTCCAGATTGTATTGGGCATCACCAGCACGATCGGTATGCCCCGTCACCAGCACTTTTTTCACATCCTGCTCGATCAACCGCTGTGCGGTGGCCTCCAGCTTCGCCCGATAGTCGGTCCGTACATTGAAGGACTCGCTGGCGAAACGTACCGAATCGGTGAGGACTACCCGTTCCTCCGGGTCGTCCACCCTTTCGGGTGCCTCCGCACGCTTGGCGGCCAACTGCTTATCCAGGACCGCGATCCGCTGTCGCAGTGAATCGCGTTCCGCCGCACCGTCGACTTCCTCCTGCGTGGCCAGGTAACGCTCCAGGGTGAGGATGCGGTCGTTGAGTATGCGATTCATCTGGAGGGCATGGTCGCGCTGCATTTCCAGGGCACTACGCACATGCGGCGCTGGCTCGCTGCGAACCGGGGGCGTTGATGGCGGGGCCACTTTCGTCAAGGTGTGCTGCGGATCGACAGCAGCGGTATCGGCCTTCACGGATATGGTATCGCGAACCACTACCGGAACTTCCTTCACCACCGTATCACGCACCAACTCCTTCTGGACCACCACCACGGGTGGAACGGTGCGTTCTATGATGCGCTCGGTGGTCTTGCGCTCTACAGTGCCAGCAGGTGCGGGTTCAGCGGATCCAGCATCCTTCGGAGCGGGATCCGCGCGTTCCTTCGGTTCCTGGAGCGGTGTGGACAAAGTATCGCTGGTCGCCTTACGCGGCGTAGGATCCGCATCCACCGATGGCGGTGTGGCGATCGTATCCAACGGGAGTTCCAACTGGGACAAGGTATCCGGTGTGGTCTTCAACAACACGGTGTCCGGGGGTGTCCGCAACTCCTTGCCCTCTGTCTCTTTCACCTTGACCTTTTCCAACATCTTCTCCGGCACTACCAAAGTGTCGGCCGTAGGGCTGCCCCGCATGATGATGGTATCCACCTCCAAGCGAGCCACGCGGATGCTTTCCACTTCGATGATGACACGCTTGGTGGCGGTATCGGACGGCGCTGCAACAGGTGTGGGCGGCACAACGACCGAATCCTTGCGAACGGCAGGTATCCCAGCAACCGGTGCCATGGCCCGCACGGGTGGCATACGGAACCTGTGCGACCGGCGCCCGAGGCCCACGGACAATCCCAAGCTCAAATGGTGGTAGTGATCGTTCTGACCATTGTCACCGCGCGGACCGGCATGTCCGGCCGGGTTGCTGATGTACGCCAATTCCTCAGTGGCGAAGCTGGCCGGGTAGTCACCGCTCACATCGTCCAGGTGATCGGTGAATGTCCAGTTGAAGGCATAGGCCAGTTCTGCGGAGAAGCGATCGCTGATGCGCCACTTCATGCCGATCCGGGCGGGAACGAACATGAACCAGGTGTCGCTGGGCTTGCCCTCCTCGGTCGCCAGGTCCGTCAGCCGTGTTTCGAATACACCGTTCTGTTCCATCAACTGCGCGGACGCCACATCCGGAGCACCTTCGGGCAATGTGCGAATGGTACCATCACTCCAGTAGTTGTACCGTGCACCAGTACCATCATACAGATCGCCATACACTTCGTAGACACCTGCACCGATGCCGAGTTGCACAAAGGGTGCGAAACGGGCATCGTAGTTCAGCAGGCGACCGTTGTCCGCGTAAAAGCGCAAGCCAAGCTGGGCGGTGTTCACCTCGGCGAGGAAATTCAGCGAACGATCCTTGAGGCCGGACTCGCGATCGTTGCCCGAAAGGCGCAGATGCGCGTATCCGCCATACAGCGAAACACCATAGCTGATGAAGCGTTCATAGGAAACACCGAGCATGGCGGTGCGCTCAGGGTCGAAGGTCTCCAGCCCGCTGGTGATGTCGCCCAAGGAGCGCACCAACCCGCCTTGCACGGAAAGCTTCGATCTAAACTCATCCTGCTGGGCCTGTAGCATGCCGGCGCAAAGCAGGAGCACTATGGATGCAGCGCCCCTCATTTGCCGAAGCCCAACCACAGGTTCAACTCAAGGCTCACTCCTATGAAAGGACTGCCGTATATCGTGGATCGGGTCCCTCCATCGGGTTGCGGCGACTCCTTCTGCAACAGGGTGTAGCCCGCGTTGAGCCGCACCATGCGGAATAGCCGGTAACCGTATGCCAGGTAGAGCGGCCTGCCCACCAGCGGACCGGTCACTTCCAGGTCATTCTCGTCCACAGTGTTCTGCAGGAAGACTCCGGCGGAAAGCGAACTGTTACTCATGAAACGTGATGCGAAGGCCCTATTCCCCAATGGGAAGGACAGCCCAGCATAGGCGGCCTGGCCATAGGAAAGGTCGTCTGTTGATCCACTGTTGTAAATGCCACCGTAGCCCAGGTTCACCGCCAGGGTGTTCATGGTGCGCTCGGTGGCCTGATCGGCGAACACGACGCGCTCACGCAACACCATGGTCTCGCGCGCCAGATGCATGCGCACTTCCGAGTCCACCAGGTCCTTCATGGACGTGAGACGCTGTCGGGCGTATGTGATCCGACTGTCGCGCTCTGTTTCATCCTTCTTCCGCTTGATGTTGAAGCGGGCGGCGGAAAGCCGGGTGTCATTGAGCCCGCTCAACTGGTCCTCAACCAGCTGTGAGAAACCTGGGAAAGGTTTCCCAAGCCTGTTGCGGTACTCTCCCAACCCTTTCTCCACGATGAGGTCCATCTCCTGTAGCATTTGCCGCACCGGCTTTTGCGTACGGGTGCGGTTGCTGGAGAACTCCACATGCTCATCGAGGTAGGCGTGCAGGTAGGCTTCGAGGCGTGCGGCCACTGCCTCCACGTCATCATCGCTGATAGCTTCGTAGAAACCAATGTCGATGGTGTACTGGGCGTTGCCACGCAGCAGCCGTTCCATGGGGATGTTGTAGTTCACCGCGCTGCTCCAAGTGCTTCGCTCCCAGCGGCCCGTGGCGAAGGCATGCTTCATGGCCGCATCCTCATATACCCGCACCTCCACCAGACCGATGTTGGGCGCCACCGGCCCGGTCACGCTCCACTTCTCCTCGGCCGGTAGTGCCTGGCCCTCGTGCAACAGGCCCCGCGTGGGATCATGCACCACCGGCGCGTATTGCGCCGCGGCCGGCAGCATGGAGATGATCAGTATGAATAAAGGTATGGGAGAGAAGGTGGAGAATTGTCTCATGCGCGCGTTCTTGGTAGGGAATGCATGCGGACCAGCAAGAAATGGGCGATCGCGGATCCCATCATCATGATCTCCGTCAGTTGAAGCACGAGGGACCGCATTCAGCGCATCTCAGGTAATGATGTCGATGGTCCTCCGTAGGACACCATGGAACATGGGGATGGTGATATCTCCCCAAAACGGGAAGAGCTTTGCACGGTGCGCCCCATAACACCCCCTACTTTTGGGCGTGATCAAGGCGCTCGCAGTGAAGGACTTCCTTTCGATCGCCATTCCGGTGGTCGATGTGCGCTCACCTGGTGAATTTGCCCATGGCCACATTCCAGGTGCGGTGAATGTGCCGCTCTTCGACGATGCCGGGCGCGCGGTGGTCGGTACGCTCTACAAACGGCAGGGCCGCGATGCTGCTGTGCTGGAAGGGCTGCGTATCGTGGGGCCAAAGCTCGCCGCCATCACGGAGCGGGCAACAGAGCTGGCGCCCGATCGCCGCATCGCCGTGCACTGCTGGCGCGGCGGCGAACGCAGCGGAAGCGTGGCCTGGCTGCTGGACAAGGCGGGATTCTCCGAAGTGCTTACCCTGAGGGGCGGTTACAAAGCCTTTCGCAACCATGTGCTGGAAAGCTTCAACAATGTTCCAGAGCTGCTCATCCTTGGCGGCTTTACCGGTACGGGCAAGACCGAGACGCTGGGCCATCTGCGCGCGTTGGGCGAGCAGGTGATCGACCTGGAGGCATTGGCGCAACACAAGGGCTCATCCTTCGGTGCCATCGGGCAAGCCCAACAACCCACGCAGGAGCAATTCGAGAACAAGCTGTGGGATGCGCTGCGTGGTGTGGATCGCACGAGACCGCTATGGATCGAGGATGAAAGCATCATGATCGGGCGCAGCAAACTGCCACAAGGCTTGTTCCATGCGATGCGCATGGCGACCCTGCTATTCGCGGACATGCCCAGGGAGCATCGTGTGGCCCGGCTCGTAAATGATTACGGCGCCTGCCCAATGGAGGAACTGGCCGAAGCCGTGAAGCGCATCAGCAGGCGGATCGGACCGCAACACGCCAAGTCCGCATTGGAGGCGCTCGACGCCGGCGACCTGAGCACCGTGGCCCTGATCGCACTGGCATATTACGATAAGACATACACATATGGCTTGTCGCAACGTGACCCTCAACAGGTGGTCACCATTCCGGTCGCTGGAGCCGACCTTCGTGCACTGGCAAAACGCCTCATGGACCATGTCGCTTCCACCGCCGCCCGCTGAAGGCCCCGTCCGCCTTACTCGATACAGCCACGGGGCAGGCTGTGGTTGCAAGATCTCACCGGCTGTCCTTGAAACGATCCTGAAAAGTGATCTGGGCACCTTCCCCGATCCCCGCCTGTTGGTCGGCTATGGCAGTCGGGACGATGCTTCGGTGTATGACCTGGGCAATGGCCGTGCGCTGATCAGCACCACCGACTTCTTCAGTCCCATCGTGGACGACGCTTTCGACTTCGGGCGCATCGCTGCGACCAACGCGCTGAGCGATGTGTACGCAATGGGTGGAAAGCCGATGCTGGCATTGGCCATTCTTGGTTGGCCCGTGGATGAACTGCCCCCCGAGCTCGCCGCCCGTGTGCTTGACGGCGGCCGCCAGGCGTGCCATGATGCAGGTATCGCTTTGGCCGGCGGGCACAGTATTGATGCACCGGAGCCCTTCTTTGGACTTGCCGTTACCGGAGAGGTCCATGTGGCACACTTGAAACGGAACGATACCGCCAGGGAGAATGATGTGCTGGTCCTGACCAAGCCTCTTGGGGTGGGCATCTTAAGCACGGCGCAGAAACGCGGTCTGCTGGAACCTGAACACTTGGATATCGCCCGCGACATGATGTGCCGAAGCAATGCCGTGGGGGCGGAACTGGCCAGACTTTCCGGCGTGCATGCCATGACGGACGTGACGGGTTTCGGGCTTGCCGGACACCTGCTGGAAATGTGCGCTGGCAGCGGCCTGTCGGCGCGTATTGAATTCGACCGGCTGCCCATCCTCCCCGAAGCTCGCATCTACCTGGCCAAAGGGTGTTATCCGGACGGTGCCTTCCGCAATTGGAAAAGCTACGGCGGGCAGGTTTCCGGTGCAGCAACAATGGACCGCATGATGTTCCTGAGTGATCCGCAGACCGGCGGCGGGCTGCTTGTCGCAACTGCACCGGGATCGATCGACGATGTTCAACGAACGATCATCGAAGCGGGATCAACGTTCGCCGTGATCGGATCGATGTCCACAGCTGGGGACACACACAAGATCCTGGTTTCCCCATGAGTGATGTGCGGAGGGCGTGACCACCAGAAGCCGTACAAGTATGCCGTGATGCGTGCCCGATCGCAAGGCTGGCGCCAAGGATCATCATGCCTAACTTCGCACCGCTCCAAACTCCGGTACGAAACCTTAAGACATCAAAATGGCGAACAAGAGACTGAATGAGAAAGAGGTCGAGAAACTGTTGAGCGAATACCGCAGCGAACGCCGCCGATTGAATTTTCAGTTGGATCGTGTGCGGGAGGCCATCGCCGACCTTAAAGCAGTAGGCGGTGGAACGTCCAAGGGGAGCCCCCCCGCGAAACGCGGGCCCGGACGGCCGCGCAAAACGGCCGAGGCGAAGCGCGCCAAGCGCAAACCCGGTCGCCGGAAAAAACGCGTGATCAAGGATGGTGGCTATCGCCTTAGCAACTGGGACACCATGGTGATCGATCATATCACCAAGAAGAAGCGACTGTTGCCAAAAGCGGAGATCGTGGCGAACGCGGTCGCCTGGGCCAAGAAGAATGAACCCGGCATGAAGGACGCCGAGGTGGAGGCCAAGATCACGCGTGTATTGCAGAAGCTCAGCGGCAAGCGTGGCGCCTTGGGCACCCACCGTAGCGGCCTGCGTCGCGGTTACCATTATGGTGTCAAGGAATGGTTCTTCGCAAGCAGCGGTGCTTTACGCAAGCAACATTACGACAAGCTGGTGCTCACGGATTGATCCAGGCAGGACCAGCCAATGACCACGGGGGCGGCCATCGAGCCGCCCCTGTTCATCCCATAGGTCCCCCATTAACATCGGTCTATCTTGCGGGCTAAGGCAAACACCATGAAGAACCTGCTCGTACCCATCGACTTCTCTGAGGTGACCGCAGCCTTGTTGCGCACTGCCACAGAGCTTGGCAGAGCTCTGCGTGCAAAGGTGTGGCTGGTCCATGTGGCCGCACCAGATCCCGATTTCGTAGGCTTCAAAGTGGGTCCGCAGTATGTGCGCGAACAGCGGGCCGAGATCTTGCGCCAGGAACACCAGGACATACAAGCCTTCGCAGCGGAGCTGGTGGGCACCGGCGTGGATGCGGAGGGTCTCCTGGTGCAGGGTCCGACCACTGAGACCATCCTGGAGATGATCGGAAAGCTGGAGGCCGATATGGTGGTGATGGGGTCCCACGGCAGAAGTGCCTTATTCCGTGCGTTCGTAGGAAGTGTGAGTGAACAGGTCCTGAAGGAAAGCAGGGTGCCCGTATTGATCGTACCCACGAAACACGACTGACGCATGCGCATTCGACCGATCGCCGCCGTGGTCGGGGCATGGCTCCTGACCGGATCGGTATGTGTCCCCACCATGATGGGAGGAAAGCCGGAATTGGAAGACATACGGCTACCGGAAGGGTTCAGCATTTCTGTCTACGCAAAGGGGGTAAGGAACGCACGGTCCATGTGCTGGGGCGACGCGGGAACGCTCTTCGTGGGGAGTCGCGGAGAAGGTGTGGTGCATGCCCTGCGTGATATGAACGGCGACGGCACCGCGGATGAGCATGTGGTGATCGCCGAAAAGCTGAACATGCCTGTGGGCGTCACCTTCCGCAACGGTTCGCTCTACGTGAGCGCCGTGGACCGGATCCTGCGGTACGATAACATCGAGGACCGCCTGGACGACCCACCCGAGCCTGTTGTGGTCATCGACACCTACCCCACCGAGAAGAGCCATGGATGGAAGTTCATCGCCTTCGGACCGGACGGCAAACTCCATGTGCCCGTGGGCGCACCATGCAACAACTGCCTTAATGATGATCCCATCTACGCGAGCATCACGCGCATCGACCCGGATGGTTCGAACCGGGAGATCATCGCCCATGGTGTGCGCAACACGGTGGGCTTCGACTGGCATCCCGAGACCGGTGAACTCTGGTTCACCGACAACGGCCGTGACTGGATGGGAGACGACCAGCCCGACTGCGAGTTGAACCGCCTGGCCGTGGAGGGTTCGCATTTCGGATATCCCTTCTGCCATGCACCAGAGCTGCCCGACCCGGAGTTCGGCGCTCAGCGGCCCTGTTCGGAATTCGTGCCGGAGGCGGCCGTCTTGGGGCCACACACCGCACCGCTCGGCATGCGCTTCTACACCGGATCGCAATTCCCCGCCAAGTACCGCAACGCCATCTTCATTGCCCAGCACGGCAGTTGGAACCGCAGCACACCCATCGGCTACCGCGTGATGGTGGCCTATCCACAGCCCGATGGCACGGCCACCACCGAGATCTTCGCCGAAGGCTGGCTGCAGGGAAGCAAGGCATGGGGGCGCCCGGTGGATGTGCTGGTGGCACCCGATGGCAGCCTGCTGGTGAGCGACGATGCCGCGGACATGATCTACCGCATCACCTACTCGGGCAAGTAGACCAACACTATCGGAGCATTTACAACGGTTATTCCGCAGGGGAATGGTTTTGGGTCGTGATGATAGCATTACTATCTATTTAGTATTATTTACACTCATCCATGAAAGTCAATGAACATTACATGCTGATCTTTGTACCATCATACAAGACGAACCACCATGCAGCGACTGATGCAGATGAACGTGCAGGTATCCGAACCGGTGTACCTGAAGGATCCCCAGGGGACCGATCTGGGGCGTCGCATCATCGAGCACAGCGTGGTGCTGATCGATGAACTGGGCCTGGAGAAGTTCACCTTCGGCAAGCTGGCCGCGTCCCTGGGCACCGCGGAGAGCAGCATCTACCGCTACTTCGACAACAAACACCGGCTGCTGATCTACCTGATAGGGTGGTACTGGAGCTGGCGTGAATACAAGCTCGTCTTCGATACGGCCAACATCGGCGATGCCGCCACGAAGCTCGAGCGCGGCGTGCGTTCGATCACTGAACCGGTCACCGACAAAGGCAGTTTCGGATACCTGGACCTGCGCGCATTGTACCGCATCGCCGTAAGCGAATCCAGCAAGGCTTACATGACCAAGGAGGTGGACGAGGAGCACAAGGAAGGCTGCTTCGGTGGTTTCAAGCGCCTGTGCGATCGGTTGCGCGACATGGTACTGGCGGTGAGCCCCAAACATCCGTACCCGGCCGCATTGGCCAGTCAGGTGGTGGACGGCTCCATGGTGCAGCGCTTTTTCGCCGAGCATCTGCCTTCGCTTACCGACAAGGGTGCCAAGTCGCGTATCGCCGATAACTTCGTTCACCTGGTCTTCGCATCCGTCAACACCCCGAAACGATGAGGTCTGAATACGCGGCTCGTCCGTTCCAACGCCTCTTCGGGTTGTTGCGCATCGATCGGCGCGACATCCTCTACCTCTACCTCTTCGCATTGTTGCGCGGTCTTATCATGCTGTCGTTACCCTTGGGCATCCAGGCCATCATCAACCTTATCGGTGGCGGACAGGTGGCCACGTCATGGGGCGTGCTCATCGGCTTCGTCACCCTGGGTGTGCTGTTCACCGGCGTGCTGCAGGTGCTGGAGCTCAGTTTGAGCGAGCACCTCAAGCAGCGCATCTTCGCGCGATCCGCGCTGGAATTCGCCTACCGATTGCCACGGATCCGGAACAGTGCCGTACACGGCCGCTATCTGCCGGAACTTACCAACCGCTTCTTCGACACGCTCACTGTACAGAAAGGCTTGAACAAGGTGCTGATCGACGTGCCGGTGAGCAGCGTGCAGATACTGCTCGGCCTGGTGCTCCTCTCCTTCTACCATCCCTTCTTCATCGGCTTCGCGCTGTTCCTGCTGCTGCTGCTCTACGTCATCTTCCGATACACCGGGCAGAACGGCATGCGCACCAGTCTGGAGGAAAGCAAGTACAAATACGCCACGGCCCATTGGCTCGAAGAACTCGGCCGAAGCAACAGCACCTTCAAACTCGCCGGCACCACCACCCTGCCATTGGACAAAGCGGACACACTGGCCAGCGGCTACATCACCGCACGGCGCGCGCACTTCCGGGTGCTGCTGGGGCACTACTGGGCCATGGTGGGTTTCAAGACGGTGGTCACACTGGCCCTGCTGGTGCTGGGCGGCATGCTCGTGATCACCGAGCGCATGAACATCGGACAGTTCGTGGCGGCGGAGATCATCATCATCCTCCTGCTCGCCTCGGTGGAACGCGTGATACTGGGCTTGGAAGCGATCTACGACGTGCTCACCGCCTTGGAGAAAATGGGTGAAGTGACCGACCTGCCACTGGAGAAGCAGGACGGACAACCCATCGCGCGAAGCAGTGATGATGCCGGCCCCATGTCCGTGGAGCTGCGCGGCATAGGCTTCCGAAGCCACTGGAGCGGTAGCCCGATCCTGAGCGGCGTGGACCTGCGCATCGCGCCGGGCGAAAAAGTGTGCATCAGCGGCCCGGACGGGAGCGGTAAAAGCACCCTGCTCCAGATCGTGGCCGGCATGGTGGATCCGGACGAAGGCAGTGTGCTGTTGGATGGTCAAGGCTTGCGCTCATTGTGCCCCAAGCACCTGCGCAGCGCCATGGGCGACAGCTTCTCGCAGGAAGACCTCTTCACTGGAACCGTGCTGGAGAACATCATCATGGGCCGCCCCTGGGTAAGCGAGGCGCACGCACGCGATGCTGCCCTTCGTGCCGGCTTGCTCCCCATGCTGGCCGACCTGCCCGACGGCCTGCTCACCATGCTCGACCCATTGGGATCGCGCCTGCCGGGCAGCCTGATGAAGCGCATCATTGTGGCGCGCTGCATCGCAGGAAGACCGCGTCTGGTGCTCTTCGAGGATGATGCACTGCCCATCGCCGCACGCGAACAGGAGACCCTGCTCGACCTGCTCACCGGTGCCGATGCGCCCTTCACGTTGATCGCGGTGAGCAACGACCCCGACTTCCGAGCGCACTGCACGCGCTTGTTGCGCATCGAGAATGGCCGCTTGGTGGAGGAAGGCGGACCGCAGCAGCCATTGCAGAACTGACATGCCATGCTGAACATCACCGACCATCCCGATAGCGTTACTCCGCGTCTCGATGCCCGCCGGTTCCAAGCCATGGATACCATCGGCGACATCCGTTCCGCCAGACAGTTCGCACGTGTGTTGACCGTCCTTCTTGTGTTGCTCTTCGTGGCGCTCTTCCTGCCCTGGACCCAGAACATCCGCACACGCGGCGTGCTTACCGGGCTCAACCCCGACATGCGTCCGCAAACCATCCACGCCATCATTCCCGGCCGCATCGAGGAGTGGTTCGTGCAGGAAGGCCAGAAGGTGATGCGCGGCGACACCATCCTGCGCATCAGTGAGGTGAAGCAGGAATTCTTCGACCCCATGCTCCTGGAGCGCACAGGCCAGCAGATCAACGCCAAGGAGATGACCGCCCGCAGCTACCAGGAGAAGGTGAACGCCCTGGACGCCCAGGTCGATGCCTTGAACCAGGCGATGGCGATCAAGCTTGAACAGGCGCGCAACAGCATCATCCAGGCCCAGTTGCGGATCTCCAGCGACAGCATCCGCGTGGTGGCCGCCAAGACCGAGCTGGGCGTGGCACGCGACCAGTCGCGGCGTGGCGAGGAACAGTTCGCGCAAGGACTGATCAGCATGGTGGAACTGGAACGGCGGCGGGTGAACGAACAGCGCGCCAACGCCACCATGATCGATGCCGAGAACGACCTGCTCGATGCGCGCAACATGCTGCTGAACGCCAAGCTGGAACTGGGCGGCATCCGCAACGACTACCGCGATAAACTCTCGAAGGCCGAGAGCGAGAAGTTCTCCAGCATGAGCCAGATGTACACCACCGAGGCCGAGGTGAGCAAGATGCAGATCGACCTGGCGAGCTACGTGGTACGGGCCGGCAATTACTACATCACCGCGCCGCAGAACGGCTACATCATCCGCGCCATGCGCAGCGGCATCGGCGAGCTGATCCGGGAAGGTGAGCCGCTCATCAGCATCCTGCCCGAACGGCACGACATGGCCGTGGAACTCTACGTGCGGCCCATGGACATGCCGCTGATCAACAAGGGACAGCAGGTGCGGTTCCTCTTCGATGGCTGGCCCGCGATCGTTTTCAGCGGCTGGCCCAATGTGAGCTACGGCACGTACGGCGGCAAGGTGGTGGCCATCGACAATTTCATCAGCACCAACGGCAAGTACCGGATCCTGGTGGCGCCAGACCCCGACGACAAGCCCTGGCCCAACGCGTTGCGCATGGGCAGCGGCGCGGTCGGCATCGGCCTGCTCGGCGATGTGCCCATCTGGTACGAACTATGGCGCCAGCTCAACGGCTTCCCACCCGATCTATACATGGACATGCGCACCGTGGGCAATTGGGGCATCGACCCCGAAGAGGACGCGGACTACCACAAATGAGGCGGCTGTTGCTCCATATCGTGGTGCTTGTCTGCGGGCCACTGAACGCGCAGGAAGTAAACAACACGCTTACTCGCAAAGCCCTGCTGCAACTGGTGGCGGACAACCACCCGGCAGCGCGGCAAGCGCAATTGCGCAACGCCATGGGCGAAGCGGTTGTACGCAGCGCACGCGGTGCCTTCGATCCCGTGGCCGTGGCCGGATACAGCGAGAAGCGTTTCGATGGCAAGGACTACTACGAGCTGCTCGACGCCGGCCTGCGCGTACCCACATGGTTCGGTGCCGAACTCTTCGGTGGCTACACTGAAAGCGGTGGCGAATTCCTCAACCCGCAGAACACGATGCCTGCCGAAGGCCAGTTGCGCGTGGGTGCCACCGTGCAGGTCGGACAGGGCCTGTTCATCGATCGCCGGCGTGCTGAACTGCGCCAGGCACAGGCCTACCAGGACATGGCCGAGGCCGAACGGCAGCGCCTGCTGAACGACGTGTTCCACGCGGCGCTCAGCGACCACGTGGACTGGGTGGCCAGCTACCAGGAGTTGCTCGTTTCGCGCAGCGCGCTGGAGCAGGCCGAAGTGCGTTTCAACGCCGTGCGCGGCAACTTCCGGGGTGGTGATGTGCCTGCCATAGACACGCTGGAAGCCTTGCTGCAAGTGCAAGACCGCCAGATGCGTTTGCAGGATGCCGAACTGGGATTTCGTGTCGCAGCACTACAGCTGAGCAACCACCTCTGGGATGAATTCCTGCGGCCCTTGGAGCTGGCGGAGAACATTGTCCCCGACACCTTGGACCTGGCACCACCCGCGGCGCCACCCGTGCTGGATAGTTTGATCGCGCAGGCACAACGCCTGCACCCCGATCTCCTGGAACGCGAAGGCCGCTTGCGCCAACTCGAGGTCGATCGTCGCCTGCGTGCCGAAATGCTGAAGCCCCGTTTGGACCTGAGCGGCGCACTGCTTTCCGGTGGTGGCTTCATCAGCGGCGAAGGCGCACGAAGCCCGACATGGACCAGCGCCGATCGCCAGCTTGGACTGTCCTTCAACATGCCGCTGTTGTTGCGCCGCGAACGCGGCAACCTGAGCCTGGCAGGACTGGGCTTGAACGATGCCGAACTCGGCCTGGATAGACAGCGACTGGTGATCCGCAATGCGGTGGACCGCCGCTACAACGAGTTGGGAACCCTGGACCAGCAGGTGGCCTTGGGCGCGGGCATGGTGCGCAACTATGAAACGCTCCTTGCTGGTGAGAACAGCCGTTTCAGCGCCGGTGAGAGCTCCCTCTTCCTGGTGAACCAACGCGAAGTGGCCCTGCTGGACAGCCAGTTGAAACAAGTGGACCTTCAGGCGAAACGCAGCAAAGCACACTTCACCCTGGACCGCGATGCAGGCCTGCTGTGGCGCGTGGTGGCGGGTGAACTGGGTGCAGCACCTTGATCCAACTTCGTACGGAACCCGGGAAAATCAAATGGTCAGGGCCGGCTCGACCGGTGGCTTGAACGCCCATCCCGACCCAGATCAACGTAGATGGAATGTTCGACCGGCTTGCCTGAGTTCGTGTCCCTGCGTCCGTTACTTCTATCGGCACTCAGTCGCCCTGTCCAGGCATGCTGCGAAGGGATATGCCCGACATCCTCCAATGCACCACATGCCCCACCACCAGCAGGCCGGAGGCCACCAGGCTGGCCACTTCGAAACCGTGGTGCAGCCCCTCCATTAGCAGTGTCGCAGCGAACACTGCCCACGCCGCCCAAAGGATACGCGCCAACCAGGGGTCACTGCCACGCCGGACCGCTGCATGCACCGCCCAGCCAGCAATGGCGATGAAAGCGAGGGACACCAACGGATGATGCAGGAAGGCCGCACCCATGGCTATGAGCACAGGCATGGCCGCACAATGCACCATGCACAAGGCACTATTCACGATGCCGAGCAGGTCGGCTTGGGGAGAGGTGTTCCGGGCACGCATTGGGTTGTGAATGTAGTGCAAGTGAAAACTTAAAAAAGCGACCCCGGCTGGATGATCAAGTATCCAGCCAGGGTCCCATTGTTCCACCTCAGTAGATCATTCGATGATCAGGGGGAATGCGACTTCCACATCGGTCTCGCCGCCGGCGTTGGTGATGTCGCCCTCACTTACTCCTGGCGCACCCTTGTCCGGTTCGTGCCGCAGGGTCACTGTGAGCGTGCCACTGCCAGCCGCACCCATGGTCCAGATCGTTGCGAGTCCCACAGGATTGCCATCGGCATCGGCATCATCGTAGACGAAGCCGGCATCGGCGCTCGTGACGGTATAAAAGAACTGATGCTCCACGTCTTCTTCCTCGATCTCTTCGGTGATATCCTCCACATCATCGGGATCGCTTTCATCCAGCAGTTGGATGTGAACGCGGTAAACAGTGCCGGCCGACAATGGTTCCACCTCGATCACCGGCGGGTCGCCTCCATCACCATCCAGATCGCGCCAGGTGAAGAGCTTGTTCTCGGAGCCATCCATGCTCTCGAAGTGCATGATCACCGTGGTGATCAACTCCTGCTCGTTCGGCGGGGGGTTGTTCCCACCCGGCGTAGGAGGAACGGGATCTTCCTTTTTACAAGCGGCAAGGGTCATGGCCAGCCCAAGCACCAGTGCGGTGCCATTCTTCATGTGTTTCATGCTGTTCATCGGTTAATGGTCAGTTTCGCATTCGCAACCCGGTTGCAAATATGCGAAGGATCCGATCATATGCAACACGGTGGCATGAATTATCTTCGCGGCCATGGATACTTCATCCTTGCTGCGCGAACATGGCCTCCGGGTGACCGATGCACGGGTGGCGGTGCTGGAACTGCTGCAAGGCAGTACCCGGGCCCTGGCCCAACACGATGTGGAAGCAGCCCTGCCTGGTACGGCCGACCGGGTGACCCTGTTCCGGGTGTTGCAGGCCTTTGAGGAGGTGGGACTGGCCCACAAGGTGATGGACGCATCTGGTGTGGCCTGCTACGCGGCCTGCAAGGCAGGTTGCGATACACATCGTCACAAGGATACCCATGCACACTTCCGCTGCTCCGAATGCGGCGCCGTGTTCTGCCTTGAACATGTGGAACTGCCCAAGGTGAAGTTGCCTGCAGGCTTTAAACTTCGGGAAAGCCACCTGGAACTGGAGGGCATGTGCAAGGGCTGCGTCGCGGTCGTTTGATGCGTTGGGCATCGGAAACTTGATCCATGACCGATATCCGGCCAGAACGATCGGGGAATCGAACATGGAAATGTGGAGCGGGCTCCACGATCGTCCGCCTTCCCTTCGGTCCCCTCACGGTCCGAGGGTCTAATACAGCGCGAGATACTGACGCGCGATCGTGCACAAGAAGATCTAGGCATGCCTTATGTCCATGCGGATCCAAACCAAACCTTTGTCCCCATGGAACGTGCATTGATCATCCTCGCTTTGGTCGCAAGCGGAACGTCTACATTCAGCCAGGATAGCGGCTTCGGCCTGGGCATCATGCTGGGGGAACCCACTGGTATTTCTGGTAAGGCCTGGACCGGAGGAGAGAACGCCATCGCCTTCGGGGTGGCATGGGGAGGCTGGGGACGTGGAGGCTACTTCCATGTGCATGGTGACTATCTCTTCCACAACTTCAACCTGATCACCGTAGGGAAGGGACGCCTCCCCTTGCACTTCGGACCCGGCATCCGCATGCGTACCTGGTCGGGCGACCGCTACTGGGCGAATGGCCGGTATTACGACAGCGCGGGGGGGCATACACGGATCGGTGTCCGATTCCCGGTAGGCCTTACGTACATGTTCGATGGTGCTCCGCTGGATATTTTCCTTGAAGCGGCACCGGCATTGGACGTGGTCCCGAGCACCACATTCGATGTGGGCGGAGCATTGGGTGCCCGCTACTACTTCAGGTAGTGAGGGGGCGGCGGTCCAACCAGGGCCGCCCGGCGAAAGCCGAAACATATAGCCAGCGATATACCAGCACAGTGGTCATCGTTCCGATCGCGGCACCCGCGACGATATCCTCCGTGAAGTGTTGGGACAGGTACACCCGGGAAAAAGCGAGCATTCCCGCGATCACCGCCAGGAACACACCCCATGCAGGCCGTGCGATGATCACCGCCAGTGCCAGACACATCGCAAAGGCCGTTGTACTGTGGCCACTTGGGAAGCTGAAGTGATGATTGAGATCAAGATCCGGCAGCCAGTGCATATCGCCGAGGACATCACGATGCCTGGCCGGCCGATGAACATCCGGGAATACAAGCCGCTTGAGCAGCTGGGTGATGATCGAACTGAACCCCCAGGAAGCCCCCATCATGAGGAAGGACCTCATACCGTGTGTGAATAGCAGTACCAAAGCAAGCAACACGGCCACCAGGCCATCGCCTAGGTGCGTGGCGTACCGGAAGATCAGGTCCATCCACGGTGCATGATGGGCATTGATGGCCGCGTGCAATGTGAACCTGTCATTCATTGCCAACGCGATCAGCGCGGGCAACGCCAACAGGATCGCCGTTACCAGGAACCATCCAACGGCCTCTCTCCTGCCCATGCGGCGAAACTAAGACCAACCGGTGGGGCCGGTCTAACTTCGCACACGTCCTCACCGCTCCATGGGTCCCATCCGCATTATCCTTCTGTGTACACACCTGCTGTTCTGGCCGGCAGTATCCGGCCAGAACAGTTTCATCGCGGTCCATGGCGGCATGAATGCACAGGATGGCGTAGGCATGGTGCCTTCCGGGAATGGATGGCTTGTAGCGGCGCGTGTCTTCGATGGGGACGAGAAGAGGTACAGGCCCATGCTTCTGCGAACAGGCCCCAATGGCCAACTGATCGAATGGACCGGTCTGCCCATGGATGGCGTGGTCTTCCTTCAAGCCATGGCCGCAGGACCCGCAGGAACAAGCTTCATCGCCGGACATTCTTTCGCACCAGGACGCACGACCCACGATGGAGTGTTGATCAAGCTGGATGCACAGGATAATGTATCATGGGCAGTGCGACCTTCCCTGGCCGGTGACCAGCAATACCATGCCGTAGCGGCATTGCCCGATGGTGGCGCGGTGGCCTGTGGTATGGCGGTGAGTGGTGGCACACAGGAAGTGCTCGTGACCCGTTTCGGGGCCGCAGGCAATGTGTTGTGGAGCCAGGTCTTCCCTTCCCTGTTTCATGAGGCGGGCCATGCCATTGCCACGGATGCGACCAATATCGCGATCGCCGGGCGCCGCATGCTCGCTGGCGGCACGAACGATGCAATGATGATGCGGCTGGACCTGGATGGACAATTGCAATGGGCGCAGAGTTGGGGTGGAGAGGCCCATGAGGAAGGCCGTGCGCTGTTATTCACACCTGATGGGAACATCATGATGGCCGGCCATACGGATAGTTACGGCCCCACCGATCAGCAGGGCCGTCGGAAACGTTGTATACATCTCATCAAGGTCGATATCGCAGGCGATACGCTTTGGACCCGTGTGCAAGGGGACACCATCTTCAACCGTATGGCGCATGCCCTTGCCATGGCCCCGAACGGCGACCTGCTCGTGGGCGGTGAGCGCTATCGCAGCGCCATCAGCGACGCCATGGCACTGCGCTTCAATGGTTCCGGTGCTTCATTGTGGGAACACGTCTATCCCGAAGGCAAGGAAGGCCGCATCATGCACATCCACCCGCTACCTGTAGGATTCGCTGGTTGCGGTTGGTCCTTCGGAGAGGCGGGGCGCCAGGCACTGATCCTGCGACGGAACGACCTGGGCGATTAGGCCCGCATGCACGATCGATCGTGCATGGATCCCTCGGTGGATACCATGATCGAAGTATTGCCCATCGTGCTGGTGAAGGGAAGTTTTGCCCCCTCGCAAACATCCCTCCGTATGACCACGATCGGCAAACGCTACCTGGAACGCCACGAACAGGACGAGGCACCCAGGCTCATCGACGCACGCACCAAGACGATCCTGCGCGCGGTGGCCAGCGAGGAGCCTGGCCGTGCCTTGAATGCCTGGCTGCGCGCATTGAGTAAGGCGAAGCTGCTGCTGCTGTCGATGGGCTTCTCCACCATGGCAGTGGGACAACAACTTGAATTGCGGGGGGTCGTGACCGATGGCCATGGGATGCCGATGCCCTTCGTGAATGTGACCGTGCCCGGCACTTCCGTCGGTACCGTCACGGATCCGCAGGGTCGATTCATTCTGGATGACCTGCACCCGGGTGAAGTGCGGCTGGCAGTGAGCAGCATCGGCTTCGACACCTGGACCGGCACTGCGGAGGTGGGCACTTCCAACAAGCCGGTCTATATCCGCCTTCAGGAGCGCGTTGTGGACCTGCCGGCCTTCACCGTGCAGTCCAGCCTTACCGGTGGCTCCGGGCCGGCGCGTGAAACGCCAGGATCCGCGTGGTACATCGGTCCGCGAGAGATCGCATCATATGGCCACACTGATATCGGTCGCCTGCTACGCAGCGTGCCCGGGGTGAACATCCAGGAGGAGGATGGCTTCGGCCTGCGCCCTAACATCGGCATGCGTGGCGCGGGCGCCGAACGCAGCTCGAAGATCACCGTCATGGAGGATGGCATCCTGGTAGCACCCGCACCATATGCAGCACCGGCGGCCTACTATTTCCCCACCCCGGGCCGAATGAACGCCATTGAGGTGTCCAAAGGCAGCAGCCAGATCCGCTTTGGACCGCTGACCACCGGTGGTGCCATCAACCTCATTTCCACTCCTATCCCCGACCGCACGACAGGTATGGTCCGCATCTGGGGTGGCTCTTTCGGAATACGCAATCTGCACGCCTACGCTGGCACAGAGCAACAACTACCCAATGGCGACCGCGTGGGTTTCCTGATGGAGACCTTTCAACAGGCCGCCGATGGATTCAAACGGTTGGATAACAATGGCCCCACAGGCTTTCAGAAAGGTGATCATGTTGTGAAAGCCATGTGGCGCAGCCGCGACGCGGCCAGGGTGCGCCAGGCCATTTCACTGCGTGCCAGCCTGAACGATGAAGTGAGCGATGAAACCTACCTGGGCCTCACCATGGAGGACTTCCAGAGCACGCCCTTGCGGAGATATGCGGCTTCGGCCATGGACCGCATGACCGTGCGGCAGGACCTGCTCACTGCGCGCTATGCCGTGGAACTCCCCACAGGGACGCGCCTGGTGGCCACGGCCTACCGCACCAACACACACCGCGACTGGTACAAGCTCGATCAGATCGTGGACAGTTCTGGTACCAAATTGCCGATCGCCGCGCTGCTGAACGACCCTTCGCCCTGGCCCTGGGCGTATGGCGTGTTGGGTGGAGCCGGATCAGGCAACGATGCCCTGCAAGTGAAGTCGAACCTGCGCAACTACCAGAGCAGCGGGCTGCAATTCACCGTGGCACAGGACCTTACCACGGGAGAAAGCACCCATGCCCTGGAAGCCGGCCTGCGCCTGCACGGCGACCTGATGGACCGCTACCAGCGCAACGATGGCTACCGCATGGAGGGCGGTCACATGTTGCTGACCAGCCGCGGACAACAAGGCACAGAAAGCAACCGCGTGGCAAGGGCCGATGCCATCGCCGCGCACTTCACCCATGCCTTTGAGCGAGGCCGTCTGGGCGTGCGCCCTGGCGTGCGATATGAGCACATCACCATGTCGCAGGACGACTACGGCCGGCACGATCCGGGGCGCACAGGCCGTGAACTGGTGCGCAATGAGAATACCGTAGAGGTGTGGATCCCGGGCATCGCGGTCGATCTCACCCTGCGCGAGGGGATGATCGTCTTCGCGGGTGTGCACCGTGGTTTCTCCCCGCCAGGCAGCGATCCTGGGACACGGCCGGAATCCAGTGTCAATTACGAGAGTGGTCTGCGCCTGCGTTACAAAGGCACCCAGTTCCAGTTGATCGGCTTCCAGAACGACTACAGCGAACTGCTTGGTGCCGATATGGCCGCTGCGGGCGGCGCCGGCACCGGCGACCTGTTCAACGCCGGTGAGGCATTGGTGCGCGGCGTCGAACTGCACGTGGAGCACGATGCGCTCTCCGGCCGCAGCGAACGCCTGCGGCTGCCCATGCAGCTGGCCTGGACACTCACTGACGCGCGCTTCAGCAACAACTTCAACAGTGGCTTCAACGGCTGGGGACAGGTGCTCGATGGGGATCGCATTCCCTACATCGCACGCCACCAGGTGAACGCAAGGGCGGGCATCGAGGGGGCCAGGGCGGGCATCAGCGTGCAAGCCACGCACGTGAGCGACATGCCCACAGGCCGGCTCGGTGGCACCGATGCGGAGAGTGTGCTGGTGCCCGCTTACACGGTGGTGGATCTCGCCGCATTCTGGCGCCCAGCCAGCGGGCAGGCCAGAGATCAGGTGGAGGTGTTCGTCAATGTGCGCAACCTGATCAACGAACGATACATCGCCTCACTTGTACCTGCGGGTGCACGGCCCGGATTGCCACGTGCCATGCTGGGAGGTGCACGCTTTCACTTCTGAAGCGACGATCAGGGCATCTGTTCCTGGCGTACCGCCGTGGGCACGGTGCCACCGATGACCTGCAGGATGGGATCGCGGTCGTTGCCCTGGCCCGTGTACTTCACCACCCCATCCAGGTTCACATCCTCCGGGTGGTATCCACTCTGTGTGTTGGTGGGCACCAATCCGCCGATACGTACCAGGATAGGATCGCGGTCGTTGTTCGGACCCGTGTACTTCACCATGCCGTTGCGAACCACCTGCCCACTCCACAAGCCTTGCCGGCCGGAGGACATGGAAGCCTGTGCTTCTTCACCATAGGTAGGTACGGCGCCAAGGGTGAGATCGATCATGTTGGCAAAAGGACCCACAGTTACGGGTGTTCCAGTGATCACACCCATGTGGTTACGATGCCGGATAGCCACATGATAATCATCGGGCGGTACATTGAACTGAAGCCGAGACTGGCCATTGGGGGTCACCACATCCCCATCACGTTCCAAAAGCAGACTGCGCTGCGCCACCACCTGCGTGGGATCGTTCTTGTTCCGCAATTCCACCAATACCCAATCCACCACGGCATTCTTACCCGTGATGGACAGACGTGCCGGTGTGGTGGACTCTCCGCCAGGATTGCCGAAGCCCAATGCGGCGTACGGTTCGTTCAAGGGTACCAGGCCATTCACACGCAATCCATCCCGCATCATGTTGACCGGGGGCTCCCACGGTCCTTGCAAATTGGCACGCAGCCGCAGGCTGGGGCCACAATTCTCCCAACGCGCCAAGGCACTTGAGGGGATCACCACGCGATCGGAATTAGCCGGCGTTTGCCAGCGCAAAGCCCAATGGTCCTCCCCGGTGCCTTCCTTGTGCAGGAGTTCCACGAAGTAGTACGCACCGGCCTGAAGCATGACCGGGGCACTCACCTGGGATGGGTACTTAAAATACTCCGTCTCGCCGGACCATCCCGGGACACTGCACAGTTCCACTTTGTGTTGCGGATCGGAGCCAGGACTGAGATACACGACCGAGGCATCATCGCTCGTCAACGTGAATGTGTATTCCCCCGTGATGGGTGGGATGATGTAGCCCCTCACCCGGGTACCGTAATTGTCGCCGATGTTCACCGGCCCCTGGAAGCTGGTGGGATGAAAGGCCACGGACGGGTTGTTCGGGAAATTGGGGTGGTTCACCAAATCACTCACACTGGTTCCGGAGATACTATTCCAGCGCTCGGCCAAAAGGCTGCCATTGGCACCTACACATTCCGCAGGTCCGGGCACGATCACACTGATCGTTTTTGTCGCCTGCCCGGTCAGACCATCATCGTCGGTCACCGTGAGGACCACCACATGGCCACCCGATTGAGTGAATGTCTTCAGCGGCATCGGGTCGGTGCTGTTGGTGCCATCGCTGAAATCCCAATGGTAGCCTACGATGATGCCCGGGTCGTAAGAGGAGGTGCCATCGAACTGCACCTGTAGCGGTGAAGTTCCCGCAGCGATGTTGGACAGGATGATGGCCGTGGGCGGGATCACCGAACAGCGCGGGAAAAGCCAACTGTCCACCGTGGTGGAGAGACCGCCCGCATCGGTGACCGTTAGTGAAATATTGTAGCTGTAACTCTCACCATCGCAGCCCACACCACTGATCATCGTACTGGTCACCGGGTCATTGTCGATGGGCTCGGCATGTGTATGCGTGTTGTGATGCAGTGTTGTGCGCCAGGCGTAGGAAAGCTCCGCCGGACCATGTTCCAGATCGGTGACGTCCGCGACCAACTGGTATAAGGTGTCCACTCCCACGGGATATGTACTTCCGTTCTGGAAGCTGATGATCTCCACTTGCGGCGGCGTATTGTTCACCGAAACGATCAACTGGGCCTGGGCCTGTTGCTGCTGGTCATCCGTTACCGTGAAGGTCACATCATAGGAGGTGGGCACTCCCGGCGTGGCTGTGAATACATGGCTTGGATCGGCCTCCGTGCTGGTGGCTCCATCACCAAAGTCCCAATGGTAGGTGAGTGCGCCATTCTCTGGATCGCTGCTGCTGCTACCGGTGAAGTCCACTGCAAGTGGCCCCGGGCCATATTGCGCACTTTGCGTAGCGACGGCCACTGGTGGCAGGTTCACCGCCAGGGTGTAGCAGATGCGGCGGATCTGGTTCTGTGCGTAACGGATGTATGATACGCAACCATCGGGATCCGCACCGATCCAGGTGATGAAACCCAGCCCGGTGGCGAAATTGTGTACGCTCTCGGGCCGGTCCTGATCATCGAACTTGAAACGACGGATCCAGCCGCTGACATAATCGCCATGGAAGCTGCTGTTCTGATATCCCAGGGGCATGTTAAGGCCCTCCATCACCGGGCCCGCAAGGGCGGCATTCCCACCAAAGCGTGGACCAGGCACCGGTGAGTCGGGTGCGTCCAGATCGAAGGTCACCGCTTCATTGCCCAGGAAACCAGCGCAGCGCGATTGGTTGCCATGTCGCCAGTCGATCGCCGGCCGGGCATGGAAGAACCTGGGGATCGACAGGGGGACCTGTACACCAGGGTTGCATGGGTTGGGATGCCCGTTGAGGTGGATCGGGGTGTCCTGCTTCAACAAGTCCTTGAACATGAAGTATGGCTGCGTACAGTTGACCCCGTCATACAAAGGATTCGGTGCGTCCATGTTCACCGTGGTGGCGTTCATGAACGAATTATGCTGCGTCATCCCTTCATAGAGCGGCCAGCCGAAGTTCATGCCTCCTTCGTAGCAGACATTGAGGTCTTCCCAACTGTTCCATCCCACATCGCCGATGTATAACGTACCGGGTCTGCCTTCCGCCGGGTCGGCGACTCCCTGGCTCCTATCGATGGTCATGCGGTAGGGGTTGCGCAGGCCCAGGGCCCACACGCGGGAGCGCGGTGCACGTGGTTCGGAAGGATCGTACCAGGGATTACTCGGAACCCCATCGCCGGTGCTGGGGTCCAGCCGCAGCACCTTACCGTTGAAACTGTTCACCATCTGCGAGCGGAACACACCCACGTTCTCCTCGGGACGTAGGATACCATCGGTCAGGGCCTGAGCGAAGTAGGTCTCCCCGGCGCTGCCCACATCCGTGCTGGCATAGCTTGCTCCATCTCCGATCGATGCGAGCAGTGTGCCATCCTTACCGAAGACCAGGGTCCCATTGCTGTGCGATTCGTGCAACTGCATGGGACCGGTCTCTGGCGTTTCACCCAGCAGGATGAACCGGCTGGCCGGCCCCACCGTGTTGAAGGAAGGGCCCATGGCGGTATAGCGGGTGATGCGCGTGATGGTGGCCTCGTAATAGTGATTGGTGTTGGGATCGTAATTGGGTGTTCCGAAGTGCATCAGGTGGTGGCGATCCACCAAGTACATCAGGTAGATGCGGCCGTTGGACAGGAAATGTGGATCAAGGGCGAAACCCAGAAGTCCATGGTCTCGCCAGTTGCCGACCTCATCGCTGATATCCACCAGGGGGTTCGGCAGGCGTACACCGTTCTCCACGATCCACACTTTGCCACCCTTCTCCCATACGTACATCCGCTCATTGTCATCCCATGTCACTCCTACGGGATCATTCCAGCCGCCCATCACGAGCCCATCGCTGAAGTCAGGTGGGAGCACCTGTGCCTGTACAGGACCTACGTCCACACAAAGGAACATGACCATACAGAGGCAAAAGCTGGAGAAGCGAGGGAAGCAATGGGTTGGCGTCATGGAAGGATGAAGGGAGCGTCTTTGACGAATATCTGAAAATCGTCGACAAAATTATACCAATTGACGATGGGTAGTCAATGGTGGAACGCGTTACACTACTTCCAAACCAGGGTACCCTGTGGATCCCGAGCCGACAGTGGCCCACACAGGTCAAACGGATGTTGCGGTAATAGCTTGAAGCTCAGGAAGACCGTCATGTGGCGCAGGTGCATTCAGATCATCATTCTGGCATCTGACCTACCGCGTGTATCACTCAACGGTATGACGGGAACTGGATGTGATACGGACCTTGTTACCCCACGCCCCGCACCTCGGTATCGCACTTCGTCGATCAACCTTGCGATAAGAACTCCTCGCCATGGATCTTCCATGACATTGGAACGATCCACGCAGGATAATTTCGCGGCCGCCCAACAAGGCACCCCTTAGATGACCAGACATTCCCTCCTCCCTGCCACCCTGCCCTTTGCACTGCTCCTGGCCGCTTGCGCGGGTCCCAGCGATATGAAGCAAGAGGCCCCCCCATCCCCAACGGCGCACACGGAGCTTATTCACGCCGATGAAGATCACTTCAAAAGCCTTCGCCAGTTGAGCAACGGTGGCGATATCGCCGAGGCGTACTGGAGCTTCGATGGAACCCGGCTGGTGTTCCAGGCCACCGTGCCGGATTGGGGTGACGACTGCGACCAGATCTTCCACTTCAACCCCTTCGAGGAGGACCTCCTGCATGGCCCGCCACAGAAGGTGAGCGTACATGGAGGCCGCACCACATGCAGCTACTTCATGCCGGGCGACACCACCATCCTGTTCGCAAGCACCCACGAGGCAGGCGCATCCTGCCCTGCCAAACCAGAGCGCCGCGCGGACGGCAAGTATGTGTGGCCCATCTATGACAGTTTTGACATCTACGTCAGCGACCTTGAGGGCAACCTGGTGGGCCAGCTCACCAATACCCCGGGTTACGATGCGGAGGCCACCATATCACCCAACGGGGACCGCATCGTTTTCACCAGCATGCGCGATGGCGATCTGGACCTATACACCATGGCTATCGATGGCAGTGATGTGCGCCGGGTGACCAACGAACCCGGATATGACGGTGGCACCTTTTTCAGCCCCGATGGCACCAAGCTGGTGTGGCGTGCGTCCCGGCCCGATACACCAGCAGAATTACAGGAGTATCAGGACCTGTTGAAGCAGGGCCTGGTGATGCCCACCAACATGGAACTCTATGTGGCCAACGCTGATGGCAGCGATGCACGCCGCATCACCGACCTGGGGCAGGCCAATTGGGCGCCTTACTGGCATCCCAGTGGCGAGAAGATCATTTTCGCAAGCAACCATCAGAGTCCACGTGGCTTCCCGTTCACGCTGTTCATGATCAACATCGACGGAAGCGGGCTAAAGCAGATCAGCTACGGCGATACTTTCGATGCGTTCCCAGTATTCAGCCGTGATGGTAAACACATTGTCTTCAGCAGCAACCGGAACAACAAGGAAGGATCACGGGACACGAACCTGTTCATCGCGGAGTGGCAGGATTGAGGAAGCAACGTGAGTGAGTCCGCACGGCTCCCCTGCGACGTAATGATGAAGAAGTTGTCGTCACTGACGTAGGTTCGCGGACCAAGCCGCGCACGTGAAAGGCACATTGATCGTCATAGGCGGCCCTACGGCATCAGGGAAGACGCTCGCTGCCGTGGCCATTGCGAGGCATTTTGGCGGCGAGGTCATCAGCGCGGATTCACGGCAGTTCTATCGCGCGATGCGCATTGGTACCGCGCGGCCCTCGGAGGATGATCTACAAAGCGTTCCTCACCATTTCCTTGGTCATTTGGAACTAACGGAGACCTGGAGCGCAGGCACATTCGCGCGTCACGCCGAGGTCATATTGCAAGAACTGCTCGCGGCGACGGGTATCGCGGTGCTTGTGGGTGGAAGCGGCCTGTATATCGATGCCCTGCTGAAGGGGCTTGACCCCTTGCCCGTCAGCGACCCCCGGTTGCGCGATGAGTTGCGATCACGCCTACAGCGTGAAGGCTCCGAAGGATTGGCCGCCGACCTCCGTCGCATTGACCCGGCCACCTGGGAGCGCATCGATCGGAAGAACCCGCACCGTCTGATCCGCGCGCTGGAGATCTGCCTGCTCACTGGTCGACCCCTCAGCACGCAACGCACCGCTCCGCGTGATCGGGAAGATCTGAAGATCGTTCGCCTCTCCATGGACATGCCCCGCGCCTCGCTTTACACGCGCATCGATGAACGCGTGGACCGCATGGTGGCCGATGGCCTTGTGGAGGAGGCTAGCGGGCTGCTGCCCCACCGTGAACATAATGCCTTGCGCACCGTGGGCTACCGCGAACTGTTCCAACACTTCGATGGCCAGTGTACGCTTTCGGAGGCCATAGCGCTGATCAAACAGCACACCCGCAACTACGCCAAGCGCCAGCTGACCTGGTCACGTCGTGATTCATCGTGGAAGCACGTCATACCTGACCCCCAACAGGTGATCGCACATGTCGAACGCGAGGTTTGACCTTTTCTTCCGATGGTCATTCATTATCATGATCCTACTCATGGTGTTCGACCGCGCGTGGATGGTGGTCACCACCATGGATCATGCAAGTGACGACCTCGTTGTGATATGGCTTGCGGCGACCGATCATGCGCGTGGTGCCTTTCATGAGCCCTTCTTCTACGGACAGGATTACGGGGTGATGTTAGAAGCATTGATCGCAGCACCGTTCGTTCGACTTGGCGCCGAGCCTGTGTTCACCATAGCCGTGATCTGTGGTGCACTCGCCATCGCACCCTACCTGACCTTCGCGCTCTATTTTCGAGCGAAAGGTGCATCGCTGGCGGCCTTGCTCTTCGCGGCCATGCCACTGTTGCTGCCAGTTGAACACGGACTTCAGATCACTGCTCTGAACGGCATTGCCGTGTTGGCTTTGGTGCCTTTTATCCTGCGAATGCATGGTCCCGCACTTCGGGGAGCATTGCTCACTCTGGTCCTTGCACTCGGGGTGTTCGTCAATCCGAATGCTGTACTCCTGGCCCTGCCCATAGGTCTACAGTATCTCCTTGAGCACCGCCAGTGCCGGCACACCTGGTGGTCCATGTTCGCTGGAGCATCGCCCGTGCTGCTGATCTTCATCCTGGTTCGCTGGTTCTTTCACGAGAATTCCGCGGAAGTGGTGAATACCATCTTCGATTGGCGCATGCACTTCAAGCCATACATGATCCATGACGCGCTTGAGCGGCTTGACTCACACTTCGCGTGGACCGGCCCACTTTCTGGTGGGAATGCCTCGATCGGCGTTCTCATCCTCGTCTGTGGATGCATCATGTTGTTCATCCAACGACGGACCGCAGCAGCCTGGGCGGGATCGGCGACGATAGGGCTCATCGCGTTCTCCTTCTGTTTCGCCAAGGTGCATGACGGTGCTGACTCCATCTTCTTTCCGCTTTCCCGCTTTTTCATCGCCATCCCGCTTGTTCTTGCGTGGGTCTGGGGTCAGGTGGACGTCCGTCCCCGACCGGAACGCACAATGCTCACCTTATTATTCATCGCTGCATTGGTCAACAGCGGCCATAGACTGACACAAGCAGCCCCTGTTCATTCCCATGCGCTGGAAGATCAGGAGGGTTTGCCTGTACGGACCTGGCCTGTCACAGAGATCAAGAAGCGGTGCAAGGTGGTGTCCGATCTTGCCTTTACGAGTGAGGCCGGTCACATCATCCTTCTCCGGGGCGATGATCCATTCGCAGCCCAGTTCCTCGCGTATGCCATTCCTGTTTTCCATCCTGAAGCGTCGATGACATGGATGGTCGGGCATGATCGCCGGGCCTTCCAGCGAAGGGATCGGATGAGCATGCCTGTAGGCCTGGCCCTCATCGTGGCGAATGATCCGAAAGATCTCGAACAACTGGATAATGGATCGCTCATCCATACATCGGTGCCGTACTGTATGATGGTTCACATGGGAGGTAGGTCCATCGCCGAAGTAATTCAGGGTCTGCGCTGAGCGGTCACACTGATATCCCGATCAGCAGTACATCGTCCACCTGTTCCTCCTCCCCCTTCCATTGGCGGAAACGATCGCTGATCGCCTGGTACTGCTCCTCCATGGGAAGGCACGCGGTCTCCAATAGCCAGCGCTTCGTTCCGGCACTGCGCAGTTTCCGGCCTTCAGGTCCACCGAATTGGTCGGGCAGACCATCGCTGAACAGGTAGATGCGATCCCCGGGGTGCAGTTCAACGTCCACACGTTGGAAAGGACGGATCTCCCCCTCGTGCTGGCCGATGGGCATGCGCTCGCCCTTGTGCTCTATGAGTGCACCATGGCGCACGATATACATCGGTCCGCAGGCCCCGGCATAAGCCAATGAATTCGTGGTCCGGTCGATGGATACGAGCGCTGCGTTCATGCCATCCCGGCGATCCACGCCATCATTGCGGCTCAGCGCAGCGATCATTCCATCACGTGCGCAGCACAGAACCTTTGCGGGATCGGTGACACCCTTCTCCATCACGATCTCCTGGAAAAGTGAAGACCCGATGAGGCTGAGCAATGCGCCTGGTACGCCATGCCCTGTGCAATCGGCAGCGGCAACAAGCACCTGACCGTCACGCTCGCCGAACCAATACAAGTCGCCACTTACGATGTCGCGTGGCCGGAACATGATGAAGGACTCGGGAAAAAGATCCTGAAGCCCACATGGTTCGGGAAGTATCGCACGTTGAATGCGTTCAGCATAGCGTATCCCGGCCAGCAACTCGCGATTCTTCTCGCGCACCAGGACCTGCTGGGCTTCCACCTCTTTCTGCAAGGCCAGCCGTTCCCGGATATCCCGTGCGAAAAGGATCACCGCCGGACGCCCCCGGTAACTGGTCACCTTGATGCTCGATTCCACGGGGATCGTATCACCGGTGGCGGACATCAAGGGAATCGTATCATCGATCAGTCCTTGCTGCTCCCAGGCATCCGCTATGCGGTGTGCACTTGATCGGATATGCTCCGGCGGATGAATGTTCTGGATGGAAAGCGTGGCCAGGTGTGCGCGCGGATGACCAAGCATATCGGCTGCACGCTGGTTGGCTTGAAGTATGCGTCCATTGACGAAATTGATCACGAAGAGCGCGTCGTTGCTACCCTCCAGCACCTCCATGTAGCTGTCACGGTCACGTTCAGCTTCCACATGCGCACCCTGTAGCCGGTTGTAGGCGACAGACAGCCCGACAGCCGCGCCCAATAACAACACTGGCAGACCGCCATAAAGCAGCAGTGCCATCAGGTCCATACTGTGACCGGATCGGAAAGGTTCTCCAGCGCTCCGAAGATCAACTCCGGCCGGAGGTACTCGCCCACCCTTTCCGGGCGGGATACGTAGCGCACCACTCCATCCCCATCTACAAGGAACGAGGCGGGTAGTGGGATGCCCTTCGCGTAGTCCACGGCGGCCTCCAGTGCCGGATTGTTGTATACCACCCCATACTGACTGGACACCCGCTGTTCCTGGTCGCTGAGCATCCGGAAACGCACCCCGATGCGTTCCACCATGTCCTTGTTCACGCTGATGTCGTCAGGCCCGATGCCCAGCACATGGACCCCCTTTTCCATGAAGGCGTGGCGGTTGCGCTCATAGGTGCGCAGCATCATGTGACATCCGGGGCACCAGTCGCCACGCACGAAGATCAACAATACCGGATGCCTGCCGCGGTAATCGCTCAGGCGTACCAGCGCGCCATTTTCATCCGGCAATTCAAGATCGGGCGCGGCATGGCCCACCTGCACCCGGTAGCCCCCATGCACACTGCGCCGGATGAATGTTCCATCCTGTACGTAGCTACATGTCAGGCCTATGGCGCCCAAAATGGGCAGCAGGGGCATCAGCCAGAGATCCCATGCGAATGCCTGGCCCCAAACAGCCATGGTGTACATACCTGCCGCCATCAGGGCGAGGCCCGAGTCCAGCCATAGCAGATCGATGTAGGTGAACCGCTGCATGTACTTCTGCCGCACGATGGTGGCCATGGACGCAGTGAGCAATGCTGCGGTGAGCAAGGGCCACTCCTGGTGCCGGAGGTCTATGGCGATGCCCAATGCACAGCCACTGATCAGCAGCATGGCGAACTGGTAATCGCTCGTGTATTTCTTGAACTCAAGCGCTGTGGAGCCATAGGCCAGGAACAGCAGCAGCAGGCCCACCAGCGGGTGGCCCACAATGAAAAAGGGCGGCGCGGCCAAGAATAGCAACAGGCCCAGGCTGGTGAAGGGGTGGATGTACTTCAGCATGCGCACGCGTATACGTCCGTAGCGGTCCGCTGGTTCCCCGGGGAATGGCGATGCGCATGAAATACCATGATCGTGTGATACCATCGCTGCGGTCGTGCCGGTACTTTCGCGGCCCCCCTCCGATACAACCCGCGACCAGGTTCGGCGAATCGGCACCTCCAGCAAGGGCAAGCTCATGCGCTACACCTTCTCACTCCTCTGTTTGGCCACCACAATCATGGCATGTGGCCCTGCGACCGAGCGGTCCGTGGATGCCGAGGTGAACGTATACACCCATCGGCACTATGGGTCGGACAAGCAACTCTTCGCCCGGTTCACCGAGCTGACCGGCATAGCAGTGAACGTGATCCAGGCGGGTGACGATGAACTCATGGCCCGGCTGGAGGCGGAAGGGCAACGCAGCCCTTGTGATGTGTTCATCACGGCCGATGCCGGGCGCCTTGGCCTCGCCATGCGCAGGGGTCTGCTCCGTCCCACTCGGAGTGTCGTGCTGGAGGAGAATATCCCCCCTTCTCTGCGTGACCCCGAAGGTCATTGGTTCGGACTCACCCGTCGCGCCCGCGCGGTGGCCTACCACAAGGAAAAGGTGGACCCCGCCTCCATTCGTAACTGGGATGATCTCACAGCCCCTGAATGGGAAGGCCGTGTGCTGGTGCGCAGCGCGGAGAACATATACAACCAGAGCCTGGTGGCGGCCATGATCGCGCATCATGGTACTGAAACGGCGGAGGATTGGGCCCGGGGGATCGTCCGCAACATGGCCCGCAAGCCAGTGGGCGGCGATACGGATCAACTCCTGGCCGTGGCCGAGGGCCTGGGCGATGTGGCCATCGCCAACTCGTACTATATCGCCAAGATCATGGCAAGCGACGATCCCGCGCACCAAAAAGCGCGGGCCGTGCTGGGAGTGACTTTCCCGGTGATCGCAGGGTATGGAGTACACGTGAACGTGAGCGGTGGCGGTGTCGCACGCCACGCTCCTCATCCTGGTGCGGCCGCGCGCTTGCTGGAGTTCCTGAGCGGATCGGAAGCCCAGGCGATCTTCGCACAAGGCAACATGGAGTACCCCGTATTGGATGGTATTCCCCTGCCGGCGGAGTTGGCGGCATTCGGCACCTTCGACCCTGACGACTTGGGATTGGAAGCTCTCAACGAGCACAACCGCGCCGCCGCCAAGGTGCTGAATGCGGCGGGATGGCGGTGATCGGAACGATCACATCCCGCCGTGAAGGACAGCGGACTCGCTGGCTCTTCATGGCCATTACCGTACTTGCCGTGCTCCTGGCAGCACCGATGCTGGTGGTGATCACTGCCCCCTGGCATGCTGCGGCTCCGGAATGGGGCCATGTGGCCCGCACCTTGCTGCCCGGACATCTGTGCGAAACTTTGCTCCTGCTGTTCAGTGTGCTGAGCGTGGCGCTGGCGATCGCAGTACCTACGGCCTGGATCCTGGCACGCTACGACTTCCCACTGCGCAGCGTATTCCGCTGGGCCCTGATCATGCCCCTGGCCCTGCCCACCTACATCAGTGCATTCACCTATGCCGCTCTGTTGGGACCCACCGGCAGCATCAGTATATGGATGGCCGATCAATGGGGCTTGCGACCGGACGTGGTGAACCTGCCGGGACTGAGCGTGGTGCTTGCCTTGGTGCTGTTCCCATACATCTACCTGCCAGCGCGTGCTGCCTTCGCCGCTGGTCTCTCCACACAACTGGAAGCCGCACGTCTGCTTGGTGCCGGAGGCGTGCTCCGTTTCAGGCGCGTGGCCCTTCCGCTGGCAAGGCCAGCCATTGCAGGAGGCGCTCTGCTTCTCTGCATGGAGACGCTCAACGACTACGGAGCGGTGAAATACTTCGGCATACGGACACTTACCACCGGCATCTTCCGCAGTTGGGGCGCACTGTACGATCTGGGCAGTGCGCTGCGCCTTGGCTTGCTTTTGCTGGGACTGGTGGCGCTCCTATTGTGGATCGAACGCCGATCGCGGCAGGGGGTGCGACAGGATACGGACCAGGTGGCCTCACAACGTGTGCGCTTGCGCGGTGGCCGGGCGGTGGTGGCCATCGGGTGGTGTTCATTGCTCTGGCTCCTTGCCGCCGGACTGCCATTGGGCAAGTTGCTGGTGGACGTGATCTCCGGAGCGGGCGGCCCATTGATGCCCGGTGTATCCAAGGCTATGGGGAATACTCTTCTGGTAGCCGGGCTCACCGCGTTGGTCACGATGGCCGTAGCGATACTCTTCACCTTTCGTGAACGCCACGGCCGCCGCAGCGATCTCGCCATCAGGCTGGCCAACCTGGGTTATGCGATACCGGGAGCGGTGATCGCCATCGGGGTGATGGCGCTGGCAGGTGCCATCGACAGGCAGGAATGGCTGGGCTTCGCGTTGATCGGCAGCATCGGAGTGCTCACATACGCCTTTGTGGTGCGCTTTCTGGCCGTCGGCAGTCAGCCCCTTTTGGGCAACCTACGCCAGCAGAGGCCGAGCCTTGATGAGGCGGCACGTCTGTTGGGTGCATCTCCGTTGCGCACGTTCATCCGGGTGAACCTACCGTTGCTGCGTCCCGCCCTGTTGGCCGCAGCCACTCTGGTGGCCATCGATGTGATCAAGGAACTGCCGCTCACCCTCATCCTCCGGCCCTTCAACTTCCATACGCTGAGCACCCTGACCTACGAAATGGCTTCCATTGAGCAATTGCGGGAAGCATCGTGGCCCGCGCTGCTCATTGTACTTTGCGGTCTGTTGCCGGTGCTATTGTTGGAAAAGGTGCTTGCCCGGAGCCCGCGATGAGCCAAACCATTCTGGGCATACGCGACCTGCATTTCGCCCATGGCGACCTCGGGGTGGTCAGGGGTGTGGACCTGGACCTGGCCGAAGGCGAGACCCTTATCGTGGTGGGTCCCAGTGGTTGCGGCAAGAGCACACTGTTGCGCCTGATCGCCGGGCTGGAACGACCCGATCGCGGCAGCATCCAACTTGGTGGTGCAAGCCTGAATGACACGATCGTCTTCACCCCACCGGAGCAGCGCGCCGTGGGAATGGTCTTCCAAGGCCTCGCCCTTTTCCCACATCTCACCGTGGCAGACAACGTAGGCTTCGGACTGCACAGGCTCAAGCGCAGCGAACGAACCGCACGCGTGCAGGAGGAACTACGCGCGGTGGGTCTTGGGGACCTGGGTCATAGATATCCCCACCAACTCAGTGGTGGTCAGCAACAGCGCGTTGCGATCGCCCGCTCTCTGATCCTTCGACCGAGGGTGCTGTTAATGGACGAGCCTTTCAGTGATCTGGACGGGGAGACGCGGGGAAAGGTGCGGAATGAGGTGCGGCGCATCCTGCAAGAACACGGCACCGCCGCCATCATCGTGAGCCATGATGCCGAGGATGCCCGCCACCTTGGGGGCCGCATGGTACGCATGGAACAGGGCCGCCTGCTGCCTGAAAACGATCCCATTGGCATGGAAAGCGCCAGATCCCAGCCATGAGCCAGGAACGCCTTGGCCAACTGCAGGCCATGCTCGCAGAGGAGCCCGGTGATGTGTTCCTTCGCTATGCCATCGCGTTGGAGTGGAAACGCATGGGCGACATGGTAAGAGCCATCGCCGATCTGGAAGCCTTGCTAGGCGACGAACCTGGACACATCGCGAGTTATTACCAGCTGGCTCTGATGCTGGCCGAGATGGACCGTATTTCCGAAGCGGTCCACACGTGCTCGGCCGGCTCGCTGCGCTGCATCATGGCAGGCGACCGCAAGGCGCGCACCGAATTATTGGAACTGAAGGCCTCCTTGGAGGACGACGAAGGATGAGGCGTTCCTTCTGGCGTTGGATCATGTTCGCAATTCTCATCTGGGCTTTGCTCGTGCTCTTCGCACACCCCTACTTCGCCGTTACGCAGCCCAGCGGTGGACGGGTACTGGTGGCCGAAGGCTGGATGCACCGTGAAGGACTGCGCGCCGCCATGCACCTGTTCCATGAAGGTGGGTATACGCGCCTCTACCTCACCGGCACATTGCGGCCCTTTGCCTATCACTTGCATGGGGGTGAGGGTTTCACCATTCACCCCAATACGTCGCTCCAAGGGCAGGCCAGCTTTGAGATCACCGGCCTGCCCGGGGCCACCTGGGTGCTGCTGGGTAATGGCGACACGCTGCTTGCGGGCGCGGTGACATTGGACATGGTCCGTCACCGGGTCACCATACCTGAGACCACGCGGGAGCTGCGCTTCATGGAGACCAGTGGTGAAGGGCCTCCCGGCGTGCCAGTGGTGTACGTGGGTGCCATGGAGATGCAGGGCCGGAACATGCACGACATGGTGGAGGATATGGTACTACACCGCGCGGGTGGCCGAACCGAACCGGGCTGGCCCACCCACGCCGAAAGCGCCAGGGCCATACTGCTGGTGGAAGGCGTGCCGGACAGCGTGATGCGACTTGTTCCGGACCGTGCCACGCGGGGGCGCACCCAAGCCTCGGCCAGGACCTTCTCGCGGTTGGCGAAGGTTGAGGGCGTCGAGCACTTCGATGTGGCTACGCTGGCGGTCCATGCGCGCCGCACGTGGATCGAATACACACGTGCGTTCGGTACCAGGGATGGGGTTGGCATCATCGCATTGAGTGACCCCTGGTGCGGACGCTGGACCTGGTGGTTGAATTACTATGGATGGCTCCAGGTATTGAAGGAGATCGCTGCATTGCCCACTTCCATCCTCCCCGACCGACCTGATTGATGGGGCTATGGCTATCTTTTCGGCATGATCGATCTGGCCAGGCCTTCAGCCCACGAGGTGCCGCCCTTCTACCGGAACTATCTTCACCTGGCCCAGGGGGATCACCTCATAGACGCACTACAACGTGCTGCGGAGCGTACCTGGCGCACAGTGGAGCGTATCCCCCCTGGCCATGACGACCATCGATACGCACCGGACAAGTGGAGCATCAAGGAGCTGTTCCAGCATGTGATCGACTGCGAGAGGATCTTCACTTACCGCGCCCTGCGTTTCGCGCGCAACGATGCCACCGAATTGCCTGGATTCGACGAGAACACGTACGCCGCGCATGCAGACACGGCCCATCGCCGATTCCACGAGTTGATGCGCGAGCATGATCAGGTGCGTGCAGCGACGATCACTTTGTTCAAGAGCTTCAACACGGAGATGATGTGCCGCAGTGGAAATGCCAACGGAGTGGACATCAGCGTGCATGCCCTGGGATGGATCATCGCGGGGCACGCCACGCATCATATGGAGATCATCGACCACCGATACCTCGGCCATGGCAGCACGTAACATCCACCAATGGTTCGCCGAGTATGGCGAAAGCCATCAGAACCCGACCAACAAATCGATCCACTGGATCTGCGTGCCGGTCATCTACTTCTGTGTGGTGGGTTTGCTCTGGAGCATCCCTTCACCATTCATGGATGGCTGGCTCTCTCATGGCTGGGTGGCCAAGATCTCGGTGGGCCTGGTGGGGATCTTCTACTTGCGGATCTCCCTTCCGATCATGGTTGGTATGATGCTTTTCAGCATTGCCTGCCTGGTGGTGGCACGCTGGCTGGACCTGCATGCTCCATGGCCGCTCTGGGCGATCTGTGCCACGCTGTTCGTACTGGCATGGATCGGGCAGTTCTATGGCCACAAGGTCGAAGGCAGGAAGCCGAGCTTTCTGAAAGACCTGCAGTTCCTGATGATCGGACCGGCCTGGTTGATGGGGTCCCTCTACAGGCGAATGGGCATCGGCTACTGAGCCAGCGCGTGGAAGTATTTGGCGTTGTGCCCACCGCATGAGGCGGGCCGTAGGATGCAGTGCAGGTCCATCAGTATGGTGTCTGGTTCCAGCAGTGCCTGACCGAACAGATCACTGGTGATACTGTTGGCATGGAAACCTCCGTGGACCACGGCCGGTATCGCGGCCAGGCGCGGATCCCCACCCGCCACGGCCAGGGCATCGATGCTTCCTTCGTAAGCCAGGACCTGCCCAAAATGAGCCGCATGCAGGGCCAGGTGCGAAACCATTTCACGGTCCAGTGTGATGTTCCCTTCCTGAGCGCGGTCTTCCAGGACATATCGTCCGCCAGCATCCCTGATCAGCGCGGCCATGTAACTGTGCGCTCCGGGCGCATACCAACGGTCCTTCCAGGAACTGCCAAAAAAAACCAGTGGCCCATCATCTTGCTTAGTGGCCGCCAATGCACGATACCGCCCGGCGATCTCATTGTACAGGCTATCCGCCACTCGTTCCGCATCAAGCAATACACCAAAGAAGCGCAGCCATTCGGCCCGGCCCAAGGGGTGCTCCTCCAAGTATTCTGTGATGGCGATCACGGGGACCCCATGCGCATCCACGGTCGCCGCGTCCTTGCCGAAGGGATAGTCCAGCAGGGCGTGCGGCGATAGGCTGACCAACAGTTCCCGATCCAGTCCGGTCGCTGTACCGATCTCCACCACCGGGGATGTGCGCTTGGTCCAGGGGCTGGCATCCGGCATGCGGTGCAGGTGTGCTGCACCCACCACGGCATCGCCTCGGCGTAAAGCCCCGATGTATGCCAGGTGTGTGGTACTTGCCACGGCGATGCGCGGTGATGCATGTGGGAATGACAGTGCCCCCTCCATGTGCGTGGCTCCAATGTGGTACACCCCCAGGGTATCGGTGCGGCCTCCGGGGCCAAAGACATACAGCATGCGCTGCTCTTCACGGACCGCGATGGAGAAATTCCGCGCATGATCATTGGGCAATATGGTCCAGCCATTGGAAACCGTACCGTCCCCCTCCTGGGTCCCACAGGCGATCAGGGTCAGCAACGAGCCCCATATGATCGGGGACCTCATCTCAATTCAAGAAGCAATTGCATCACCCCTTCACGCACGGTATCACGTCCTCTGGCAATGCCAGAGGCTTGTTGGTGTACCACATGGTGTGGCAGTTCACCGCTGTCCGCTGGCACCGTAGGTGAACCATCCGGCACGTAGCGTAACAGTGGTACATGCACGCGCAATCCTGCATTGGGCATGGTGACGACCATTTCCCGCCCTCCGGTGAAGCTGTGCGCGTTCGTACCCAATTCCTCCCCGATGATGCGGCCCCGGCGTTCGCGCTTGACCAACATAACGAAGGCAGCGCCTGCATCAAGCGTAAGTCCATCGCACACGACATACACCGCACCATCAAATGCCTTGTTGGCGGGCGGCACCGGGCGGAGGCGCACATCGTCCGGACGCAAATGAGCCCCATGGCCGGGATCTTCCACGAATTGCTCCCGGACCATGGCGTAGAACTCAGGTTGTGGTCTTGCCAGATCATAGCGCGCCGGTGGAACCGTACTGCGCACACTCATGTCCTGGATGATCCGGAAAGGTTCCCTGGCGATGACCCCGAACACCAACTCGGCCATGCCCAATTCTCGTCCACCGGCACCACGTACATCAATGACCAGGGTCCTGGTCTTCGACCGGCGCAGCTCCTTCAGTAGTCTGGCGAGATAACTCTCCGGTTTCTGTTTCGCCCGTTGCAGGCTATCGCGTTCAAAAGTCTGGATGGTGAGCCAGAATGCACCAGCCTCCGGATCTGGAACACCGCTCCATGGCGCTACCGCCTTTCCCGCTGGCTTGCGTGAAAGAGCGATCTCCCCACTGGTCATTCCCTTAATGCGCTGTTCACCAACTGTTCCATCCATCGCCACATAGCGCACGAGATAGTCACCACTACCATCGATATGTCTGGCATATAAGGTCGCGAACTCGTGCTCGATCCGGCGATGGCGGAATGTCATGCCCGCAACTTCCGATACGATCACCCTTCCCAATCGATCCAGGATCGCATCAGCGCCGATACCATTAATGGCCGTGATGCGTGATCCGATCGGCAGGCTGCGGAAGCCCTTCAACTCCTCTTCGACATAAATGTTGCCCTCCAAGATCTTCACACGTATGGGGATCAATGGCATCACTTCACCTCCATTCACCCCCCCCCCCAACGAAGGCCGCAAACGTGGATCACCCACAGCATGGAACACGGGCATGACGGAATCGAGGAATGCGGCCGGTGAAAGTGGGACCTTCACCGCACGGCGCACCGAATCGAATACAGCGTCCAAAGCTTCGCTGGAACGGAATCGGTAGGGTGCAGGATGGACTTCGTGGATGAAGGAGCGCAGCACCTCGAGATCTTCGTGCAGCTTCTCGGGATAGATCAGCCGCTCGGGTCCGGCATCCTGGCCCACCGCGAGGACCCTGGCGATCAACGCGATCGACAAAGCCCATGTCCTCCACACCATCATGCTGTTGATCGATCCCAAAGTTAGGCGCCACCGGGGCGGAGATAGGTCAAAAAGACACGGCCCCCGGCAGGAATTTCCCGCAGCGGGGGCCGCTTCGTTCATGGCGATGGTCACACCCTGGCTGTGAGCTTGGGCGCGGCGGCGATGATCTCCGGAGCAGCACCTTGCTCATAACGCTTGAAGTTGTCCACGAAGGCCCTGGCGAGCTTCTCTGCCTGTTCCATGTAGGCACTCTCGCTCTTCCACGACTTCCGCGCATTGAGCAACTCATCCGGCACGTTCGGGCAGGTTGTCGGGAACTTCAAGCCGAAGATGCGGTGCTCATCATAGGTCACATCATCGAGTTCGCCTCGCAAAGCGGCTGTGATCATGGCACGGGTATATTTCAGCTTGATGCGCTCACCGGTGCCATAAGCCCCGCCACTCCAGCCGGTGTTCACCAGCCAGATGCGCACATCATGCTTCTTCATTTTCCCGCCCAGCATATCCGCGTACTTGGTGGGATGCAGTGGCAGGAAGGGTGCTCCGAAGCAGGCACTGAACACGGTCTTGGGCTCCGTGATACCCGCCTCCGTGCCGGCCACTTTCGCGGTGTATCCGCTGATGAACCAGTACATGGCCTGGCCCGGTGTCAGGCGGCTGATCGGCGGTAGCACTCCGTAGGCATCACAGGTGAGGAAGAAGATGTTCTTCGGCATGCCACCCATGCTGGGCTCTGCGACGTTGTCGATGTGGTGGATGGGATAACTCACCCGGGTGTTCTCCGTCTTGGAGCCGTCCGCGAAGTCGACCTCAGTGGTGCCTTCCTTGAATACGATGTTCTCCAGGAGGGAGCCGAATTTGATGGCGTCCCAGATCTGGGGCTCCTTCTCCGGGCTCAAGTCGATGCACTTGGCATAGCAGCCACCTTCGAAATTGAAGATGCCCTTATCGCTCCAGCCATGTTCGTCGTCACCGATGAGGCGGCGATCGGGATCGGCACTGAGGGTGGTCTTGCCCGTACCGCTGAGACCAAAGAACACGGCGGTATCACCGTCATTGCCAATGTTCGCGCTACAATGCATGCTCAGCACATCGCGTTCCTGTGGCAGTACATAGTTGAGCACGGTGAAGATGCCCTTCTTGATCTCGCCCGTGTATCCCGTACCGCCGATGATGATCATCTTGCGGGTGAAACTGATGATGGCGAAGTTGTGCTGGCGGGTGCCGTCCTTTTCGGGATCGGCAGTGAAGCCCGGTGCGCAGACAACATGCCATTCGGGATCGAACCCAACGATCTCCTCCCTGGTCGGACGGAGGAACATATTCCCGGCAAAGAGTGCACTCCACGGATACTCGGCCACCACACGCAGGTTCATGCGGTAACTCGGATCGGCACAGGCGTATGCATCCTTTACATAGACCTCCCGGTTCATCAGGTACGCGCACATCTTGTCGTAGAGCGCATCGAACCTTTCTGGATCGAAAGGGCTATTGACATCGCCCCACCAGACGGTGTCCCGGGTCTTATCGTCCTTCACACAGAACTTGTCCTTGGGGCTGCGTCCGGTGAATTCACCCGTGTCGATGGCCAGTGCCCCGGTGGAGGAGAAGACACCCTGGCCGTTGAGGATGGCATGTTCCACCAGTTCTGCAGGCTCCAGGTTCCAATAGGCGTCGCCCACGCGACCAAGTCCGATCTTGGAGAGGTCGGCGCTCTTCGGTTTGTGACCGAATTCGTTCATGTCCTTGGGTTTGGGATGAGGGCGCAAAATTAGCCTTGCCAGGGAACATGGGGCTAACGTGGTTCACTCCCGCGCCAGGCGGTTATGAACAACCAGGTCCACCCCAGGATGAACAGCAGCCCACCCAGGGGAGTAATGGGCCCCACCCATGGACCTATGCCATGGGCACCGGTCATCTCTCTGGTGCTCAACAGGTAGAGGGACCCACAGAAGCACAAGATGCCGACGAGGAACGCCCACCGGACACCCACTCGTGTCCGGGCTGGAAGGCGATCTCCGAGCGCTGCGAGACCCAGCATCCCAAGAGAATGGATGAATTGATACAGGACCCCGGTGTTCCATTGCACCAAAGCATCCACCGTAATATGGGGCTTGAGACCGTGCGCGCCAAAGGCGCCGGCCACCACGCCCAACGCCAGCAAGCCCGAGGCCCATGCCAGGGATGCGCGATCCATACCGCGAAGTTCGGCACATCCATTCGAAGTGATCATGTCTCATGGCCATACAATGAAAGACCCCCGGGATGGCCATCCCAGGGGTCCCCCGATCACGTTCGGCCAACCCTACTTCCGGAGCTTGTCCATCTCCTTATCGAAGGTCTCCTTGAACTTCTCGTAGTCGTAATCGATACGCAGACGCTCGTCGTTGGAAAGGCGTTCGTTGTAGGCGCTGAGCAGATCTTGAGCGCTGAGTTCGATGGCTACGTAACTCTTGTAGTTATTCGTGCCGGTCTTCATCATCTTCTCACAGATCGTTTTCACCCCGGAGAGACGCTGATCGACCACCTCACGCATGAGGCTCTCGTATCGCTCACCGATCTCCTCGCGATTATTCATCTCGCGGCTGTTGACGTAGTTATCGATCACGCCCTTCACCTGGGTGTTGATGGCCTGGGCGAGGTCGGCCCTGGCATTGCTCATCGCCTTCTTCTTGGCGGTGGCCTGGTCCATGCTCTCCCCCAGGTTATTCGCGCGGAACACTTTGTCGTTGGTGAAGAACTCGGGGCCGGAACAAGGAATGATCACTTCCACTTCGCCTTCGGGAACCTTGGGAACCTCGGCGGTTTTCTTCTTGCTCTTGCATGCGGTCATGGCTCCGGACAGCATCAGCGCCGTCATCAGGACCGTCAGTGTACGGTTGGTGGTCATGGTCTTCATGGTGGTTGGGACGTTGATGTTGTCTTAGGTAGTGATTTGTCCAATCGCGTGCCAAACTAGGAACAAAGACGTGAAACCCTACATCATCGCAGCGATCATGGCGGGTATCAGATCGCGGCGCACCTCCTGTGCGCCGCGTTTGTACGCTTCAATGCCGGCGCGCGTATCATCCAGCTGAACCCCTTTCACACCCTGGCGCCCTCCTTCATAGACCACATCACCGGAACGACGATCACGCAGTGTGAAGCTCACATCCAGGTAGGCGGTATGGAAGCCACTCGCTTCGCCACCGCGGCGGGTGGTGGAGCGGAGGTCCAGCAGCAGGTCGCCATCGGCTTCACGGTCCACGAATCGGAATCCCCGCCTGGTCAATTCCTCACGCATCACGGTCGCCACGCCCACTTCACTTGCGGGGCGAGACATGTTGGTCTCATCGGCGCGCATGAACACACGTGGCATCACCAGGTCGATACGGGTACGCTTTTCCGGCACTGTCAGGCTCGAAACGATGGGCTTCACCAATACCGGCTCATGCTCCTTGCTGACCAGCGCCTGGATGTCCAATCGCACCACCAGATCGCGGGCGGTGGACTCGATATCCACACGCTGAACCGTGGTACGCACATGGCCTGAGGCATCCGTGTTCCGCATTTCGGTGACCATGCCCGCCTGGCCCGGGTATGCTACGATCAATGGCAGTTGGACCAGGTCGCGGAGGCCATTGACCCCGTTGTGCTGTGCGCTGATGAGCATTTCCCGCTGGAAGGAACCGGTGTAGTCCAGCTCGCAACGATCGGGCAGTATACCCAGGCGGATGCCGCTGGTCATGGCCTGCAGTTCACCATATATTTCGTTGGCCAGGGATATCGTGCGACCCTCCACCTCCACCATGTCATTCTCCCCCCAGTGATCACGCATGGCCAGCAGTGCGCGCAGGCCCTGGTCAAAGGAATTGCGCAGATCGCCGGTGGCGAGGCTCTGGCGTGCCCGCAACAACAGATCCGTAGCGGTGCCGATCGCCCGAGCCTTGCGTTCCGCCTTGATGCGGGCATGCTCGTTCCTGGATAGACGGTAGTAGGTCCAGTATTCCGTATCGTTCTCCCATGTGCCCATCAGCTCAAATCCCTCGAGCTGCTCGCTGGTCCGTGTGCTAATGGTGCTTGAGAACGACTCGTCAAATCGGTTGCGCTGGTCCAATGTGTACAGCAGGCTGTTTCCCTCCACCACCACGCTGATCTCACTGGCCAGATCGTTCAGTGCATTCTTCTTGGCCGCCTCCTGGTGATCGGATCTGCTCTTCGAGGCAAGGCCGATCCCGATGTAGTGTGCGTTGCTCAGTGGCCTGGAACGCACCCAATCTGGCCTCATGGCCTCGGGAACGCCGACCGGCACAGGGGTCACCACCTGGCGTGTACGGCATCCCGCCAAGAGTGCGATGGACGCCATGATCATGGCCATTATGCGGATCATGGCTGGCGTGCGCTAAGGTCCTGCTGGATCGTGCTCGCAAGGAGGTTCGTGGCCTCGTCGACGAGCGCGTTGCCCAGCACTGCCACCGACTTGATCTCTCGTGGTGCCTTGATCAACGAACGTAATTCATTCCGCGCTCGGCTGGCCAGTTCCACCGTATTGTTGCCACTGGCGGGGAAGAGGCGATCGCGGTTGCCGTCGTAGGTGGCGTAATACATGTGGTCCTTGACCTCACGGTCAACCACCTTGCTTACCAATACCTCACCGGTCTCCAGGGATACGAGCCGGTAGGAAAAGGAAACGGTCACGCTGTTCTCCTGGAAGAACTCAGCATACTTCACAGGCTTGTACCGGGTCTCGAAATACTTCTCCCCGGTTTCCTTGTTCGTCATTTGCACACTGTAACTCTCGAATCCATTCTTGGTGCTGCGGCGCAACTGTCCGGGACTCTCGCGGTAGTCGATCAGGGTGCCCATGAGCACGGCCTGTGCCCCCATGAGGTTGCCCACGCGCACGGCGGTCTGTTCATCCACCACGCCGCTCAGACCCAGGCGTTGTTCCTCGAGGATGCGGTCCATGTTCTCACGGTCCACGATACGCATGAAGGGGTCCTTCGTGCGGGTCAGGGCGGTCATGGCGTAGGCCTGGAACTTGGCGGCCACGTCATCTCGTTTGTTCGCACTGGTGAAGGGGAGAACAGCGATGGAATACTGGCCACGTACGATGGCTTCCTGGCGCAATGCGGAGGCATCCTTGTAGCCGGGGTCGCGTTGCACGATACGGTCGAACTCGTCGTAAGCTTTCCTGAAGCGGCCCGCCTCCAGGTCGATCTTTCCCGCGCGATACAGGGGCTCCAGATAAGCCACGGTCTGAAGACTGCTGGCGTCCCGATAGTCCGGCTCCAACTTGGCGATACGCGAGAAGACACGCTCCGCGCCCATGAAATCCTGCCGGGAAAGCAGCTCCTGCCCTTCCTCATAAAGCTCCATCAGGTACGCCCCTTTCACACGTTCATAGTCCGCACGGTAGTGCTCGGGGATCTCTATCATGACCCCCATGCGTTGCACACGCTCGCGATAGTTCGTGGCCTCCTGATAGGCGGTCACGGCACCGGCTTTGTCCCCTCCCATGGCCATGGAGGTGAAGAAGGCGCCCAACTTGTCGTCCAGCACCTGTTGGCCGGTCCTGCGCAGCCCGATCTTCGCATCCACGTTGTTGTTGTTGCGCATCAGCGACTGCAGATACATCTCTGCCGCTTCGCTGTACATCCCGGCCAGGTCCAATTTCTCCGCTCGCTTGGCCATGGGCTTGGAGCCCGTGCAGCCAGTGAGCAGCGCGAGGATGAAGACAAGGGATATGTGATGCGCGGAACGCATGGTGTATTGGCAGGGAGAAGCCGGAACTGCCGGGCTCGGGTTCAGCGCGACTCGATGTACGTGTTGAGTTCATCCACGGAACTGGAGAACGAGAAGGCGTCGTTCAGCTTGAAATAATTGCCGATGTCGTGCGTGCGGTCGTAGGCGTATTTGGCGAACTCCAGTTTGTTATCCTCGAAACTGAACAGGCCCATGATACCCTTCACTTGCTCGGTCGTGAAGCAGCGATCACGGCCGACCTGCCTGGCGATCTTCATTTTGGTATCCTCGAAGCTCTGCCCTTCAATACTTTTCCTGGCATCGCCGAACTCCGTGTTGCTCATGGGCATGCCACAGCCTACCGGGCCGGTGTAACCGGGCATCCGGTTTACCTCTGGCTCGCGCACAGGCGCGGTGACAGGCTGGGTGGGCTCGGCCGTGGCGATGCCACCAGAGGTCGTGGTCGTTGTCGTAGTGCGCATGGTGGTCCGCGTGGTAGTGGTCGTACCTGAGGTTCCGGTACCGTCGTCCACACGTACGCCCATATTGATCCCCATGCCATTGACACCCATGTTGATCTGGATGTTCTCACCACCGGAACCTGCCCCATCCTCCTCCACCACGGTCACGGTGGTGGTCTGATGTACGCCTTCAACACCCACGGACTGGTCGATGGTGGTGCCAGGGTTGGTGGCCGGCGTGGTGGCCACGGGCCTATCCTCCTCGAAGGAGGCCGGAATGGGCTTGCCTTGTGGTTCGGGCCTGGCGGTGCCGAGTGCTGCCTCACCGGTGGGGCGCAGTACGCGCTCACCCTTCTTGTTCGTGGTGATCATCACCGTGTATTCCTTGCCAGCCGGGCCGTAAAAAGGTTTCCGGATCTGGGGTATGGATGCGTCCTCGAAGCGTACGATCAACATCGGCGACTCGGTGCGGATGCCCGTGGCCACCACCCGTGCGGCAGGTATTTCATTCTTCACATCCCCATCCACAATGAGGGTGAACTTGCTGCCATCATCGGTGAAGAACACCAGATCGGATGTTTGTGAGAACAGGGGGGCGCTCCCGATCAGGAGGGCGACCGCGGTAGTGGAAATGTGTTTCATGGTGGTGGCTAAAGGTTTGCGAAGTTAGAAGCCGTGGGCGGCGAGGCAAGCGATGTGCCAAAGCAACCATCGCCGCCAGGTGTAGCATCGCGGCGCCTGCCAGAGAGAGCCTTCGCATCTTCGCCCCCACATTCGGCGGATGACCCGCCCCGGAAAATGCGTAAGATCCTCATTCTTGGTGCGGGCCGGTCGTCGACCGCTCTGATCCGCTATCTGGTCACCCACGCGACCCACGAGCAGTGGCGCATCACCGTTGCTGACAAGGACCCTGGCCAGGCACGCCTTCTCACACAGGATGCCGGCGGAGTGGCCACGTGCGTATCGATCGACGCCACGAACGCACAGGAACGCGCGGCCTTGGTGGCTGCCCACGATCTGGTGATCAGCATGCTGCCCGCCCATATGCACCTTGAAGTGGTGAAGGATTGTCTGCACACGCGCAGGCACGCCATCACCCCTAGTTACGTAAGCGACGATCTGCGCGCCATGGATGCGGACGTACGTGCCGCCGGGCTCATCATGCTAAATGAAATGGGCCTGGATCCCGGGATCGACCATATGAGTGCAATGCGGATCATTGATCGGATCAAGGGAATGGGTGGCACCGTGACAGCCTTTGAGAGCCATACGGGTGGCCTGGTGGCACCCGCCTGCGACGACAACCTGTGGGGCTACAAATTCAGTTGGAATCCGCGCAATGTGGTACTGGCCGGTCAAGGAGGTGCGGCACGCTATATCCGTGACGGACGACTCAATTACCTCCCCTACCATCGCCTTTTCCGGGTCACCGAAGAGATAGAAGTTCATGGACACGGGCGGTTCGATGCCTACGCCAACCGGGACTCTTTGAAGTATCGTCACCTGTACGGTCTGGACGGGATCCCCACCTTATTGCGCGGCACCCTGCGCAAGACGGGATTCTGCGAAGCCTGGGACGTGCTCGTGCAGTTGGGTTGCACGGATGACAGCTACACAATGGAATTGCCCGCAACAGCCCTATGGCGTGAATATCTGACGGCCTTCCTTCCAGGGGTGCCACCGGACGCGGCACGGGAAGGTCTCACCAGTCAACTGGGACTCGAGCCCGGGGGTGGGGTGATGGCCAGAATTGATGAACTGGGCTTGTTCAGTACTGATGTGATCGGTGTGGAGGGGCTTTCCCCGGCGGCCACCTTGCAGCACCTGCTGGAACAGAAATGGAAACTAGGACCGAAGGACCGGGACATGGTGGTGATGTGGCATCGTTTCCGGTATACCATGCCGGATGCGAAACACGAACTGCTTGCCTCCCTCGTGGTGGAGGGGAGTGATCCGGTGGATACAGCGATGGCGCGGACAGTTGGACTCCCCGTGGCCATGGCCGCCAAGCTGGTGCTGAATGGGGGTATCACCGAACGAGGTGTACTTCTCCCACTGACACCGGCGATATACGATCCGATCCTGGATGAACTGGCGGCAGATGGGATCGTATTCGACGAGCGCGCGTCGTAGCAACTGGAACAGTTGCTAAAGGTCCGGCACCAGATCGGTGAGTAGTTCACGGTAGCCGGAGGTGTGGTCACCGCGGCCCGTGACCTCCACCGTGAGCATGTCATCCTCCAGCAGTTTCCCTGAGCGGTCGAATTCCAGCATCACCCGCTTTGCTGGGCGGTGGGCCACGTAACGGACCGCACATCGGCGACGCGGTGAGAGTCCGATAACCGCCATTCCCATGCACAGCACTTGCTCACGGCTCATCGGGATGACCATGGCCACCCGGCCATCAATGGTCATCAACCGATGCACGGCAGCGATGAGGTCTGTTAATGTCAGTTCCGCACTGTGTTTGGCTACACCGATACGCGGATCGTCAGGAGTGGAATACCCTGCATAATAGGGTGGATTGCACAGGATCAGATCGAAGGGGTCGGTAGCACGCATGCGCCGCACATCCATCCGGTGCACCCGGATCCGATCTGGCCAGGGACTGGCCGCCACATTCTCTGTGGCCTGGGCAGCGGCTTCATCGTCGATCTCCACCGCATCGACCACCGCACCCGGGGCACGTTGGGCCGCGATGAGCGCCAGCACCCCGGTACCCGTCCCAACATCCAGTATGCGTCGCGTGCTGGCCACTTCCACCCAGGCGCCAAAGAGCATGGCATCGGTACCCACCTTCATGGCACAGCGGTCCTGCCTTATGGTGAATCGCTTGAAACGGCTCTCCGCGCTGCGCATCACAATGGCCGGTCGTGCCGGTCTTTCTACGGGTGACGATAAAGATCGATCAGTCCCGGTGGCGTGCGCACCACCATGGTCCCCTCTTCCGCATTGATCTCCATGATGAGTTCCTCAGCCAGTGGGACCATCACCTCCTGCCCACGAAGCAGGATCACAAGCACCGGGTTTTCGGCCGTGCCTTCAATGGCGGTCACTTCACCAAGGTCGCCATGCTCTTCGTCGCGCACCAACATTCCGATCAACGATCCTGGGTCCCAACTTTCGTCACTGCCGTCGGCAAGCATACCTGGCGGGGCGTATAGGTCCCGGCCAACCAGGATCGCTGCTGCCTGGGGATCGCTGAAGTCCTCGAACTTCACCAAAGTGCCCGCCCTGCCCTGCTCGCGCAGCGTTGTGAACTGGAACGGAACTTTCTGCCCTTCGATGTCCACGAAGAACCATCCCTCATGTACCAGGTCGTCGAACTCACCTGCATCCAGATGTACGACCAATTCGCCGCGATGCCCCCACGGTTTGCCCAGCCGGCCTATCCTGTGGAGGCTGTCAGTGTCCATGGTGGAAAGGTAGGCAGGGGGCTGGCTGTGAGCGGCCCGACCTAACTTTAGGCGCCAACGGCTTTCAGCTGAACCCTGATCCAGTAATGCGCTCATCAGCCCTTATCGCAAGCCTGCTTCCCCTGTTGGTATCATCGCAGGATTGCAGCATCCCCTTCACCGTGCCGCTTTTCACCACGCAGGTGGAAAGCGATCTGTGGTACGGTAATGCCACCCGATTCAATGGTGGGACGGACAGCCTGAGACTGAATTTGTACAAGCCTGTGGGTGATGACCAGACCGCGCGGCCACTGGTGATCGTCATACATGGTGGAGGTTTCACCGAAGGGCACCGGAATGAATTGAACGACTACTGCCAGAACCTCGCGGCAATGGGCTGGGCGGCAGCCACCATCAGTTACCGCCTGGGCTTCTATGGGAACGGCATTTTCGATCCACCATGGGCATACGACCCTCCCGAAGTGCGCCGTGCCATTTACCGCGCGATGCAGGATGCCAAAGGCGCGGTCCGTTTTCTGAAGGGCAGGCATCTACAGGACAGTACCAGCACCACGAATGTTCTGATGGTGGGCTTCAGTGCCGGTGCGATCACTGCACTGAGCGCTGCATTCCTGGACAAGCCTGCCGAGAAACCTGCCGACTGCGGATCGATAGGCCCGGTACAACACTTCCTCAACTTCTATCCACGTCCTGACCTCGGCCCTGTGGAAGGGGACCTCCAACAGAACGGCCAGGATGCCTCGCTGTTGGGCGTGGTGAACATTTTCGGCGCGATGCTGGACACCGCACATCTGGAAACTTCGAATGACCCCGCACTGTACAGCTACCACCAGACCGGGGACCCCATTGTTGGTTGCGGCTTGCAACGCCCCTACCACGGTATCGGATCGGGCATACCGGACAACTATCCCTACCTCTTTGGTTCCTGTGCGGTCGACCCGCATGCGCAGACCATCGGCTTCGAACCCGGCCGATACCTTTTCCATGAGCATGCAGGCAATGCACATGACATCCATGATCCGGCGGTCATCCTGATGGAAAGCCTCTCCTGGATGCGTGATCTTTTCTGTGGCGTCACCACCGCTGCTGCTGGTGATCCTGAGATCAGTCCACTTAATGTCTTCCCGAATCCCACGCAGGGTATGGTCACTGTGGAACTGTTCCTTCCACTGCCAACCGAGTACGTCATCCATGATGCGCTGGGGCGGCAGGTGGGCATGGGGGTGCTCCCACCCGGCAAGAGCACGCTCGACCTGGTTCACCTGCGTGTTGGGCTCTACGTGTTGCGCATCGGAACGGGTGAAGGCAACATGGAACAACGCATCGTAGTGGCGCGATGAGTCCCGAAAGAACACCACAGCGGATGCACTGCTGCACCAGGTCGTTACCTTCGCACCGGTGAATGAACAAATGGGAAGTTCAACGCGGATCAGCGGGGCCCGCGGACGGTCCGATCGCGCTGAAGAAAAGGGTCAGGGACCGATCTGGTTGCGTCGACTGCGGGAACGTTGGGGTGTGGGCACCGGCCAGGTATTGGTCATACTTCTTGTCTTCGCCTGCACAGGCTTCACTGTCATGTTCCTGAAGCGCCCCATCGTGGGCCTCTTCACTGGTGAAGGGGAACAACCCGTACTCTTCACGGTCCTGTATTATGTGCTGATACTGCCTGTGTACAATATGATATTGCTCCTATACGGCGCGCTATTCGGGCAATTCCGCTTTTTCTGGGCGTTCGAGAAGCGATTCTTCACCCGTATGATGGGACGAAAGCCAAAGAGCTAAGCTGCCAGGGCGCTCCGGACCCGTGCCACCTGCGCCTCGGGGTAGGCGTCCAGCCGACAGGCCCACACGGTCACCACACGCCAGCCAGCCGTACGCAGCAGCCGCACCTTGCGCTTGTCACGTGCGGCATTGCGCGCGAGCTTCTCGGCCCAGAAACCTGCGTTGTGCCTGGGCTTCCTTCTGGAACAATGTGGACAGCCATGCCAGAAACAGCCATGTACGAATACCGCCACACGCTTACCCACGAAGGTGATGTCCGGCCGTCCTGCTGTGGTGGCATGGTGCAAGCGGTAACCGGTGATCCCTTCGGTACGCAGAAGTACACGCATACGCCTTTCGGGACCTGTGTCCTTGGCGCGTATCCGGCTCATCAAGGCACTGGTGCGCGCATCCTTCGGGTCGGGCGAACGCCGATCGCGTACATACGTGGGCCGCGGCATGTCGCAAGGTAGCCACGGCTGTGCGTCACGAGATCAGTCGCCCCGCGGGGCGCTGACCAGACGATCCCCCATGGCCTCGCGTTCGTAGATCTGCGCTGAACAGGGTTTGCCGTTCTTGAAGTAGAAGGTATCTCCCCATTTGTGGATCACCTTACGGTATTCGTTCTTATGGCCCTCACATTCGAGTTCCACCACGGTCATCACCTTGTTCGGCTCGATGATCAGCTGTTCATTGCGGAACACCTCGGCTTCATACACGTGTTCTTCCGGCCGTTCCTCTCCTGCCGGATGTGCCAATGCGGGTGCAACACGTGAGGCTTCCTCACCCATTACGGGGCTGATCACGCGGCGGCCTTCCTCGTCTTCATTCAGCATGGCTGGTGTGAGGCTGCGCCGCACTGATCCCGGACGGGGCCGGGGTGTGGGCTCCGGCTTTGCCTCGGCCAATGGCTCCGGGGCGGGGTCCGGCAGTATGGGTGGGGGTGGCGGTGCCTTCTCACTTGCCTGGCGGGCTTCTTCGGCGTTGCGGCGTTCCTCCTCCTTGTTGGCGGCCTCGACGCGGGCGCGTTCCTCAGCCTCCGCCTTGGCCCGGGCCTTCTCCTCCGCAGCCCGTTGCCTGGCCTCGCCGGCTGAGTTCTTGGCTTCTTCTTTCTGTCGCTTGTCCACCTCGGCCAGCACTTTTTGCAGTTGTGACTGGATCGACTTGGTATAGTCCGTGTCGTAGTCGAAATCGGCGAGACCAGGTTCATAGCGGATCACGCCAACGGGTTGGTTGAAGACCACGATGTTGATGTCATCGTATTGCTTGAACAAGGAAACCGCGTAGTCGAATGGCGTGAAGCCACCGGCACGCGTTTCGGCCGGCACCTTGGTGTTGAATGCGAGTTTCTTGGCCACATAACCATCCTTCTCGAAGGAGATCAGATAGTTGGCGTCAAGGTCCAGGTCTATGCTGAACTTGCTGAGATTGCTGGTGATGGTACGCTCCTTCTCACCATTCTTGTACACCACCGCACGTGCACCCCCCAGGTCTCCACCTTCCACTTTGAGGCGGCCGTTGATGGTGAATTTGCCTTGCCCGAACGACATCAGGGCCACCACCATGCCCAGGGCCATCAGAATGGTGCGCCACGCGGTTTCATATCTGTCTTCCATGGTCGTATCGCGAACCTGCGGCGCCCGTGTACGTATCAGGGCAAGCCTTGGTTATCGCCCATGCGCTTCTCCCTCCTCCTCCTGCTCCTACTGCCGCTGGCGCTGCCGGTACTGCCACAGCATGCCGATTCGTCCGTGCAGCGATTGGACAGCCTTCTTGGCGAACACTGCCGGGTGCGCATTGACCAGAAAAGCCGACTGGTGATCGATCACTTTGAGGCCGGCCTCCGGATCGGGCAGGACCGCCTGCCCCTCGATGCGGTGGATGTGATCTCCCTGGAACTGGACTCTACGGGCCGTGCGATACAACTTCGTTGCAACGACGCTGAACGCTGTGTGGAGCGGGAAACCTTCAGGGATGGGCTATTGAAACGAAGTGCGCACTATGCGCTGCCCGTATCCCCGGGGGATGTGGGTGGCGGAGAGACCCTGAAAGTGATGCGCGGCCTCCTGGATGACCGGCATCGAACGCTTGCCAATGTCCGAAGTGAAACCCGTTGACCCATCCAGCGTAGAACCAAGACATCATGAAGCGCACGCAAACCTTTGCCCTGGGTCTATCCCTCCTGGTCACCTCTGCCGCACAGGCCCAATATCTGGCTGATGCCAAGGACACGGGACATGCGACCAACGATCTCTACCAAGCTGGTGAACGCGCCTACCGCAGCGGCGACCATGCAACGGCCATCACGCTGTTCACGCAAGTGCTCCAAAGCGAGCCCGACCACCTGAACGCTTATCTGCAACGTGGTTTCTGCCATAGCATGTCCAAGGATTACGCGGCGGCGGTGAAGGACTTTAGTGCGGTGTTGGAGCGCAAGAGCGATCACCTATGGGCCTATACCAGCCGCGGTAGTGCGTACACGCGCATGGGTAAGCCGGAACTGGCTTTGAAGGATTTTGATGCTGTGCTGGCATTGGACCCGCGGAACGAAGAGGCCTTTAACAATCGCGGATGGGCACACAAGGCATTGGGCGATATGTCCGCCGCATGCCGCGACTGGAAGACAAGCCATCGCATGGGCAACAGTGAAGCCAAGATCATTCTCACCAATACCCGCTGCAAATGAGCGCCACACGTACCCTCCTGATCCTTGCCACCATCGCATGCCTGCCAGGCGCTGTGGCGCAGGACCAAAGTTTTGCGGACTGTCTGGTGAAGACCAGCAGCACTTGGGGCGCACCCTGCGAGAAGTGCGAATCCTACAAGGAGGGTTATAAACGCGACTTCAGTGGCACGTTCCATATCACCATGCGCAACACATGCCGCGACATGATCGAGGTGAAAGTGGCCATGCAGGAGAAGGGAGGCACCTGGCGCACTTTCCCGGTGAAAGCGCTGGAGGCCAATGAGACCCTTGAAGCCTTCGCCTGCCATGGTACTGGAAAATACCTGTACTGGGTGCGCAAAGTGAACGATACGGAGATCATCCTGCCAACCGATCAGGAGATCATCACCGAATACCGGGGGCGCTGAGCGGAGGTCCACCGCCACCCCATCAACAGCAGCGTGTTCATCAAGCACCGGCCCAGGCCCGGTCAGCAGGCCTTGTCCCGGTCCACCTTTGGGGCATACCCCGCCACCGAAGGACCATGGCCCCGAAACGCTTTCACATCGACCGTACGGAGACCTCCCCGCAGATCGACCTGGATCTGGAACAGGGGTTGATGGAATTCATCGGCCGGTCGCTGCCGCCCAACTCCGAGCAATTCTACGGCCGCGTTTACCGGTGGCTGGATGAATATCTCCAGCGGCCACAGGGAGAGACCACCGTGAATATGCGCCTCGACTATCTGGATACCAGTTCCAGCAAGCACCTCTACAATATCTTCCAGAAACTCGATGCCGTCACCGAGCGCGGGCAACGTGTGCAGGTGAACTGGCACTTCGAAAGTGGTGACGAGGAAATGGCTGAGACCGGTAAGGACTACCAGAGCTTCTTCAACATGGACTTTGAGTTCATTGAGGTGAAGGAGCTTTTCTGAACAGCCCCTCGTCGTACGCAGCTTTCCCCTCACAAGGACAATACCAGGTGTTCAGCAGGTATGCCGTCACCTGTGGGGGCCGGCCCTACAGCAGTTCGTTGGCCAGGTTCGCCAGTGGGCTACGCTCTCCTTTCTCGAGGGTGATATGCGCGAAAAGCGGATCTCCCTTGGCCTTGTCGATCAGATAGCTCAACCCGTTGCTCTCGGTGTCCAGGAATGGCGTATCGATCTGGTGCACATCACCGGTGAAAACGATCTTGGTGCCTTCACCAGCCCGGCTGATGACGGTCTTGATCTCCAGCGGGGTGAGGTTCTGTGCTTCATCGACGATGAAGAAGATATTACCCAGGCTGCGTCCACGGATGTAGGCCAGGGGCGCGATGGCGATCTTCTCGTTCTCCAGCATCTCATCGATCCGTTTTGGCGTGCTGTCATGCTTCTCGAATTGACCCTTGATCAATTTCAAGTTATCCCACAACGGCTGCATATAGGGATCGAGCTTGCTTTGGATATCGCCGGGCAGGTATCCGATATCCTTGTTGCTCAGGGGCACCACGGGACGGGTCACGTAGATCTGGCGGTAATCGCGCCGTTGTTCCAGCGCACATGCCAATGCCAGCAGGGTCTTGCCCGTGCCTGCCGTGCCCTGCAAGGTCACCAATTTGATCTCCGGGTCCATCAGAGCGCTCATGGCCAGGGCCTGCTCGGCATTTCTTGGCCCGATCCCGAAGATGCTCTGCTTCTCAACACGATCCACGTTGCCGGTGCGCGGGTCGTACTTGGCCAGGATGCTCTTCTTCTTGTGCTTGAGGATGAAGAAGTGATTGCCGCTGGGCTTCTGCAGACCGAGCTCCTCCACCGGCAGGCGGTCCCTTTCGAAGAGCAGGTCTATCATGCCCTCATCCATGTCCTCCACCACGGTACGTCCTGTGTAAAGTTTCTCGGACACGTCCCGCACACGGCCTGTGAGATAATCCTCCGCCAGGATATTGAGGCTTTTGGCCTTCAGGCGAAGCGCGATGTCCTTGGTCACCAACACCACCTTGCGGCCCTCGTTCTGGCGCTGAAGGGTGAGGGTGGCGTTCAGGATCTGGTGATCGGCCTTGCCATCGTCGAATACCTTGGTGGCATCGACCCCATTGAGGTCATGCTTCGCCACCACCTTGAATTTTCCCTTGGTGGGGCCGTTCAGCGGTATCCAGTCCGTAAGGACGTCGCGCTTCGCTATGTCGTCGAGGTGGCGGATGAACTCTCGCGCCTCGTAGTTGATCGTATCGTTGCCCTTCTTGAAGGTGTCGAGTTCCTCGAGCACCTGGATGGGGATGGCCACATCATGCTCCTGGAAGCATTCAATGGCCGAGTGGTCGTACAGGATCACGGAGGTATCCAGTACGAAGATCTTCCGGTCTTTCTTCTTCATCCTATCAATGAACGGTGATGACCAAAAGTATCCGTGTGCCAAGTGATGGCCGGGCGGCGGTGCGGCGCACTTATCCACGATCGATCGTGTCCATGGGCGAACATGTACGCTGGGTAAAGTCGATATGAAAATGGTGATCCGGAAATGCGAAGCGGGGACCACCTTGCCGGCGATCCCCGCTCCCATACGATGTTGGCCGTGACCTCGATCGCATGCCTCTGTTGCCAAGTGGCCGATGGTATATGCCCGGCCCGAAAGCCGTGCTTCCCATCCTGATGCCCGGAAAGGTGACCCATGGCTGGCATGTGCCGGGTGGCCCGTTGCGCGTGACCTCTTACCAGGTTGGCTCCATCGTAGGATGTTGCCTGCGCCGTTTCCGCCCTCCTCTTACTCCGGTATCGTGTGGTCTTTCGACCAGACCTCAAGGAACGTTGGTGAGGCCAAAGTATCCCCACGCGCTGTGGCATGACAAATCCAAGAGCCTCGCGTTATGAACAACTTCCGAACATGGCGTTCACCACGTGGTATGTACCAGACGTACGACCGTCGTTCCCATATCGGTGTGTATGCGCACCACGTAAGTTCCGGTGGCCGCATTGAAGGAAAGGCGCAGGTGTTCGTGCTGTTGGGAAGGGAGGACCCGGCGCACCGCCCGGCCGCTCGCGTCGAAGACCTCTGTTCCCACGATGCGTACATCAGGCAATGAAAAAAGATGCTCTCCTTCGCCCACCTGCCCCAGCCAGCGGATCGGTGCGGCTGTGTCTGTTTCCCCTACGCCCAGGCACGGATCGATCACCACTGCCACGAAGCTCTGATCGATGGGACAAGGCGGCGTACCCTGCACCGTATAGGTGTATAGACCTGAAGCCCCGGAGGCGGGATCCAGTGTACCGCTGAAAGGCATGCCATCGGGTCCGGACCATGTTCCCCCTGCATCGGCATCGGTAAGGAAGGAGAGGAGCTGAACGACCGGTCCATTGATGCAAAGCTGGATACTCGCACCCTGTCCTGCATTCGCGGCTGTACCAATGGTGATCGTGAAGATGGCCACATCGCTGGAACAGGGCGGCGGCGCGCTGATCACATACTGGAGTACATATGTCCCGGGAACGGTCCAATCCGGCAAAGGCGATGGCTGGCCCTGGTAGAGGAATTGCCCCCCTGGCTGGCCGTTGTTCACCAGGGCAGGCAGGTCGGGGGCAGGACCACTTGCACAAAACCCGGCTTGTACATCATCACCCGCATTGGCATCGGGCACCAGGGTGACCGCTACGGTGGCCTGGTCCTGCGGACAGGCGCCGGGGCAATCAGTGGTATAAGTGTAATTGCCGCTCGCGCCGGTGGAAGTGTTCAGGATCCCGCTAAAGGGTATGCCACCAGGTCCGGTCCAGCCCCCGCAGTCGCTTACACCGGGACCCAGCAATGGAAAGAGATCCACACTACCCATCCCTGTGCAAAGAATGACCTGCGTATCCGAACCCGCAAATGGTGCCTCGCTAACGGTGATGTTCGCCGCATTCGGTCCACTGGTGATCACAGGTGCACTGCTCACCACGCGCACACGATATCCATTGCCCGTTGGAGTACCTGGAGGAACAGTGGCAGCGATAGTGCCCGAGGCTGTGGAAGCCACCGAACCGATCGACACAGGCGTTGCGAAGCTTCCGAAAGCATCGGACAATTGAGCTGTGAACACATTCCCGCCTTCATAGGTGCCCGTGGCGGTATAGGGTACGCTGATGGCCGCACCGGCACAGTAGACCAATGGACTGATGGCCCCGGGTTCCACGGTGGGCGGAGCTGCACCCGATGATGTAATGACCACATCGTCGATCCCGAAACCCGGATCCGCCGCGCTTGCGGTGACGCCGTTCATGAAGCGGAAACCGAAACGCAGGGTTGCGTGCCCGGCGAATTCCGGCAGGCTGATGGTTTGCTGTGTCCAAGTGCCTTGGTTGCGATACTGGTTGGGGGCAGCGGTGACCAGCGTCCAGGAAGTACCTGCGTTGGTGCTGTAATAGACCTCTCCATAGTTGTTGGTACCCCCTCCACAGAGCCACCAGAAACTCAGGGTCACCTGTGAGGCGCCCACCGTGCTCACATCGGCACTCATGCGTGCGAAGTGGTTGGCCGCCTGGGTGCAGAACCCATCACCGGCGATGAAGCAACAGTTCTGGATGCCGCTGTTCTGCGCCGCTATACTGGTGGTATGCAGGTAGCGTCCGTTGGGGGAAGTGATGCCTGCCGGCTGCGGTGCGGTGTTGGGTACAGTGAAGGGGAACGGGAAGCCAATGCAGATCACCGATCCACTGCCACCGGAGTATGCGTTGTTGATGAGCCAGGTGTTGTCGGGTGAACTGGCCGTGGAGTTCACGTCGGTCGTATTCAGCGTAAAGGCCGGGCTCACTGACTCGAAGTCCTCACTGAATAGCACGGTCTGGCCGCTCACCACAATGCAAAGGGTGAGGGCGGGCAGGGTAAGTGTCTGGCGCATGGGTGTCGATTGAGGACGGCAAAATAGAGAAGCCCGCGCTGCGGTCAAGCATGCGCGGGCTTCGATCGGTTGATTTTCTTGGAGTACGTGGCTCAGCGCTGCACCCCCACCTGGCGGTCCAGCAGCCGGGCGCCACTGGCATCACGCACCACCAATACATAATTACCATCGGCCAGTGAGATCAGGTCCAGGGTCACCGTGCCATTCTGTGAACGGATGTCCTTGCGCAGGACAGCGCGCCCGTTCAGGTCGAAGAGTGTAACGTCGAAGGCCTCCCCTTTCAATCCCTCGATGAAGAGGCGGCCGTCAGTGGGAACAGGATGCACCTTCACATTGCTGGCTTGAATGCCATTCACGGAGGTGACGGAAACGAAAACACTGTCCGACAGCAGCTGGCAGTTGGTGCCATGGTCGGTCAGCACGGAATACCATCCGGTGTTCAACGCCTCCAGCACCTGTGTGACAGCCCCCGGCACCACCTCGCCCTCAAAGTACCAGACATAACCATTGGCCTCGCTGCTGGTCAGGATGTTCCCATTAACGGCGATGGTCGGCTGCGCCATACTGCAGATATCCACGATCCGGTACACCTGGCCGTTGTTGCGGTTGCCCACGAACAATTCCAATGAGCTGTTCTCCCCGATGCAGGTGGCCCCGCTGATACCGGAAGTAGTGAGTTGGTCGTTCACCCAGCCGCCCTCTCCATCCGGATGCAGGGAGAAGTAGCGGCCCAGACAGTAGTCAGTGTATATGTAACGGCCATAGAGGCGCCAGAACGCATCACCACGGTACACGCGCCCACCGATCACGGAGCACCACTGGGAGCCACTGGTCTGGTGCACCGCCACTGGGAAAACGTAGTTGGATGGCGGCTGGCAACCACTGGTGTTGTAGGGAGCATTGCCTTCGTAACAGCGCCAGCCGAAGTTGGGTCCGCTGTTATCGCCGGCCGGCCAGAAATCCACCTCCTCCCAGGCATTCTGTCCCACGTCGCCGATCCACACATCTCCCGTGAGTGCGTCGAATCCAAAACGCCAGGGGTTCCGCAAGCCGTAAGCCCAGATCTCTGGCAGCACACCGGGACTTGTCACGAATGGATTGTCCGCAGGAATGGAAAAAGGGGTTCCCCCATGCACATCGATGCGTATGATCGTGCCGAGCACGTTGCTCAGGGTCTGTCCAGCATTCTGGGGGTCGCCGGAACCACCGCCATCGCCGAAGGAGACGTACAGGTAGCCGTCCGGGCCGAATTCCAGATCGCCGCCATTGTGGTTCCATTGTGGTTGCTGGCGTGTGTAGAGGATCGTCTCACTCCCGGGCAGCACTTCGTTCGGGTCGATGGGATCCACGGAAAAGCGCGACACGCGCGAACTGCCTGCACCTGTACCTGTGGTGTAGTAAACATAGAAGTATCCATTGTCCGCATAGTCCGGGTCGAAACACAGGCCCAACAGACCCTGCTCGTTGGCGCCGTTGTTCACACTGATACTGAGAAAGGGAGTGGGAAGCACGCTCCCATTCGGCATCACGATGCGGACGTTGCCATTCTGCTGTACAACGAACAGACGCTCATCGCCGCAATGCGCGATGTCCGTGATCTGGCCCAGGCCTGAGGCGAAGGGTTGCAATTGGATGCGTACCGGGCTGGGCGTTTGGGCCGCCAACAGCAGGGGCAATGAAACAGCAAGAAGGGAAGAAAGCGATCGTAACAACATGTTCCAGGCAGGTTTGTGCCAAATGTAAGGGAGTGACCAGTCAGGAACACCGCACGCAGGGTCGTGGTTCCACGCATCACGCTACTTTTGCCCGCCCCCTCCGTGGGGGCAGGATCCATGGGACTTCACGAGGAGATCGAACGCCGGCGCACCTTCGCCATCATCAGTCACCCGGACGCCGGCAAGACCACCCTCACTGAGAAGTTCCTGCTCTATGGCGGGGCCATCCAGACCGCCGGTGCCGTGAAGAGCAACAAGATCCGCCGGGGCGCCACCAGCGACTTCATGGAGATCGAGCGCCAGCGGGGCATCTCGGTGAGCACCTCGGTGATGAGCTTCGAGTATGGCGGCAAGCTCATCAACCTGTTGGACACTCCCGGTCACCGCGATTTCGCCGAGGATACCTACCGCACGTTGACGGCGGTGGACAGCGTGATCCTGGTGATCGATTGTGTGAAGGGTGTGGAAGCACAGACCGAGCGGCTCATGGAGGTGTGCCGCATGCGGGACACGCCGGTGATCGTCTTCATCAACAAACTTGATCTGGAGGGCCGGTACGCCTTCGACCTGTTGGACGAACTGGAGGAGAAGCTCGCGATCAAGGTGCGGCCCATGAGCTGGCCCATCGGCATTGGTGCCACTTTCCAGGGTGTGTACGACATGTACGCCGGAGGGCTGCGTCTGTTCGACCCCGGAAAGACCAAGGTGGAAAGCAGCAGTCTGCGCATCAATGACCTGGCGGATCCCGCGCTGGACCGCTTGATAGGCAATGACGCGGCCTCGGAACTGCGGGCCGACATCGAACTGATCCAGGGTGTGTACGACCCGTTGGAAATTGCCAGCTACCGCGCCGCGCGCATCGCCCCGGTATTCTTCGGCAGTGCCTTCAACAACTTTGGCGTGAAGGAGGTCCTTGACGCCTTCACGGGTATCGCCCCACCGCCGGGGCCACGCCCCACCGATCAGGGCGAGGTGTCACCGGATGACCCGGACTTCAGCGGTTTCGTCTTCAAGATCCACGCGAACCTGGACCCCAACCACCGCGACCGGATCGCCTTTCTGCGGGTGTGTTCCGGACAGTTCCAGCGCAACGTACCATACCGGCATGTGCGCCTGGGCAAGGATCTGCGCTTCGCCAACCCCACCACCTTCCTTGCGGCCAGCAAGCAGATCGTGGATGAGGCCTGGCCAGGGGATGTGATCGGCCTATTTGACACAGGCAGTTTCAAGATCGGCGACACACTAACTGAAGGGGCCACATTCCAGTTCAGAGGCATACCGGCATTCAGCCCCGAGCTTTTCCGCGAGCTGGTGAACCTGGACCCCATGAAGACCAAACAGCTGGACAAGGGCATCCGGCAGCTGACTGACGAAGGCGTGGCACAACTCTTCACCCAGCAACCCGGGAACAAGAAGATCGTTGGTTGTGTGGGCGAACTGCAATTCGAGGTGATCGCCCACCGCCTTGAACATGAGTATGGCGCCAAGTGCGCCTTCCAGGGTATACCCGCGCACAAGGCCTGCTGGATGACAACGACCGACGAGGCGGAGTTGGAGCGATTCATCCGCACCAAGGCCCAGCAGATCGTGTATGACAAGGACGAGAATCCAGTATTCATGGCCCCCAGCGCATACATGCTGGATCTGGAGCGCAGGAACAACCCGGCGATCGCTTTCCACACCACCAGTGAGTTCAAGACCGCCGTGGCCTGAGCCCTTGTGCGGTACGGATCTTGTCCGGCCGGGCCACCACACGCCACTACTTTTACGCCCATGCTGGCAAGAACGATCGCCTTCCTTCCCTGCGCCCTCGCGCTTCATATCGTCACTGCTCAGGATGCCCCGCAACGGGTCATCGAGGTGCATGTCGAGGGCCTTTCGAATGACACGGTGTACCTGGCGAACTACTACGGCAACAAACTATTCTATGCAGACACCGCAGTGGCGAACACCAAAGGCCTTGCGCGATTCAACGATCCCAAAGGGTACAAAGCCGGTGTATACGCGGTGGTGATACCCGGTCCGAAGTACTTCGAGATCGTGGTGAACGAACCCAGGATCGTGCTGCACACCACGGCCGATGACCTGATGGGCGATCTGGTGGTGAAGGAGTCCGTGGAGAACAATGTGTTCCTGGCGTACATCCGCTTCCTGGCCGACCGCAAGATGGAAGGCGACGCCCTGCGCGAAGGAATGCAGGGCACGGATGATCCCATCGCCAAGGCAGGCCTGAAGGCCGACATGGAGGCGCTGGATCGCACTGTGAAGGCATACCAGCGCAAGCTCATCGCCGACAACTCAGGAACACTGGCTGCCGGATTGGTGCACATGAGCATGACCCCCGAGCTACCTGAGATCCGTAAAGCGGACGGCACGCTGGACAGCCTGGCGGCCTACCACCAGTTCCGGGAGCACTACTGGGACCACTTCGATCTAAGCGATGAACGCATCGTGCGCGTGCCCATTTTCGCCAACAAACTGGAAGAATACATGACCAGGATGGTGCCGCAGGTACCCGACACCATCAACCGGCTGGCCGATGCGCTGATCGCCCGCACCGAAGCCAGCGAAGAGGTGTTCAAATACGTGGTACACAGTTACACCCACAAGTACGAGACCAGTGACATCATGGGCATGGATGCGGTGTTCGTACACCTGGCACAGACCTATTACTGCCCCGCTCCGGGCAAGGCCAGCCGGGCCACATGGATGAGTGATGAAAAACTGGAGAAACTCTGCGAACGTGCACGCAAGATGGCTCCGCTCACCCTGGGCAAGCCCGCAAAGGACATCATCCTCACCGACAGCACGGAACAACGTTGGATCGGCTTCCACAGCCTTCCCGCCGAATACGTGGTGATCGTTTTCTGGGACCCCAACTGCGGGGTGTGCAAGAAAGAACTACCTGCCCTGTACGAGGTGTACAAGGACACGCTGAAAGCCATGGGCGTGGAGGTCTTCGCCGTGGCCAAGGCCGTGGACGATGTCCTGCTGCGCGACTGGAAGAAGTTCATCCGCGAGCAGGAACTCGACTGGGTGAATGTGGCGCTGACCAAGACCGTCTACGAGGAGGCCCGCAAGGACCCGATGAAGTACATCCCGAAGCTCACCACATTGGAAAGCCTCAATTACGCTGACACCTACGACGTGTTCAGCACGCCGAAGATCTTCCTGGTGGACGGCGATCGGAAGTTCGTGGGCAAGCAACTCGCGCCGGAACAGATCGAGGATCTGGTGCGGCGACTGAAAGAGCGCAAGGCCAAGGGCTGATCAGACGTACGGTGATATCCAACTGGGATCTCCGCGATCCCTGACCTGATGCTTGATCGGTATTCACCGACCCTCTACCCTTCCGTTTCGCGGGCCCAGATCGCTTCGGAGATGCTCTGGCCATTCTTGAAGTAGAAGGTGCCCCACTTGGCGATGACCTTGCTGTACTCGTCGGCACGGCTTCCCCTGACCACCACACGGCGGATGATCACCTTGTTGCCTTCGGTATAGCTCTCCTCCGTAACGCCGGGGGGATACTCCTGTGCGAGCTTCGATCGGTTCAGGTCGGCGAAGGCGTGTGACTGACCGGTATTGGCCGCCGCCTGCTGTTGCTTGGCATTGGATCGCGCCAGTTCACCGGCTTTGGCATACCCCGTCTCCCGGGCCTGCTGGGCGCGTTTCTCGGACTCCACGGCCTGATACGCCGAGCCGCTACGCTGATCACCGCGTTCCCGCAATTGACGTTGCTGGTCCGCCAGGGCCAATGCCTCTTCCCGTGCCTCCGCATTGCGGTCCAGCGCTGAACCGGCCCGCTGTGCACCAGTGCGGTCCAGCGCTTCGGACTGCCGGGCCATTTCCCTTGCCCGATCGGCATGGTCATCGTCGCGGGCACGATCGAAGGCCACCTTGTCGTCCTCCCGCTGAAGTTTCGCCTGGTACTCGGCATCACGCTCCTGTGCGGAACGTTCGGCGCGTTGGGCCTCTTCGCGGGCCAGAGCTTCGCGGTAGGCCTCCAGTTCCTCTGCGTTTCGGCGACGACCTGCATCATCCCCCTGAAAGAATCCCGCACCCTCCTCCCGTATGCGGTCATTCTGGGACACTTCGCCCATGCGGCGTTCTTCGGAACGGCCTACGCGGATCTCCTCTTCTTTGTCCAGCTCACTTCGGAATTTGCGGATGCGTTCATATTTCTCGGCTTCCTCCCGCTCGCGGGCGGCGCGCATGAACTGCTCAGCTTCCTGCTCCTTACGCGTATCGATCGTGTTGCCCTGGCGCGGCCGTTCGGGCTGCCGGGCCTGCTCGGCGCGGCGTGCGGCCAACTCGGCCTCTTCCCGCTGCCGGTCCCGGTCGGCCAGTAGCTTGTCGATCTGATCCAGCTTGGCGCGCGGATAAGCCTCTTGCGGCTTGATGTCCAGGGCCTGGGTGTACTGGCTGCGTGCATGCTCATAGTCCGCTGCAGCGAGGGCCTCATCACCCTCCAACAGAAGCTGACGATACCGGTCCTCCAAGGCCTGGGCCGCATTGCGCTCCATGCGCATGGCCTCCTCTGCCAGGCGGCGCGCTTCAGCTTCCTCCGCATCACGGCGGCGGCGCTCTTCCTCCGCAATGCGTTGCTCTTCTGCGAGACGTTCCGCATCGGAGAGGGCCAGGCGACGGCGCTCCAACTCGGCATCGATCGCCGCGATGCGGTCTTTCGGGTGTTTCGCCACAGGCCTCACCTCCAATGCCTCGGTGTACTTGCCACGTGCCCGTTCCAGATCATCCGCTGAATAGGCCATGTCGGCCTGCGCCACCAGATCATTGTATCGTGCCTCGACCGAGGCAGCATCGGCTTGCTTCTGTCGCTCCAACTCGGCCAGGCGTTCCCTTTCGGCGGCATCGGCCTCTTCCTGTTCGCGGCGGCGGCGCTCTTCATCGGCCCTGCGCTGCTCCTCGGCAAGGCGCTCCGCTTCGGCCTGGTCCGCCATGCTGGCCAGAATGGACCGGATCTCCGCCAGACGGTCCTGCGGATGCCGCTCCTCCGGTTTTACCTCCAGGGCATCCGTGTAGCCCGTGCGTGCCACCTCGTAACTCTTTTGCCCAAATGCCCTGTCGGCGGCGGTGATCAGATCATTGTAGCGCTTATCCCGCTCCTCCCGTTCGCGCGCCAGGCGTTCCTCCTCGGCCTTGGCCTGTGCGGCGGCGTCCATGCGCTTCTCGATGTCGCTGATCCTGGTCTGGGGATGCGCTTCAGCAGGCTTCAGTTGCAGGGCATCCTTGTAATCATTCAGCGCGGCTGACCAGCTCTCCTTGTCGTAGGCCTTGTCCGCTGTGGAGATCAGGCTGGCGTACCGTTCTTCCAGTTCCCGCTTCTTCCGCTCTTCCTCTGCCAGGCGCGCCAGTTCTGCTTCGCGTGCCGCCACCTCTGCCAGACGGTCTTTGGGGTAACGTTCCTGCGGCTTCAGGGTGGCAGCTTCCTGGTATTTCGCTTTGGCCTGGGAAAGATCCTCCTTCCCAAAGGCTTCATCAGCACTGGCAATGGCGGCCTGGTACTTCTCGTCCAGCTCTCGCTGCTTGCGCTCCTCCTCGGCCTTCTTTGCCAGTTCGTCCTTCTTCCGCTGGATCGCCGCCAGTTGGTCCTTGGGGTACTTTTCCGCGGGCTTCAGGCCGATGGCATCGTTGTATCTGGCCGTGGCATCGTCCCAGCGTTCCCCACCAAAAGCGGCATCCGCCGCTGCGATGGCCGCCTGGTATTTGTCGTTGAGTTCCTTCGCCAGGCGCTCCTCCTCGGCCCGCTTTGCCGCTTCATCCTTCTCTCTCTGGATGGCTGCGAGTTGATCCTTGGGGTATTTCTCCGCAGGCTTGTGGCCCAATGCCTCGTTGTACCGGGCGGTGGCTTCCTCCCATTGGTCGCTGTGGAAGGCCGCATCACCCGCTTTCACGGCCGCCTGATACTTCGCGTCCAGTTCCTTTGCCAGACGCTCCTCTTCGGCCTTCTGTGCCGATTCGTCCTTCTTCCGCGTGATGGCCGCCAACTGGTCCTTGGGGTACTGCTCCTGTGGTTTGTGGCCGAGGGCTTCGTTGTACCGGGTGGCGGCCTCGTCCCATTTGTCGCTCTTGAAAGCGGCATCCCCGGCCTTCACAGCGGCCTGATATTTTTCATCAAGCTCCTTCGCCAGGCGTTCCTGCTCGGCCTTGTTCGCGGCTTCCTCCTTCTTCTTGATGATCGCCGCGAGCTGATCCTTGGGATATTTCTCCTGCGCCTTCAGTCCGAGCGCATCGTTATATCTGGCTGTTGCGTCATCCCACTTCTCCGTATTGAAAGCCGCATCGCCAGCAGCGATGGCGGCCTGGTACTTATCATTGAGTTCCTTGGCGAGGCGCTCTTCCTCGGCCTTCTTCGCCAGTTCTTCCAGCAGACGATCGATCTCCTTGATGCGCGCCTTGGGATGGGCTTCGTCCTTTAGGTTCAGCGCCAGGCCGTACTTCCCCTTGGCTTCCTCGTAGCTCTTCTTCACAAAGAGCGCGTCCCCTTCCTTGATCAGCGCGGCGTACTCCTCCTCGCGCTGCCTGGTCCCATCCAGTTCGTTCAGGCGCATCTGGGCATCGCTCAACTTGGCGGTGGCCATCGCATCGGCCGGCCTGGCTACGAGCGCTGCCGTGAAGGCCCCCACGGCCTTCTTGAAGTCGCTGGCCTTCATGGCACCTTCACCGAGTTGCATCTGCTTGGCGTATTCCGCCTCGGACCCCGCCTCGCGCTTCTTCTTGTCCTCGTACTCCTTCATGAGGCGGTTCACCTCATTGCGGATCTGTTCGGTATAGGCGAAATCCCAGGTCACCTCACCCTTGACCGCATCGTATTTGGCCTTTCCGATGGGCTGTTGCAGGATACTGAAATCCACATCCGGCATGTCATTGAACAGGGTCATTTCCAGGTTGAATCCATGACCACCAAGTCGCTCTTCCTCAGGTACGTTGCGCGTATCCAGTGAGATGATCTTGGAGACCATGCCCGGCTTGGAGTAGACCAGCTTGTAATCGGCCCCGTAATCCAGGTTCACGTCGTACTTGCCGCTGGCGTTGGTGTGGATGTCGGTCAGTTTCGCGCCGTTCTTGTACACGGTGACGGTGACGCCATCGATCTTCTTGGCACTGAAGTAATCCTTCACCGTGCCGAAGATGTAGACCACATCCACCTGCCCCTGCGCCGATACGGCGAAGAGCAGCGGTGCCACCAGGGCGAAAAGGCGCACGGCCCAGACAGCGCGGTGTGCAGGGCCGCGGCGGGGTCCTGAAGCTTGCAGGTCTTTCATAGGACGCCGCAAATTAAGACATCTTTGAGCGCGGCCATCCCTGTGGCCCGCGGCGATCGAACAAAGGCATGTGGAGCATCTGGGAGCAGCGGCATTTCCATCGGCGTGCCGATCTGACGGTGGTGGGCGGCGGACTGGTGGGGCTGTTCACCGCCCTGTTCCATCAACGCCGCCATCCGCATCATCATGTGCTGGTGCTGGAAAAGGGGGCGCATCCGGCGGGCGCCAGTGTGAACAATGCGGGCTTCGCCTGCTTCGGCAGCCCCAGTGAATTGCTGGCCGACATCGCGGCGGAAGGGCAGGACATCGCACTTGCCCGTGTGGAGGAACGCTGGAAGGGCCTGCTGGAGCTGCGTGCCGAGCTGGGCGATGCGGCCATCGGCTTCGAGGCCACCGGTGGGCATGAATGTTTCGAGGCGCACGATCCGCTGTACACGCGTGTGGCCCAGGGGTTCGATGCCCTCAACATCGCCCTGCGACCCATCCTCGGCGAGGCCCCCTACCGCTGGGACGATGGCGCCATCGCCCGCTTCGGTATGCAGGGCGTGGATCACCTGGTGCGTTGTGATCTGGAGGGCCCACTGGACAGCGGCGCCTTGATGCGCACCCTGCTGGGCAAAGCCACCGGCGAGGGCGTGCTGTTCCGGGGTGGCGCCGAAGTGCGGACGATCGAGGACGGCCCAGCCGGGGTAAGCCTGCGTCTGGCTGATGGCAGCAGCCTGGAGGCCGAACGCTTGGTGGTGGCCACCAACGGATACACCGCCGGCCTGCTGCCAGATGCGGGCATCGTTCCGGCGCGGGGGCAGGTGCTGCTCACCGGCCCCGTGCCCGGCCTGCGGCTGCGGGGCACCTTCCACATGCAAGAGGGCTACATCTACTTCCGTGACCACCAGGGCGCCGTACTGCTGGGCGGCGGCAGGCATCTGGACCCCGCCGGCGAACGCACCGCCGAGGCGGGCACCACTGCGCCGATCCAAGGGCATCTCGAAACACTGCTGCGGGAGGTGATCCTGCCCGGCACTGACTTCAACATCGTCCGCCGATGGAGCGGGGTGATGGGTTTTCCCCGGCAGGGCAAGGCTCCCGTGGTGGAACGCCGAAGCGAGCGCGTGGTGCTGGCCGCAGGCCTCAGCGGCATGGGCGTGGCCATCGGCATACGGGTGGCGCGCAGGGCGGCGGGGATGGTGGTGGAGTAGGTACTGACCTAGTCTTCACGTAGTATTTTGACACCACCCAAAGCAAGACATCTGCTGAATGACATAGAGCGGTCCGGATCAGAGTTATTCCATGGCACTTGCAAGTGTTGGTTCGGCAACATGGTGTGGGCCATTGAAAAGTGGACAACTCCCCGTGCGATCGTGCCAGGTCTTGAGTTGTCCACTTTCCAACAGCCCCAACAACAACACCATGTTGCAATGATCTTCAGATGCGTGCCACGGCGGTTTGCTGCATTACGGGTGCGTACTCCAGGCGGTAAGGCTCACCGCGCCCCAGGACGGCGTAGATTCGGTGGATGAGCTTGTTACGCAGTGCGTTGATCACCGACATCTTCGCTTTACCCTCCGCCACCTTCCGCAGGTAGTAGTCCTGCAGGTCGCCGGGATGCTGGATCACGCCCAAGACCGCCATGTGCAACAAGGACTTCAGGTCACGGTCCGCTTGCTGTGATATGCTGGGGCGGCTTTTGATGCTGGTGCCGGAACTGTAGTTGAAGGGGACCACACCGGCCTGGCAAGCCAAGGCCCTGGGGGTGGTGAACCGCTTGAACCCATCGGTGGTGGCCAGGATATACGCGCCCAGCACTGGCCCAACACCGGGAACTGAGCGAACCAGCTCATATTGCCGCTGGACCTGCGCATCCTTGGCAAGCTCCTGCTCGATCATGGCCTCCACGGCGCTGATAGCCTTTTCCAGCACCTTGATCTGCTTCTTAGCGAAGCGATCAAAGGTCTTCTTCAGATCATCTCCAAGGCATGGGTTCCAGTCCTTGATGTGCAACTGATAACGCTTGCGTTCCTTGACCATCTGCTTGCGGCGCGTGAGCAGGTGCTTGACCTTCTCAAGCTTCAAACTGTCAACGGTGAACATCCGTGCCTTGTCCTGGAACCTGCGCGCGTATTCGGCGATCCTGCGTGCATCGATCGCATCGCTCTTACCACGCTGAACGCCGATGCTCTTCTGGATGTCCCGTGGATGAGCCAGCCAGGTGGGCAGTCCCAGTTCCACCAGCGCATGTAAGGCGGTGATGGTGTAGTGCCCGGTGGGTTCTAGACACACCAAGCAGTCCTCCTTGCGTAGGCTGTGCTTCTTCAGCCAGCGCTTGAGCAGCCCTTTGATCGCCGTATCCCTGTTGGCCACCTGCTGCTCATTCAAGATGCGGCCTTGGTCATCGCTCAAGGCGAAGTCCAGTTTCGCCTTGCTCACATCGATCCCGATCCAGTACTTCATGTTCGCTTAGATTTGGGTTTGACTTGCGACCGCTGAAGGGGATGAGCAACGGATCCTGTGCTCCATGACTCTAGTAGGCCCTCACGCCTGGTATTCCATATGAGCCTTGGATCCGAGTGGACGAGGGGTCCAAATAATCTGCCTAGGCCTTGTGCCTACCGCGGGAGATGGTTCACCCCAAGTCCAGCTCAGTCCTCTTCGGTGGTCCTTTCCACGCCAAGATCTGTACTCTTAGCGCGGGACAAGTCTAGAGTCCGAACCAGCTACATACGCGGTAGCGGTGGTGAAGCACCGCTAGCGGGGGGAGTAATGCTGGATTATCCCTTGCTCTAATAAGGATGCGTACCAATTCAAAACGTCCGGTAGCGACCAAGTATTAAGAGGCCGAGGAGGTTCAGGAAAACGGCTGACCTTCCTGAACAATTCTAGGACTGGAATATTCTCGAAACCTTCCTTGGGTACTGTAACGTCGCATTCCACACTGCCTCTATCCCATGTCAGATTAATGCAAAGGTTTGTGCCCCGGATTTCGAACCACGAATCGTCATGTTCAACGAATTCCATTCGATAGCTTTGTATCAGGGCGTCGAACGCATCCATTGTTGCTTTTCTAAAATTTGTTATCGTATTCTCCATGTCATTGTCCCGCCTTAGTTGCAACCCCATCCTCCCCTGCTCCCGCGGATCTACGATCTGTGGTCTACCATGCTCCATGAGTCCAATCCGCTGGTCATATACCTTGTCGTCGCGGCTCACCGCTCGAATATACCGGGTGCCAGCCACATGACATTTCCCATCCTGCCGAGATCGGCGGGAACGCTAGGACCACGAACAAGGCGCCTATGGAACATTCACGGAAACGAAGTGGTCTTCCATCCCAGACCATTTGCCCCCTTCTTGACCCCTACCCACAAAGCAGAAGGCCCCGGCATGGTGCCGAGGCCTTATCCCTGTATTCGTAGCGCGAGAGAGACTTGAACTCTCGACCTCAGGATTATGAATCCTGCGCTCTAACCAGCTGAGCTACCGCGCCAGGCGGGGCACGCCCCGGGCAAGGGGCGGCAAATATAGACACGTGCCCCATGCCGCCATGTGGGGCCTTGTAAGAGTGGACTTGCAAGGGTGGCCGATCTCGCTACCTTAGCCGCGAACGCGCTGCGGCGCAAAGGATCCCCGCCCATGGCCAAGAAGAAACCCGCACGCACCACCGGTGCGAAACGCGACAAGAAGCCCACGCAGCAGGCGGTGAAGAAGAAGCCAGCCGCAGCAGCGAAGAAGGCTGCGGCCGGGAGCGGCAAGAGCAAGGGTGTGACACCGGCGAAAAAGGCCGCCGCGAAGACCCGCCCCGCCAAGGCAAAGGCGGGCAGGAAGCTCGCGACGAAGAAAGCTCTGACCGGGAAAGCGGTTCCGAAGGCCAAGACCACCAAAGCCGCACCAGTCAAGAAGAAACCCACTCCGAAGAAGCCCGCTCCGAAGTCTGCACCTACCAAGACCACCGCAGGGAAAAAGGCCACGCCACAGCGTTCCACATCCAAGCCCCTGACCGTCAAGACCGCCCCGGCAAAGAAGACCGCGCCGCCCAAGGCTGCGAAGCCGGCCAGGACCGCACCTGCGGCAGTGCCGGATGTCGCAGCGGTGGCCGCACCCCCGCCCACCAAGCCGCGTCCTACTCCGCCCCCTGCCAAACGCCCCCTGAAGGAGCGCGTGCTGATGGAATATCAGGTGCGCGGTTCGGCCAACGTGCTCTATGAGTTGATCAGCACCCCGAGCGGCTTCAGCGAGTGGTACTGTAACGATGTGAATGTGCGCGGCGACGAGTACACCTTCCTGTGGGATGGCGAGGAAGAGGAGGCCACCACGATGATCGGCCGTCGCCTGGGCGAGGTGATCCGCTTCCGCCGCCATGACGATGACGACCCCGAGGCCTTCTTCGAGTTCCGGGTGAAGATCGATCCGATGACCAACGAAGTGGCCCTGATCGTGACCGACCATGCCTGGCCGGATGAAGTGGAGGAAACGCGCAACCTGTGGAACAGCCAGATCGCCTCGCTGCTGCGGGTGCTGGGTGCCTGATGCGCCTTATACGAAGCTGCGTCCCATGCCGTTGAGGCCGAGATGAAACGGCTGCACCGCATGATCATCCGGGCCTACATCGGGCCCCTGCTGGTCACCTTCGTGATCGTGCTGTTCATCCTGGTGATGCAATTCCTGTGGAAGTACGTGGACGACCTGATGGGCAAGGGCCTGGAATGGTACGTGCTGGTGGAACTGCTCACCTACGCCACGGCCAGTTTCGTGCCTCTGGCATTGCCCCTGGCAGTGTTGCTCAGCAGCATCATGACCATGGGCGGACTGGGCGAGAACAGCGAGCTGGTGCCGATGCGCTCCGCCGGGTTGGGGCTGGGCCGCATCATGATGCCCCTGGCGGTGTTCACCCTGCTGCTGGCCGGGGCTTCCTTTTACTTCAGCAACAACATGCTGCCCGTGGCCAACCTGAAGTTCCAGTCGCTGCTCTGGGATGTGACCCGCAAAAAACCTGCGTTGAACCTGCGGCCGGGGATCTTCTACGACGGCATCGAAGGCCTGCGCATCCGCGTGATGGACAAGGATGAGGACAGCGGCCTGCTGCACGACGTGTTGATCTACGACCACCGGGCGGCCTTCCAGGGCAACCGCACCGTGGTGCGTGCCCGCACCGGTACCATGCGCCGCAGCACCGACGGGCTGTATCTGGTGCTGACCCTGCACGACGGACATTTCTACGATGAGCACAACGTAGGTGGCAACAAGGGCAAGGTCGGCCATCCCATGATGCGGGGCACCTTCGTGGAGGACGAGATCCGTCTGGACCTCACCGGCATGGGGCTGGACCGCACCGATGAGGAACTCTTCAAAGACCACTACAAGATGTTGACCATGGGCCAGCTGCAAGCGTCGAACGACAGCCTGGTGGGCAAGCTGGCCGCGCGCAACGCCGAGCACGAGCAGCATCTGCGCAACAGTCTGCATCCCATGCGCGGAGGCCGTGCGGCGCAGGATGCCGTGACCGCCATCCCACGCGCGCAATTCCAGTCGGGCCTCTCGCATGCCGAGCACGCCGGGTTGTATGATGTGGCCACGAACATGGTGCGCAATCACATCAACTACATCGACCGCGGTTTGGAGGAACGCCGGGGCCGGAAGGAGCAGATCGCACGGTTCCAGGTGGAGATCCATCGCAAGCCCATGCTCGCCTTCGCCTGCCTGGTCTTTTTCCTGATCGGCGCTCCTCTGGGGGCCATCATCCGGAAGGGTGGCATGGGCCTGCCCACGGTCTTCGCCATCCTCTTCTTCCTGGTCTTCCACATCGTGTCCTTCAGCACCGAGAAGCTTGTGGTGGCCGGCGAGCTGGCCGCCTGGCCCGGCATGTGGATCGGCACGCTGGTGCTGCTGCCTGTCGGCCTGTTCCTGGTGTGGAAGGCGGCCACGGACAGTCCGCTGCTCGATAGTGATGCGTATCATCGCGGCTGGTATCGGCTGCGTTCCCTTTTCAGCCGCCGGCATGCGCATCCTACAGCTGTGCAATAAGCCCCCCTACCCGCCCATCGACGGGGGCAGCAAGGCCATGCACAACCTCACGCGCGGTCTGCTGGACGCGGGCCACGAGGTGAAGGTGCTGTGCATCAGCACACCCAAGCAGGGGCTGGACATGGAGGGCCTGCCGCGCGATTACGCCCAGCGTACACGGATCGAAGGGGTCTACGTGGATACCACGGTGAACATCGTGGATGCCTTCACGGATCTGATCACGGCGGACAACTACAACATCAGCCGCTTCTTCTCGCCGGACATGGACATCCGCTTGATCCGCCTGCTGAGCGAGGAGACCTACGACATCGTGCAGTTGGAGAGTCTGTTCATGACCCCTTACATCCCCACGATACGCCGCTACTCCAAGGCGCGCATCGTGCTGCGCTCACACAACCTGGAGCATGTGATCCAGGACCGCATCGCCACGGGCGAACGCAACTTCCTGAAGCGGCCATACCGCCGTTTCCTCGCCAAACAACTGCACCAGTATGAGATGGCCGTGTTGGACCGCCTGGATGGCGTGGCCGCCATCAGCCCCACCGACGCGAAGCACTTCGCCGACCACGGTTCACGCACCCCCATCGCCAGCATCCCCTTCGGCGTTGACCCTGGGGAATATCCGTACGACCGGCGCCCACTGCCTGGCGAGCCGGTGTTCTTCCACCTGGGCAGCATGGATTGGTGGCCCAACGAGGAAGGTGTGCGGTGGCTGCTGGCAAGCGTGTGGCCGAGGGTGATGCGCAAGCGGCCCAGTGCCTGCCTGCATCTGGCCGGAAACAAAATGCCCCGGGACCTGATGGCGCTGGACCAGCAGGGCGTGCAGGTGAAGGGCAGGGTGAAGAATGCCCTCACGTACATGCAGGCGCGCCATGTGATGGTGGTGCCACTGTTCAGCGCGGGGGGCATGCGGGTGAAGATCATCGAAGGGATGGCCCTGGGCAAGGCGATCATCTCCACGCCCATTGGTGCCGAGGGCATCGCGCACACCGAAGGCAGGAACATCCTCATCGGGCGCAATGTGCAGGAATTCGTCGCGCACATCCTGACCCTGCTCGACGACCCCGCCCGGGTGGATAAGCTGGGCGCCGAGGCGCGCAAGTTGGTGGAACAGCAATACAGCGACGCCCGCATCGTAGCCGATCTGGTGGCCTTCTACAAGCGGCTTCTGAAGGGATGAAGCTGCTGGTCCTCCTCTCGCGGGTGCCCTATCCTTTGGAAAAGGGCGACAAGCTGCGCGCCTACCACCTGATCAGCCGTCTGGCGCGCAAGCACGAGGTGTACCTCTTCTGCCTGAGCGACACCCCCACCGACCCGGCGCACATCGAACACCTGCGACAATTCTGCAGGCATATCGAGGTGGTGCGCATCCCCCGCTGGCGTATCGTGCTGAAACTCCTCACCGCCATCCTCACGCGCCTGCCCTTCCAGGTGGCCTACTTCCACCACCGCATCGCCCAACGTCGCATCGATGCCGCCATCGAGGATTTCCGACCGGACCATGTGTTCTGCCAGCTGGTGCGCACCACCGAATATGTGCGCCGACGCTACGCCCTGCCCAAGACCCTGGATTACATGGACACCCTGAGCAAGGGCATGGAGCGGCGTACGGAGAATGCCCCCTTCTATCTGCGCCCCCTGTTCGAGGCTGAGACCAGGCGCCTGATCCGCTACGAGAATCTCATGTTCGACCTTTTCGACCATACGGTGATCATCAGTGCACAGGACCGCGACTACATCTACCATCCCAACCGGGACCGCATGGCCGTGGTGCCCAACGGGGTGGACACCGCACACTTCAGCCCGCAACGCCTGGACCCGCACTACGACCTGCTGTTCACTGGGAACATGAACTACCCGCCGAACATCGACAGCGTGCTGTACCTGGTGCGGAAGGTGCTGCCGCTTGTCCGCGCGAAGCGACCGGGCACCAGCCTGCTGATCAGTGGCGTGGACCCCAGCCCGGCCGTGCGCGACCTGGCACGTACCGACCCGCTGATCGAAGTGACCGGCTGGGTGCGCGACATACGCAGCAGTTACGCGGCCGCCAGGATCTTCGTGGCGCCCATGCAGATCGGCACCGGTCTGCAGAACAAGCTGCTGGAAGCCATGGCCATGCGCATGCCCTGCATCACCAGTGCCCTGGCGAACAACGCCGTGGGCGCCTCCCCGGGCGGTTCCATCCTCATCGGCGAAGGCCCCGAGGACTATGCCGCACATATCCTGCGCCTGCTGGACGACCCCGCTGAACGGGACCGGCTGGCCGACAGCGGGTATCGCTTCGTGCGCGAACACTTCGACTGGGACCGCGCCGCCGGCATGCTCGATGCGATGATCATGAGCGGAAGGGCGACGGTGGGCTGAGTGACACCTGAATTCCCACCGTCAAGCTTGAGTCCAGGAGCACCCCTCCTGCTACCTTTGCCCTGCAAATCCCGCGCATGAGCAAGCTGTTCGACCCCATTGAAGAAGCCATCGAGGATATCCGTCAGGGCAAGGTGGTGATCGTGGTGGATGATGAGGACCGGGAGAATGAGGGCGACTTCGTGACCGCCGCACGCAACGCCACCCCGGCGGTGATCAATTTCATGGCCACCCACGGCCGCGGGCTGATCTGCGCCCCGCTTACCGAAGAACGCTGCGAAGCGCTTGGCCTGGACCTGATGGTGCGCGACAATACCGCGTTGCATGAGACGCCCTTCACCGTAAGCGTGGACGTACGGGGCCGCGGCACCACCACGGGCATCAGCGCCAGCGACCGCAGCCAGACCATGCTGGCACTGATCGACCCCGCATGCACGCCGGGCGACCTGCTACGACCCGGCCACATCTTCCCCCTGAAAGCCCGGCAGGGTGGCGTGCTGCGTCGCACCGGCCACACCGAGGCGGCGGTGGACCTCGCGCGGCTGGCGGGTTTCGAGCCGGCCGGATGCATCGTGGAGATCCTGAACGATGACGGCACGATGGCCCGGCTGCCCCAGCTACAGGTGATCGCGAAGCGCTTCGGGCTGAAGCTCATCAGCATCGAGGACCTGGTGGCCTACCGCATGCGCACCGAGCGCATCGTGGAGCGGCAGGTGGAGGTGAAACTGCCCACGAAGCATGGCGACTTCGAACTCGTGGCCTACCGGCAGACCACCACTGGCGAGGAACATCTGGCTTTGGTGAAGGGCCGCTGGGACCCGAAGGATCCGGTGCTGGTGCGCGTACACAGCAGCTGTGTCACCGGTGACATCTTCGGCAGCTGCCGCTGCGACTGTGGCCCCCAACTGCACCGCGCCATGGAAATGGTGGAGCGGGAAGGGCGGGGCGTGATCGTGTACATGCAGCAGGAAGGTCGCGGCATCGGTCTGCTGAACAAGTTGAAGGCCTATAAACTACAGGAGCAAGGGGCCGACACCGTGGAGGCCAACCTGATGCTGGGCTTCGACATGGATGCGCGCGACTACGGCGTGGGTGCACAGATCCTGCATGACCTGGGGGTGCGCAAGATGCGGCTGATGACCAACAACCCCCGGAAGCGCACGGGGCTGGTGGGCTATGGTTTGGAGATCGTGGAGAATGTGCCCATCGAGATCGCTTCCAACCCCCACAATGCCAGGTACCTCAGCACGAAGAAGGAGAAGCTGGGCCACGACCTCGATCTGTAAACGTTCATACCGTCGTGTTCGGCATAGGCTAGAGGTCTACTTGCCTTTCTTCTTCCCCCGGAACATCCTTCCCACGTTCTTCCAGAATTCCTTCCAGGTGTTGAACTCCTCGCGGTAGGCCACGCCAGCGCCCTGCGTGGTGAGCGACTGGTCCGTGCGGTTGAGGTTGCGATCATTGCTTACACTGAAAGCCTTCAGGCGCAGCTTGCCTTCGGGTGGCAGCAGGTACTCCAGTTGGAAGTCGCCCACCAACGCATTGCTGTTCTGCGCGGCGGCGGCGCCGTACTGCACGCCCAGGTTGGTGCTCAGCAGCAAGCGTTCATCAAAGAGCTGTGTGCTCACCGCCAGCTCCAATTCATCCTGCGTGATGTTGTCACCGGGCCGGTAGTTCACCCCCAGGTCCACTTCGGAACTGAGACGCGAAAGCCAGTTGCTCACCTGGTTGCTGAGCAGTTCGCTGCCAGTGGTGCCGGCCACATTACTACCAGCCGAGGGTGACGTTCCCCCTCCCCAGGTGGGCGGCTGAAGGAAGCGGTTCAGTACGATCAGCGCGAAAACCTGCCGGTTCATCTCCTGCTCGGTGCTCAACACGCTGTTCACCTGCATGCGCACCGCTTCGTCCACCGTGGGCAGCCGCACGGCGAAACCGATCTCAGGATTGAGGAGCTTGTCGCGCAGGTGCATCACCACATCCACCGGCACGCGGCGGCGATAGGCGTCATTCTTCTCGAACATGATATCGTAGAGGGGGGCACGCACGCGGTACACGGCACGTATGTCCAGCTGTGCATCGAAGGGATCCCCGTACCATACGATGCGGCCGCCCGGTTCGATCTGGAAACGCTTGTTCACCACGTTGCGCAGCGTGAAGAGGTAGTCCCCATCGGTCACCTCCACCTGTCCGAACATGTTGAATTCACCACTGGGGCTCACGGTCATGTTCATGGTGCCGCGCCCGCGCCCGGCGAGGATGTCACCCACGGTGGGGTCGAAGATGAGTTCGAAGAGCGCGTCGGGGGTCACGTCGATCTTCATGTCCAGCGATACACCCGAGAGGTCCACCGCCGGGGCTTCGGCATGCAGGGAATCGTGCGCGGTGAATCGCACGAAGCCGATGGGCGAGACCTCGGTGCTGCCGCCCACAGGAAGGTGTATGTCGGTACCCGGTCCGGTACGCGCGTCCACGGTGACCTCCATCCGGCCCTGGTATCCGCTGAGCGAGAGATCCCCAGTGCCATAGGCCTTGCCGTAATACAGGGCATTGTCACGCAAGGTGGTGTTGAGCACCAGGAATTGCTCCACTTCACCCCAGATGTGGTAGTTCCATTCCTTCAATCCTTTGTGGAGAATGGTGGCGCTGATCTTTCCCGTGTTGCCCTCCTCATCACGCACCGTCGCGAGATCCATGGCGAACATGTCCGGCCGCACCAGCACGGCGTGGCTGACACGGTAGGAGGTGTTGAGATAGTCGATCCGCAGGCCGGCGTCGTGCAATTCCAGATCACCGAACAACTGTGGGTCGCCAAGTTCGCCGGTGACCGAGGCCGTTCCGGTGACCAGGCCCTGGATGTCGCTGATCCCCTCGGGCAGGTATGGATCGATGAAGGTGAGGTCGAAACGGTCCATCACCAGCTGCAGGTCCAAGGCGTTTCCGGGTTCCAGCTTCATGGTGCCATTGAAATCGAGTGCCTTTATGGTGCCCCTTTCCAACAACCCCTTCAGGGCTACGGCCCGTTCGCCATCGGCCCAACGCGCATCGAAGGTGATATCGCCCACGGGGATATCCCGCACGCGTATACTGTCCATTTCGAGATGGCTCAGCACATAAGGGGAACCATAGATGCCATGCACCTGACCCTGGCCGCTGACCGTGCCGCGCAGGGGCGGACCACCGATGTAGGGAGCGAGATTCTCCAGACGCACACCATCCATTGCGATGGTGAGCGCCGCAGTAGTGTCGTGCGACATGGTGCCGCCGATGGTGATGCGCTGCGCATCGTTGTGCAGGTCCAATGGATCGATGTGTACGGTGGAAGAATCGATCGTAATGGTGACGGGCGCATGGGTTTCCCAGTCACCGCGGCCCAGATGGATGCGCGAGGGCATCAGGTCGAACGTATACTGACCCAGACCGCGCACCTCGCCCAACACGTCGAGATGTCCATTCGTGCCACTGCGGCTGTCCTGCCAGCCCAGGGCCAGGTCCAGTTCATCCTGATAGGCCTTGCCGGTGAGGGCCGTGCCAGCCAGCCAGATGCTGTCGCGCCACGACTGTCTGTCGCTGGTGAGACTGAATGCCAGCACGTCCATGGTCTTGTCCGCGATGACCTTGATACCGCTTGCCCGCAGCACGCCCTGTTGCACACCGGGCAGGTCGGCGGAAAGGCCGATATGGAAGGTGCGGCTGTCGAGCCATCCCTCGATGGTGCCCCCGCTGTCCACCGACAGGCCCGGCATGAACAGGCCCAGCACGGGTCCGGTGTCCTTGGTATGGACCGTGAAACGGAAGTGCTGCTCCGCCTGCGCGTAGACCACTTCATCGCGCAGCGCCGGGAACACACTGTAGACCACGCTGGTGATCGCACCCGCAAGGCGCGTGGGCAGGAAGAGGCCCCTGACCTCGGCATCGGCGAATGAGGCGGTGAGGTCCAGCACATTCTCTCCATCGCGCCTTCCACTGGTGAGGAGCAGGTCACCCAGATCGTGCTCACCGTTTTCATCGCAATACGAGATGCCCTTCAGTTCCACCCGTCCCTGCAGGCTGTCGGGTGATAGCCGCCCCTGCGCGTCGATCAGCACACTCAATGTGTTGTAATCCTTCACTTTGGTGATACCCAATGCGCCCAGGTCGGCATGTTGCAGGTTGGCCTTGAAGTCCACCAGCGGCCACTCTTTGCGGAAGTCGGCCAGGCCCTCGAAATCCAGGTACAGGTTCTCGTCACGTGCCTGTAAGGTGCCATTGAACAGGTTTGGCTCGAGGCGTCCGTTTGCTGTGATCCCGCTGATACGCGTGCCCCCGAAAACGATCAGCGGGAACTCCCCCTCGAGATCGGCGCTGATGCCCGCAAGCGTGCGGCCACTGCCCTGCATACGGATATTGGCCGCCATGGGACCCAGCGCGGACAGCCCGATCAGCGGGCCCAGCCGGAAGGACTCCGTGGCCAATCGCCCCCGCAGGCCGAAGCGTGGTTGGCCCGGGGTGCGTTCGTATGAAAGGTCGGTGCGCAGATCTCCCAGCGCGGTACGCGAGGTACCGTATGCGGTGAAGGAATGGGCGAAACCGGTGAAATTCCCGCTGAACACCAATGTACCGAGCGCTTGTACTTCGCGTGGCAGTTCCAACCGCCCTCCCTGCGTGAATGGCGGCATGGGCAGGCTGGCCAGGTCACGATGATCGGTGCGCAGTTCATCGATGTCCAAAAGCATGAAGGTGTTGGCCAGATCGGGCAAACCCATCAGGTCGGCACTGCCTTCGAAATAAGACCGCTCGCCAAAGTCGATGCGCATACCACGGCCCTTCAGATCGGTCACGGTGCCACGCACGCGTCCGTGCAAGCCAATGGGCAGGCGGATCCCCTCCAGCTCACTGGCGAAGAGGGCTATGTCCGCGAAGTCCAGCAGCGAACTGTCGAGTTCCAGGCGCATCGTGACCCGTTGTGTGAATTCACTGTAGTCCGCCCAACCCTCGGTGATGAAGCGCAACTCCCCCTTGATCTCCGAGTGCGGGGTTCCCAGGTGCAGATGCTCTATGGTGATGCCACGGGGACTCACGGCAGTGGCCCCTGCGAGCCGTTCCACGATCAAGCCCCCATGATCGTGGAGTGTCAGTCCTTCCAGATGCACGATCACCGAGTCTCCCGCCACATGCAGGTGGTGTCCGGCAATGTTCACGTCCTGCACGTCCAGGTGGTTGAAGTCCACACCGAATGGCCGCCGCTCATGATCCGCGTGGTGGTAGGTGAAGTGCATGTCCGTGATCCGGATGGCGGTACATCGCACCTTCCAGTCGGCATCGCTGGTGGTGGTGTCGGCGGACCCAAGCTTGTTCAACAGATGGGTGAGGTTGCTGTGCGGATCGCCGGCGGCATTGGACAGTGAGAAGCGCCCGCCATGCAATTCCAGGGAGGCCGCCTGCACCAGTTGGCGCCGGGGATGGATCCGCAGCCCGGAGATACGCAGCTCCTCCACGGCGATGAGGGTGTCCCCCTGGAGGTCACCGATGTAGACCCGGCCCAATTCCACTTCGAGGAAGGGCCGCACCGCGAAAGTGCCGATGCGCACCTCGGCACCAAGTTTCTCCGTGGCATAGGCCGCCAGACGCTGGGCCACGGCCTCCTGCACGCGCGGGAACAGCAGCAGCACCATGCACAACACCACGAACGCGAGGATGCCGAGCACGGTCCAGCCCAGGAAGCGCAACACGCGCCGCGATATCCGTGTGATGGTCCCCGCCTTCAAGCCGCCCTTAGTTTTGCGCATCCTTCACAAGGAACGCGCCCAAGCCCTCAAAAGTAGCCGCCCCATGAGGCCCACCGTGATACTGGGGATCGAGAGTTCATGCGATGATACTGCCGCCGCCGTGCTGGTGGACGGCAGGGTGCGCAGCAATGTGGTGGCCGGGCAGGACGTGCACAAGGCCTGGGGTGGCGTGGTGCCCGAATTAGCCAGCCGCGCACACCAGGAGCATATCGTGCCGGTGGTGCACCGCGCGTTGCAGGAGGCAGAAGTACGAAAGGAAGACCTTTCCGCGATCGCGTTCACACAGGGCCCCGGACTGATGGGTGCCCTGTTGGTCGGTGCCTGCTTCGCACGCTCCATGGCGCAGGGCCTGGGGATCCCACTGCTGGCGGTGGACCACATCAAGGCGCACGTGCTGGCGCACTTCATCCGCGATGTCGATCCACGGCCTGTGCCGGAATTCCCCTTCATCAATCTCACAGTGAGCGGCGGCCATACGCAACTGGTGCTCGTGCGGGGCCCACTGGAAATGCAGGTGCTGGGTACAACACTCGATGATGCGGCGGGAGAGGCATTCGACAAGGGTGCGAAGCTGCTGGGCCTGCCCTACCCCGGCGGTCCCATGATCGACCGGCATGCGCAACAAGGCGATGCCACGCGCCACAAGCTCCCCATGCCACGCATCGCCGGGCTGGACATGAGCTTCAGTGGTATAAAGACCGCCTTCCGCACATTGATCTCGAAGGGGGAGGCGCATGATCCGGGCTTCGCGAAGCGTGAACTCCCGCATCTCTGCGCCGCACTCCAGGCCACCATCGTGAACATCCTGCTTCGAAAGTTGCAGGACGCGGCGGTGCAGGAAGGAGTGTCGAGTATCGCCCTGGCAGGTGGGGTCAGTGCCAACAGCGCACTTCGAGCGGGAACGCAGAGGCTGGCGCTGCGCATGGGCTTGTCGTGTTTCCTGCCGCCGTTCGCATACTGCACGGACAATGCCGCCATGATCGCCATGGCCGGGCATTACCTGCTGGAAGCCGGGCACACCGCAATGCTGGACACCGTACCCGTAGCGCGCTGGTAAGCAGGTGGCACGTTTTCGGCAGGGATGCGCCCGTTACCTTCGCCACCAATGGAACGGATCACTTCACACGTCCTCATGTTCATTATCGTCCTGGCGACCGCAGGCCACATGCGTGCCCAGGATGCGGACACGTGGGCGGCCCACGGCGATTCGCTTTTTGCATTGGGCAAGGACAAGCAGGCCGAGGACGCCTACTCCAAGGCACTGTCGATCGCTCCGAACCACGTCGCCGCATTGGAAGGCCGGATCCAGATCTCCTTCAAGACCGAGAAGTTGGATCGCTTCATTCTGGATGTGGACAAGTTGCTCCGACTGGACACCGCGAACTACCAGGGCCACCTGCTGCGTGGTACCTATTCACTGTATGGGGAAGACAACAACCTGGCAGAGCATCATGCCACCCGGGCGGTGGACCATGCCCCCGATGTCCAGTCCCGCGCTCGTGCATTGCTGATCCGAGGCCAGGCCCGGGCGGGCTTCAAGCGCCAGGGTCCGGCCATCGATGATCTTGAGGAAGCCTTCGCTGCCGGCATCGAGGACACCCGTGCGATGGCCACACTGGCACGGCTATACGAATCCGCAGGCCGCCATGCGGATGCGCTTGTGCTATTGGAGAAGCTCTGTGAATTGGAGCCCGATGAGTTGGGCCACTGGAGCAACCGCGGGTTTGAACTGATCCAATTGGGGCGTTATGACGATGCACTGCCGGTGCTGGAAAAGGCCCTATCCAAGGACAAGGATGAACCCGTGGCGCTGAGCAACAGGGCCTATGTACACCTGATGGCCGGACGGGAAAAGGAAGCCCTACAGGATGTGGAACGCAGTCTGCGCAGTTTTCCCGCCAACCCATACGCGCTACGCACCCGTGCGCTATTACGCTTGCGCAAAGGCGAGCGTGCCAAAGCCTGCGAGGACCTGACCCTGGCAAAGGTGCTTGGCGATATCCCCGAGGTGGACCAGCTTGTGAAGGAGCACTGCGCCACCACACCCCTGCCGGGAGGCCGCTGATCTTCGTTAGTGCCCCACCACCAGTCGTTGCACGGCGAATTCGCCCGTTGGGGTGGTGACCCGGACCAGGTATGCTCCGGATGCCAGGTCATGTGACACGGTAGCACGCCCATGGCGCACCGCCACGGCAGGCATGGCCGGTCGACCCAGGGCGTCGAACACTTCCAGCAGGGCTTCACCCTCCTCGGGAAGTGAGACCTCAAAACGGTCCGCAGCAGGATTGGGCCAAAGGTTGAAGGCGAATGTCATCGCCTCCTGGATGTTCACCGGACTCAGTTCGATCATCTGGAAAATGTCGAAGCCACCTTCCACCAAGTGGCCCGGGTTGTCATCGGTGATGAAAATGATCAGCTGCATGGCTTCGCCCCGATCCATGTGGTCCAGGATGCGGAATGTGCGATAGAACCAAGAGGAGGACGATTGGGTGACCGTTTCGAGCAGGACGGTCTGTGTACCATCCGTGAGCCTGATCTCCATCCGGTCGTTGGGCTGGCCTGAGCCCCCCTGATTATAGAACCAACGATGGAAGCGGATCTGCGGGTCCCATAGAGTGGTGGCATCGAAGGGTGGCGATGTGAGAATGGTATGGCCGTCGTCCACATCATCGAAACCAGCACCACCTCCACCATTTCCTGTGACGTAGCATTGCGCGCCACAATCTCCGCCCACGTCCACGTTGGGGTTGCTCCAATCATTTTGGAAGGTGGTGCCGATGGGTACACCGCGCTCCCAGTGGCCCATGGAGGCAGTGCCGGTCACGGTCCAGCCGAAGTCGAACTCGAAATCATCGTAATAGCCGGGATCCAGGGCGATCACCAAGGGATCGGTGCCCGGCCCAATGGTCTGGGTGGTGGGGCACTCTGTACGCCAGCCCCACTGACCAACGACCAGGTCGTAGTCATCGGTGAAAACGCCGGGCATGGTGAAAGTTCCGTTCGCCGCAGCGACCGTCTCATAGAAGTAGGTCGGACTGGAGATGCGTACGTGCGCACCAGCGATGGGATCCTGTGTCACGGCATCGATCACAGTCCCCGTAAGGACGAAGGAGGCCAGCGGCTCCAGTTCGATATCAAGCATGGTGACCACCCCATTCTCCAGCACCACGCCCGGGATGGTGGCGGGAAAGAAACCCGGCGCACTGGCTGTGACAGTATATGTACCTGCCTGGTTGTGACCTGTGGCGTAGGCACCATCAAAACCCGTGATCGGCGCAGTGGCGATGCCCGTGATCTGCACGGTAGCCTGGCCAACTGGTGATCCTGATTGGGCATCAAGGACCATACCCTCCAACCAGCACGCCCGGACATACTCCGGCGCGAACACGAACAAGCCTCCTTCGATATCGGTGCTTATGATCAGGCCACTCGGCAGCCAGGGGTAGGTCCCCCACCCACCATTGAAACCGGGGCCTTCCAGCGGGCAATGATCGTAGTTGCCCACCTCCACCACGTTCCATGGACGTGATACATCGTGGATGGTCGTGCCCAGGCGATAGTAGCTGGTCACCACATACTCATTGATGAAATGCGTGTTGTGCGGAATGGTGTTCGACCCCGGGGCGCTGCGGAACAGCTGCAATTCCTTGATGTCCGTCGGATCACTGATATCATAGCTGCCCAGCCATCCGCCCACCACCTCGTCCGTGGTGAAGAGGTAGTTCCCATCATCGGAGACCCAGCAGTTGTGCGTGAAGTCATTGCCCGTGTTTTGTGTACCCAGCAATACAGGAGCCGATTTGTTGGAGACATCCACGATCGAGAAGTGCCCATTGGAGATATGCGATGCGTACATGGTATCTCCACGCGCCATACAATCATGCGAGTACCACTGGTCGAACTCCCCGACTTCCACAGGAGCGAAGGGGTCCTGGGTCAGGTCCAGGAAGATGACACCTCCGTTGCCCCGGTTGGAGCCATTGATATAGGCGATCCCATTCTCATCGATGTAGATATTGTGCGCGGTGTTCCAACCTCCTGCCGCCCAATTCTGAGCGGTAAGATCCGTGTTGAAAGGCAGGGGGCTGAGGTCGATGATGGCCAGACCACCTCCCCCTTCATTGGTCACATAAGCATGGTCATTCCATACCTTGAGATCACGCCAGATCGTATTGTCACCTGGGAACCAGAACACCTCCTGGGGGTCAGTGGGGTCGGCCAGACTGACCACGGAGATCCCTCCGCCGTTCACGCCCACCAAGGCATACTCGTTCCCCTGGCCATCCACATAACCCCACACATCACTCACGTTGGAGCCGTGCAGGTCCTGGTAACTCAAATGACCCACCAGGGCCATGTTCAACTGTGCATGGGCACTGGGAATGGCGACCCCGAGCAGGGCCGCCGCAAGAAGATGTTTCATGTTCTTTTCGATGCAGGTGCTGCAAGGTATGGTGAAGCGGAGGATGCGCCGACCCATGGAACGAGGACCGGATGAGACCAAGTTTGGATTGCCTCCCGAGCTATGCGCAGCGCATGCCAGGGAAGGGCTATTTTGGCCGACCCAAGTCCAACCAATGAACAACATCCTCTGCGCCACGGATCTGAGCGCCGCTTCGGAAACAGCCCTTTTCCATGCCCTGCTCGTGGCCGATCGTGCCGGGTGTAAGGTGGAACTCCTGCATGTGCTGGACAAAAAAGCCGGTCCAGAGGAGGAGGGCCGGGCGCTCTCTGAACTTGAGTCACGCATCGCGGCGGCTCGTGCCGAACAGGTGGCGACACCGCGCTTGGTGCGGGGCGAACCGCTCCAGGGCATCGCTGAGGCGGCCCAGGGCCATGGGCTTGTGGTGCTGGGCTCCCATGGTCCGAAAGGCCTGCGACAGAACCTCTTCGGAGCGGACATCCTGAAGTTGGTGCGCAAGCTGCCCATCCCCGCGCTGGTGGTGCAGGAGCATACCCCGCGCAACTCATCCCTGGACCGCATCGTCATGCCTGTTGCCGCGCACGAGGATATCGGGCGGTTGATCGATATGGTATGTGAGTTGGCGCGGCTCTTCACTGCGGAAGTGGAAGTGTATCAGTTGATGCGGCCCAACGAGTCGCCTTCGGACGAACTCCTGAGCAACAAGCGGGACATGCTCGTGCGACTGGAGCAGGAAGGACTGCGGTACAAGGAGGTGAATGAGCCGAGCACGATGTTCAGTGTGGGCTTCGCAGAGCCCACTATCCGGCACGCCCAAAGCGCCGGGGCGGCGTGCATCGCCATCATGTCCCACGCCTCGCAGGAATACCGCTACATGGCAGATGCGGAAAAGGAACGTATCCTCACCAATGAGGCAGGGATAGCAGTGCTTTGCGCCTGATCATCTCGCGGCTGACAAGGATCACCCAAAGGCCCTTCGGCGGGTGTACCTTCGCATCATATTAGGGCCATCTTGTTCTTCACGCGCACATCACTTCCGCCCCGTCTTTTGGGGCTTCTGGGTTTCACCCTCCTGATACCGGCATCGCCGGTACAAGCCCAATTCGGGTCGGACAACCCCGTGGCACCCTTCGAGCCGGGGCAGTGGATCCGGGCTGCTGATGTGGACGGGGACGGTGCCCTCGACCTGGTGGGTCTGTACGGCAACGACCATCTGAAATGGTTCCCCAACACCGATGGGGCAGGCACCTTTGGCCCCTACCTCAACCTTCTGGACCATGGCGTGTCCTTCGCCCATGTGTTGATCACCGACCTCGATGGCGACAGCGCTTGCGAAGTGGTGTTCATTGAGGAAGGGGGTGATGCGGTCTGGGTGGCATGGAACAATGGGAACGGAACGTTGAATGAGCCGGTCGCCATCGGTGAGGTGAGCGGAGAAGTAGGTGCCCTGCGTGCCGGGGACATCACCGGCAACGGCTGGCCCGATCTTGTGCTGACACGATCCGTCAACGACGAGGTGACGCTCGTCTGGTTCGCCAACATGGGCGGCCTCTTCGCAGAGATCACTTCCACTCCGGTGCTTTTCTCCGGACAGGCACCAACGGTATTTCTGTTGGGCGATCTGGACCAGACCGTTGGCATCGATGCATTCGTGATGGCCGACGCCCTCAATGGTGTGGGCGTGATGAACGGCAATGGCGATGCGAGCAACTGGGATGTGCTGCCGTTCTTCACCAACTTCAATGCACCATTCGTGGATCCGCAGCTGATCGATGTGGATGGCGATGGGGACCTGGATATCGCGGAAGCCACCGGGGTGGTGATCCAATGGGCGGAGAACCGGTTGGACGAGAACGTACCATTCAACGCATTCACGATGCGTCAGCTGGAACCCTTCACCACCGCTGGTCATGGGCATTTCGGGCGAACACCATGCAACGGCGGGGTCGCGGTCGTCTGGGTGCCTTCGGATCCTGGATCACCGGTGCGATGGCGCAACTACCTCACCCAGGTGGGCGGGTTCTCCCCTGCGGCCAACCTGCCTGATGTGCCGCGCGGCACGGGCTTGTTGCTGGCCGACCTGAATGGGGATGGGAAGGATGATCTGGTGATCGGCACGGATGGGGCGACCGCTTGGTACCCCAATACGATGATGCCACCCACCACCGAGGTCTTCTTGCCCGTACTGGACACGCTCTGCATCGCAGGCCCCTCCGTGCCCCTGCCCGATGCGGTCCCTACAGGAGGCACGTGGAGTGGGAACTGGGTTTCGGGCAACATGCTGCACCGCATCAACGCGAGCACGACCGGCAACTATGGGCTGGCTTATACCTGGTATGAGCCGGAAGGCTGCCCGGTGGGTGATCGCACGAGCATCCATTTGATCACCGCACCGATCATCTCCCCCATCCTGGGCCCGGTGGTCTGCAGTGGTGATGGACCTTTCCAGATGACTTCCATTCCGACGAATACCGAGTGGACCGGGCTGGCCGAAGGCGATATCCTCGATGTGGAGAATTACACAGGAGAACCCATCGTGTGCGCCTATACCGACCCGACCGGGACGACCTGCATCTCGCTCCTCGGAACGTTGAGCATCTGGGCCACCCTGCCGGCAGGGATACAACCGGCAGGGCCGTTCTGTGTGAATGATGGTATACAGGAGATCCTGCCGGAGATACAGTTGCCCAACAGCACGTGGAGCGGCGATATCCTTTCCTCCACGAATGTGTCGGCGTTCTTCGATCCGGGACAAGGTGCCGGCACCTACCAGGTGATCCTGACCCGGCAGCCATCGGGGCCGCAGCAATGCGCAGGGTCGGACACCCTGCACATCGTGGTGAGCGACGACATCCCCGAACTGTTGCTTACCCCGATCGCTCCGCACTGCTCCAGTGGGGTGCCCATTGCCTTGCAGGCCGAACCGGCAGGTGGTTCCTGGAACGGCCCCGGAGTGATGGACGATGTGATCCACCCCTCCATGCTGGGGCCGGGCACACACACGGCCACATATTTCTACCAGGCACCCGAAGGGTGTTCCAATACCGCCACCCTTGAGGTGGAGCTGATCGATGCGGTCTCTGTTGAAACACCCGATGAGCCATGGGAGTACTGCAAATCCGACCCACCTGTGACCTTCACCGGCTTTCCCGAAGGCGGCACCTGGGAGTCTCCTTTCAGCCCGGACGGCATGTTCGATCCAGCAGGTGTGACACCAGGGGCGTACACAGTACACTATAGCTATACCGACCCGGCCAACTGCACACTTACGAGTGGCCCGATCACCGTAGCCCTGTTGCCCGATGCTCCAGTGGCCATTGACAGCGTGGGCACCCTGTGCGTGGAAAGCGGGCCTGTGATACTGACCGCCAATTTCCCAGGTACATGGAGCGGTGCAGTGACCGGCGAAGGGTCTGAGGTGATCCTTGACCCGGGTCTGTTGGGCCCGGGCACCTGGGTGGTGGGATTCCTGGCCGATCCCGAGGGCTATTGCCCCACATCGATCACCATAGAAGTAGAGATCCAGATCTGCACAGGCCTGGCAGTGAATGGCTCCGTTCCCCTCCTTCAGGTAATGCCCAATCCCTTCCAAACCGGCTTCCATATAAGGGCGGAGAATGGCCCGGCGATCATCACCCTGTTCGATGGCATGGGCAGGGTGGTCCTTGAAAGAACGCTCACCTTGAATGAGCATGCCCTGCATTGGGTGGAACTGGCGGACCATGCGGACGGGCTGTACATCCTTCGGGTGGCCCAGGGAGGCCGGACCGCGCAGGTGCGGTTGGTGAAAGCCGGATAACTAGACCTGGCCGGGCGTACGGCGGATCGTTCCAAGGCCTAACTTTCGATGGCCCGGGACCAACGCCCGGAGCACCCGACGCCATGATCGCCACGCAGATCCGACAGAAGGACGCCCGGTTCTATTTCGTTTCCTATCCCTGCGAGGATATCCTCCGGCGGGTGCGGTTCATCAGCCGTTTCTATGCCGAAGGCGAAAAGTCCATCAGCCCCGATGAAGCGGGCAAGGGTGATGAAGTGGCCGCCTTCATACAGCGGATCGAACGCAGCGATGCCGCATTCCAGCGCACCATGTCGCAGGGCAAGATCAAGGCGATCCGCAACTTCTATGAGACCGCCGTGGCCCAGCCCCCGATCCCCGGCACGGTGCTGCTCTTCAGCAGCGAGATCCTCGATTTCAGCCCGCTGGGCAACCTGAAGAACGTGGGCGATCTGAAGGAACCCCGCGAGAAGTACCTGATCATCGACGGGCAGCACCGCCTGGCCGCGTTGGAGTTCTACCTGCGCACACATCCCGACGAGGCGAAGAGCATCCATGTGCCCTGCATCATCTTCGATGGGGAGAGCGAGGACTTCGCGGCGGAGATGTTCGTGATCATCAACAGCACGCCCACCCGCATCAACAAGAGCCACCTGATCGACCTGTACGAGCGGGTGAGTTGGGAAAAGCCTGACAAGCGCCTTTCCGCCAAGGTGATCGAACGCCTGTACAACGAACAGGACAGTCCGCTGCGCTACCGCATCAACCGCCTGGGCAACCGCAGCAAGCAGGAGAAGTGGATCATGCAGGCCGAACTGTTCAACGAGGTACACCGTTGGGTGCTGCGTTCCTTCGACAAGAGCGAAAAGGTGAACGCCGCCGCGGTGGAGAAGCGCTACCGTATCCTACAGGAATTCCTGCGCGCGGCTAAAGTGGCCTTCGGATCGGCCTGGGGCGACCCGAAGTACCATGTGACCAAGCCCGTTACACTGAAGGCGCTGATCCGCGTATGCGCTGACCTGAACGCGCGCGACCGGGGCGATGAAAGCACCCGCGAAGCACGCTGGACCGCCCGCCTCACTGGAGCATGGAGCGAGGTGGTGCGCGAATTCCGCGATGAAGGATTCTACGAGCGCTTCGCGGCCAAGGGACAGGTGGAACGCGTGGGCAAGGTGCACAAATACTTGAGCGGCAGGCTGGGATTGTAGTTTCGGCCGCTAATCCAGGCCCAGCGTGATCTGCTTGCCGGGCTCGTAACCGATCAAGGGATCCTCGGGGGATCGTTCAACATCCTGCTGTGCCTGCGCGCGGCGGAACTGCTTCATGGGGCTTTCCTCCAGGCCTTCCTCTTCGGGTGCCTCCATGTTCCCTACCTCATCCTCGCTGATCAGCATGCCCTGTACTTCCTCGAGTTCTTCGGTCATGGGAATGAAGACCGGAGTGGTGAGGGCAAGCTCCTTGACCTTGTGGGGTGTGAGGCGATTGCCCAAGGCCTTCACCCCCTTTACAGCGATGAATGCCGCCAGGTCGATGTGCTCGTCCTCACGGTCCGTGCTGCGCTTGTCGAAGGCCACATGTAGCATGGGCACGGGCACCAGGCTGTGCAGGGTGAGTTTGCTGTCGGGGTGATCGGTGATGAACGTGACAGGATCGCGAGCGGACTCTACGGTGAAACGCTTCACGTTGTACTGCTGCTTCTCCCCTTCCCAGTACACGGCGGTCACCACATCCTTGGGGTTCCACTTCACCACCATGATCGTATCATCGGGAAAGTGTGTGGTGAGCAGGTATGGGAAGAGTTGGTAGCTGCCGTTGCGCATGACGGCGAGGATGCGGTCATCGCCCCCGAAGCGCCCCAGATAGCGGCCATGGCCGGTGTCGTTCAGGCGGCGGACGGTCTCATCGAACCAGATGGGGATGGCCCCAAGGGTGCTTGCGCCACGCTCCTTCTGGACGATCTTCTGCACGATGTTGCGGGTGAGCAGGTTGCCCTTGCTCCCGCGGCCTTTCACGGAAAGCTGCGCGAAGTCCACATCGAACTTGTTCTTGCGCAGGTTGGGTCTTGGACGCAGTGTCACCTGCACCACCTCTGCGGCGCCGTCCGGGTTGGCGGTGAAGTATTCCACCTTGGATCCCTTGGCGCCACTGGTCAGGTCGTACTCCTTGTCGCGCGTGATCCCCGTTACTGCGAAGCGCTTCATGAAGTAGGCACCCTTGGGTCCATCCTGGTAGATCAGGTGGTAGATGGTACGCTCATCGTTCTTCTTCCACACGCCTACGTGCAGGATGCCTTTGCCGATGAACTTCTTGTCGGCCACCTTGGTCACCAGCATGCTGCCGTCCGCGCGGAAAACGATGATGTCATCCAGATCCGAACATTCGCCCACCAGTTCGTGGTTCCGCAAACTCCATCCGGCGAAGCCCTCGGCCTTGTCCACATATAGCTTGCGGTTGGCCACGGCCACCTTCGTCGCAACGATGGTGTCGAAGGTGCGGATCTCGGTCTTCCGCTCGCGTCCCGGGCCGTACTTCTTCTTCAACTCCTTGAAGTAGTCCACCGCATGATCCACCAGGTGGTCCAGCTTGCGTTGCGTCTCTATGATGCGTTCGGCCAATTGACGGATATGCTCATCTGCTTTGAAGCCGTCGAACTTGCTGATGCGCTTGATCTTGATCTCCGTGAGGCGGATGATGTCGTCCTGCGTCACCGGCCGCTTCAACTCCTTCACGTGCGGCTTGAGGCCCTTGTCGATGAACTCGATCACCTGTTCCCAGGTCTCGGCGTCCTCGATCCTGCGATACACCTTCTTTTCGATGAAGATCCGTTCCAGCGAAGCGAAGTGCCACTGCTCCTCGAGTTCGCCCTTCTGGATCGTCAGCTCCAAGCCCAGCAGGCGCAGGGTGTTGTCCGTGCTGATGCGCAACAACTCCTTCACGCCCACGAAGCGCGGCTTGTCGTTCTCGATCACCACGGCGTTCGGCGCGATGCTCACCTCACAGTCGGTGAAGGCGTATAATGCGTCGATGCTCGTGTCGGGACTCACGCCCGCAGCAAGGTGGATGAGGATCTCGGCATTCTCGGCCGTGTTGTCCTCGATGTGGCGCACCTTGATCTTGCCCTTTTCGTTGGCCTTGATGATGCTCTCGATCAGGCTGGTGGTATTGGTGCCGAAGGGGATCTCGTTTATGACGAGGGTCTTGTTGTCCTCCTTGCGGATGCGTGCGCGGCAACGGATGCGGCCTCCGCGTTCGCCCTCGTTGTAGTTGCTCACATCGGCCATGCCTCCCGTGGGGAAGTCCGGTAGCAGTTCGAAGGAACGCTTGCGCAATGTGGCGATGCTGGCGTCGACCAGTTCGTTGAAGTTGTGGGGCAGGACCTTGCAGCTGAGGCCCACGGCGATGCCCTCCCCTCCCTGTGCCAGCAGCAGCGGGAATTTCACAGGGAGGAATACGGGCTCCTTGTTGCGGCCGTCATAGCTCAGCTGCCATTCCGTGGTCTTGGGATTGAATACCACGTCATGCGCGAACTTGCTGAGCCGTGCCTCGATGTAGCGCGGTGCGGCGGCGCTATCGCCCGTGAGGGTGTTGCCCCAGTTGCCCTGGCAGTCGATCAGCAGGTCCTTCTGGCCCAGTTGCACCAACGCATCACCGATGCTGGCATCGCCGTGCGGATGGTACTGCATGGTGTGCCCGATGATGTTCGCCACCTTGTTGTAGCGGCCATCATCCAGGTCCTTCATGCTGTGCAGTATCCTGCGCTGCACGGGCTTCAGTCCGTCGTACAACGCGGGCACCGCGCGTTCCAGGATCACATAGCTGGCATAGTCCAGGAACCAGTCCCGATACATGCCACTGACGCTGAAAGTGCCACTGGCACCGGCGCCGGGTATGCCCTTGCCATTCGATGCCCCGGACTGTTCCCCGGCATCCTTCTCCACGTCTTCCATTTCGTCGCTCATCCGCTCAATCCGCTGTGCTGCACACGTTGTTCCGCGCGCCGATGCTTCCCTGGTTGGTCAATCGCAGTTCCCAACAATACTCAGCGCCCTGCTGGGTGAAGTCGGTCACCAAATTGAAGAGATCCCCTTCAAGGCTGTTGGAGAGCAGGTCTATCACGGTGCCATCGTTGAGCCGCACGCATTGCACCACGAAGGTGGTATTGCGCAGCAGCAGGGAGCGGTCCATGCGCATGCGTTGGGTGAGGCGGCGGTTGATACCCTGCGGCGTGGTGAGGATATCCACGTAGGAGGTCTCCAGGCTGAACACCGGCGGACCATCATAGGCTGGATCGAAGGGGTTGTAGGTGAGGCCTTCCAACTCGTCCTTCACACAGCCGGGCCCCAACAAGGCGATCAGCAACAGGGTCAGGGTGAACCTCATCGTGCCAGGGGTATGGTGATGGCGGTGGCCCAATGGCCGCCCTGGGCTCCAGGCAGATATGCAAGGCCTTCAAAGCGGATCCGTTCGCGGTCATCGAAGACGGGTTTCTCCCACTGGCCGGTGCGTTTGAAGCGCCACCAGGTATAACCCGCGCTCAGTGCGGTGAAACTGGCGGAGATGACCGCCATGTCGCGCGCCTGGCGGAAATCCTGCTTGTGCTCAGGGATCGTCTCGTTGGTCAGCACGGCGATCTCCGCGGGCACCACATTGTCCTCATAGTTCGCCAGATCGGTCTCCAACTGACGGTGCGCCTTGCGGTACTTGTCGTACGAGATCACGCCCCAGGTGATGCCCGCGACGTTGAGCATCACAGGCCAGGTACGTGCCCAGCGCCGCTTCTGGATGAAGGCATCCAGTACCCGGCGATGTTCGAGGTACTCGGCACTATATGGCAGGCGCAGCACAAAGTCGGTGGTACGCTCGGGGATCACCGTCAGTGTAGTGTCCACGATGCTGCGCGTGGGTGCCCAGAAGGAGAAGTGATGTGGCCCGGCACTGAGCGTTATCTCGCGCTGCTGTAGGCGGAACTTGCGGTCCACCACGAACTGGAAGTCGCTGCCCGGATCGATCAGCAGACGCAGGGTGCCGGTGTCCTGCGCCATCAGGCATATGCCCATGTGACCAGGTGACCAGGTGACCATGAGCAGGACGAACGCGGCTTTGCATGCGAGACCGGTGATACGTTTCATCGCCATGCTTGAGCACATGCGCACATGACCACCTGGGCTCATGGAAGCGTGGACTATGTGCGCGGCGTTCCTCATGCTTCCTCCTCCACCTCGTCCAGTTTCCGAGCGATCTCCTTCACATAGTCAAGCTTCGGGGTATCCACCAGGTCCTTCTCCACCTTCAGATTGTCTATGATGAATTCCTGGCGCTGCGGTGTGTTCTTGCCCATGTAGAAACCGAGCAGTTCGTGCACCACCGCCTCCTTGGTGATCATCACTGGCTCCAGGCGGATGTCCTCGCCGATGAAGTGCTTGAACTCATCCGGGCTGATCTCGCCCAGGCCCTTGAAGCGGGTGATCTCGGCACTCTTCCCCAGCTTGTGTACGGCGCGTTGCCGTTCCTCATCACTGTAGCAGTAGTGCGTCTCCTTTTTGTTGCGCACACGGAACAGCGGCGTCTGCAGGATGTAGAGATGGTCGTTCTTCACCAGATCGGGGAAGAACTGTAGGAAGAAGGTCATCAACAGAAGGCGGATGTGCATACCGTCCACGTCGGCATCGGTGGCGATGACGATGCGGTTGTAGCGCAGGCCATCCATGCCATCTTCGATGTTGAGTGCCGCCTGGATCAGGTTGAACTCCTCGTTCTCGTACACCACCTTCTTGGTGAGGCCGAAGCAGTTCAGCGGTTTGCCTTTCAGGCTGAACACCGCCTGGGTGTTGACATCGCGGCTCTTGGTGATGCTGCCACTGGCGCTGTCGCCCTCGGTGATGAAAAGCGTGGTGTCGTTCTTCTGCGGATGCGGCTTGGGATCGCTGAGATGCACCCGGCAATCGCGCAGTTTGCGGTTGTGCAGGCTGGCCTTCTTCGCCCTTTCGCGCGCCAGCTTGCGGATCCCGCTCAGCTCCTTGCGCTCGCGTTCGTTCTGCAGGATGCGCGCCTGGAGCACCTCTGCCACCTGCGGGTTCTTGTGCAGGAAATTATCCAGCTCCCGGCCGATGAAATCACCCACGAAGCCGCGCATGCTCTGCCCACCGGGTTCGATCTCCTGGCTTCCCAGCTTGGTCTTGGTCTGGCTCTCGAACACGGGCTCGATCACCTTCACGCTCACTGCGGCCACGATGCCGGTGCGCACATCGCCGGCCTCCCAGTCCTTTTTGAAAAAGTCCTTGATGGTCTTGGCCACCGCCTCGCGGAAGGCGCCCTGGTGGGTGCCACCCTGGGTGGTGTGCTGGCCGTTCACGAAGCTGTAGTACTCCTCGCCATAGTGGTTGGCGTGGGTGATCGCCACTTCGATGTCCTCGCCTTTCAAGTGGATGATGGGGTACAGCGGCTCCCCGTCCATCTTGGTCTCCAGCAGATCCAGCAGGCCATTCTTGCTTTGGTAACGCTCTCCATTGAAGTGGATGGTGAGCCCGGTATTCAGGTAGCAATAGTTCCAAAGCAGCCGCTCGATGTGCTGATCGCGGAATTGGAAGTGCTTGAACATCTGCTCATCCGGCTCGAAGACCACGCGTGTGCCGTTGGGTTCCTCACTCTTCACCAGCTTCTCATCCTTGCGCAACACCCCACGATCGAACTCGGCCCGTTTCAGCTGGCCTTCACGCACACTTTCGATCTTGAAGTAACTGCTCAGCGCATTCACCGCCTTGGTCCCCACGCCATTGAGACCCACGCTCTTTTTGAAAGCCTTGCTGTCGTACTTGGCGCCGGTGTTGATCTTGCTGACCACGTCCACCACCTTGCCCAGCGGCACTCCGCGACCGTAGTCGCGTACTTCCACGCGCGACCCGTTGATGGTGATCTCCACCTTGCGGCCGTGGCCCATGACGTACTCGTCGATGCAGTTGTCCAACACCTCCTTCAGCAGGATGTAGATGCCATCGTCGTAGCTGCTGCCATCGCCCAGCTTGCCGATGTACATGCCGGGGCGCATGCGGATATGCTCCTTCCAGTCGAGGGACCGGATATGCTCTTCACTGTATGTGGTCTCGCTCATCGATCCGTGAAGTACCGCAAAGGACACGAAGGTCGCAAAGGAGCTTCGAGAACTGCGCGGCAGGTGTTTCCGCTGTGTGTGATCGCCGGAAATCCAGCAACGGCGGGGCTTCCAGCGGGTGGCCGAAGTTACTCCAAGGTTATTGGAGCGGATGGATGGGGGTTATGAACAGGGAGGGGGAGTTATTAACGATCGGGGGGGGCGGTGCGAACGCATGCTCAACTCCTATTTCCACCTGTGAAATACTCCCCTCCCTATACTCTCACCAGTCCAGCACCTTCTACGCCGGCTTCAGGTGCCGCCACTCAGGCGCGTCTCCGCGCCAGCAGCACCAGCCCCACAAAGGTGATCGCGCCATTGACCAACAGCAACTCGAAGCCGAAACGGTAGCCACTGAACAACACTTCACTGTATCGGTCCAGCACGAAGGTGAGGACCGGGGAGAGCACGGCCACCATGGGCACCCAGCGGTCCTTCACGGCCCAGCCGGTGAACATGCCGAAGGCGAAGAGTCCCAGGAGGGGGCCATAGGTGTAACCCGCCACCTTGAAGACGGTCTTGATCACGCTGTCGTCGTTCAGGGCTTTAAAAAGCAGGATCAGCACCACCATCAGCACGCTGACTACGATGTGTACGCGCCGACGCAGGGACTCACGCACGGCCTCCGGACGACGCTCGATCTCCAGGACGTCCACGCACACGCTGGTGGTAAGGGCCGTCAGAGCGCTGTCGGCACTGGAATAGGCCGCTGCGATGAGGCCCAGGAGGAAGAGCAGGCCCACCAGCACCGGCAGCCCGCCGTCGGTGGCAAGCATGGGATACAGTTGGTCGGCACGTTCGGGCACCGCGATGCCGAAGCGCTCCACGTACAGGTACAGCAGCGCACCCAGGGTGAGGAACACCAGATTCACCAGCACCAACACGAGGCTGAATGACACCATGTTCTTCTGCGCCTCACCTATGCTGCGGCAGCTGAGGTTCTTCTGCATCATATCCTGGTCCAGGCCCGTCATGGCGATGGCAATGAACATGCCTCCCAGGAATTGTTTCCAGAAGTAGGTGCCTGGCTTGGGGTCGTCGAAAAAGAAGACCCTGCTGAGTTCGCTCGCGCGCACCTGGGCGATGGCCTCACCAAGCTCCCAGCCCAACTTCTGCCCCAACAGCACCACGGTGACACCCACAGCCAACAGCATGAACAGGGTCTGTAGGGTATCCGTCCAGATGATGGTGCCGATGCCGCCTTGGTGGGTATAGAGCCAGATGAGCACGATGGTGAGTACTACTGTTGCGGCGAAGGGTATACCCCAGGCATCGAAGAGGAGGAATTGCAACACGATGGCCACCAGATAAAGTCGCGCTGCCGACCCCAGGCTTCTGCTTAACAGGAAGAACCATGCGCCGGTCAGATAGCTGCTGCGCCCGAAGCGCTGGCCGAGGTAGCCGTAAATGCTTGTGAGCTGCAGACGATAGTAGAGAGGCATCAGCACAAAGGCGATCACCGCGTAGCCAGGCAGGTAACCCAGCACCATTTGCAGGTAGCTGAACTGATCCGCGCCCACCATGCCCGGCACGCTGATGAAGGTGACCCCGCTGAGCGAGGCGCCGATCATGCCGAAAGCCACCACGTACCACGGTGACTTCCGCTCGCCCAGGAAGAACGCGCTGTTGCCCGCGCCCCTGCCGGTGATCCGCGCGATGGCGAAGAGCAGCGCGAAGTACGCGGCGATGACGGACAGGATGAGTGCCGGGGTCATGGTGCGAAGGAAAGCGCCCGGACCGGACGCATGGAACCGCGGGCCTGAAGTTGTCCGTCCAGGGCTGTTGGTGGCCTGCGACATTCCAGCGATCCGGGTCCATGTGGGAACCAGTGCCTACTTTGATCCACTTTGAAGTGAGCACCTATGATCACCCGCACTTACCTGCACCCCCTCAATGCCGTCCGTTGGTCCTGGAAGAACATCCTGTTCAGTGCGCTGTGCGCGGGGCTGGCCTACGCGATGTACACCGTCCCCGGTTTGCCGCACGCGCTGGTACCCATTTCGGTGGTGACGATCCTGGGCACGGCGCTGGCCATCATCCTGGGCTTCCGGAACGCTTCGGCCTATGACCGGTGGTGGGAGGCGCGCAAGATCTGGGGGGGTGTGGTGAACGAGAACCGCACCTTCATGCGACAGGCGCTCACCCTGGCCGACCCGCGTCATATCCGCCCATACCGCCAGGATCAAATGGATCAACTCGTGCGCAACCAACTCGCCTGGGTGCAGGCCCTTCGGATGCAGTTGCGGGGGATCAAGGATGAAGAGGCCTGGCGTCGTTCGGTGGGTGTGCATCTCAGGCCGGAGGTATATGAACTGATCATGGGCCGCAGCAACCGCGTCACCCAGATCGGCATCGTGCAGGGCAGGATCATCAAGCTGTTGAACCTGGAGAACGTGATGGATGCATACAGCTACGTGCAGATCGATGATACCATCACGCGCCTTACCGATCTGCAGGGCATGTGCGAGCGCATCAAGAACACCCCGCTGCCCAGGCCTTACGATTACTACACCATGGCATTCCTCAACCTCTTCATCCTCTTCCTTCCCTTCGGATTGATCGATGCCTTCGTGGAGATGGGCAGGGCATGGATGGTGTTCCCCATCACCATCATCGTTGGCTGGATCTTCTACCAGATCTACGTCTTTGGCAAGGTGATGTCCAGTCCCTTCGAGAATTGGGGTACGGATGTCCCGCTGGATGCGATCAGCACAATCATCGCGATCGACCTGAAGGAGACGCTCGGCGATACCGACATCCCCGAACCTCTGCGCCCAAGGAAAGGCCGGATCATGTGATCGTATGGAACTGGAAATGCATCCTTGGAGAGGGCATCTTTGCCATGGCCAACGCGGCATTCGAACATGAAAGTCGACCTGATCATCCTGGGCGCGCAGAAATGCGCGACCACCACGCTGTTCGCGCTGCTGGAGACCCACCCACGCCTGCAGGGATGCCGGAACAAGGAGCCGCATTTCTTCAGCACCGCGAAGGACTGGCGCCGGGAGTGGTCGCGCTACGAGGCATTATATGACCAGCGTGAAGGTGCGCTCTACTTCGAGGCCTCCACCTCATACACCTTCCATCCGCTGCGCAACCCCCGCATCGCCGACGACCTCTACGCGCACAACCCGGACCTGCGCTCGATCTACCTGGTGCGCGACCCCGTCCAACGTGTGCTCAGCAGCTACATGCACGCATACGAACGGGGCTATACCGATCTCGGACTGAACGAGGAATTGGTGGCCAACCGCCTGCACCTGGACGTAACGCGATATGCCACGCAGATCGGCCCGTTCATCCGGCGCTTTGGGCGTGATGCGGTGCTGCTGATCGACTTCGATGATCTACGGAATGATCGCGACGGGGTGCTCGCCCGTGTCTCCGCCCATATCGGAGTGGACCCTGCCGGTTTCGTACCACCACCGGACCTGCACCTCAACTTATCGGTGGGTGGTGGCAAGGTCCACCATCGCTGGGACCACCCCGGTCTGGCATGGCGCGCATTACGCAAGGTGATGCCCCCACTTTGGCGTGCTCTCACGGACAACAGCGCCAGGGCGTTCACACAGAAGCCGGAGGTCACCCCGCAAGTCCGGCGCATGATCATCGACCAGCTTACCGTGGAGGTCGATGCGCTGGAGAAATTGATGGGCAAGGACTTGCAGCACTGGAAGCGATCGTGACCACTTCGGTGTCAGCGCCGCTCGATCTTCCCCAACTGATTCGTGATCGCGTTGCGCAACCGCTCGGTCGCACCATCCACGGCCTGTTCCAGTGTTGCGGCTTTATGCGTTACCGCGATGGGTTGCAAGCCGTTCAAGCGGGCCTCCATCAGGCAGCGTTGATCGTCCTGCCCATTCTTGTGGGCGTTCTCGTCGTTGAGATGGACCTCGACACGCGAGATGCGGTCGGCGAAGCGATCCAGTGCGCGTTGCACCTTCTGTTCCACCTCCACCACAACGTTCACATTGCCGTCGACATGATTGTCGGAATTGACTTGGATGATCATATGCTGTTCTTTGCTGCTTTCCAGGGCGACCTCAGCGTCGCGACCTGAGTTGGTTGTTCTTCAATGTGACCTGCCTGAAAGATAAGGGTGGCGAGCCAGATGCTTTTTGAACCTTTCCTCCTTCCTCTTTCCTTTTTTCCCTTTTCCCATCCCTTCAATACCTGTACATCGCGGCCACCCCGGTCTTGGAAGGCATCACATCACCAGGCACCACCATCACAGAGCCACCCCGGTCGGTGACCAGTTCACTGAGGTCATCCAGCAGATCATCCACCCGTGGATCGAGCAGGCTGTCGAAGACCACCTTGCCAGTGGTTGTGTCGAGGCGTCCGGCGATGGCTTGATCGGCGTCCACCAGCAGAGTGGCCACGCGGCCCGCTGCGGCTGCCGAAGCCACCTCCATCAGGTCGTCGCTGCCCAGGCCCTGAGCCCTGGCCGTGCCGAATTTCTCCACCAGGGCGCGCACATGGGCATGGTAGCGGGGCTCGACGGCCTCCCATACCAGGCGTCGCAGCTTGTCCGGGACCACACCCGTTGGATCGATCGCCACGGCTTCCGCCAGAAGTTTGGGATTGTGGCTCACACGGCGGAAAATGCCTTGATGCTCGGGCAGTGCGGCCAGCACGAGTGAATGCCCGCTTGGTCTGGTGTGGTATTCCATGATCGCGCGATCCACGGTTCGGAAAAATCGCTCCACATCCTTGTCCATCTCGTCGCTCTTCCCGCCATGCCCATGGCGCATCTCGCCGCCACCATTTCCACCGCGACCACCATAAGACGCCACGGTCTGGTGCTTCTCGGTGAGCTCCTCACCCAGGGCATCGGTCATCGTCACCGGAACACCGCTGGCGGGCTTCATTTCATCGAGCGCATCGCGGTTCCCTTCAAAGAGCACGATGCGGTCCAGGGAAAGGCCCAGCACATGGAAGCGGTCCACGGTCTGCAGGGCACGTCGCAGGGGCTTCAGGTGGAAGCTATCCGCCGCAACGACCAACTCAGGCACCGGCCGCTGCACACGTACCACCTTGAAAAAGCCCGGCGCCGCGAAGACCGCCAGGCCGTCGAGGTTGTACTTCCAGAAGTCGTTGTCCGCCACCAATGCCTTGAAAGGTTCCAGCAGGGCAGCGGTCTTGCCGTTCGGATACTTGAGCATCAAAGACTCCTCCGCCTGTTTCACCAGGTTGCTGAAGCGGATAGGGTCCTGGACATTCGCGGGATGTGTGCGGTGCGTGGGCTGGTACAGACTAAGGCATGGAGCCTGCTGCGCGGCGATCAATTCGGGCAGCACTGCATCATTCAATAAGTTCATGTGGAATGGATGAGGTTAAGGAATGCTGGAACAGGCACAAATTTAGGACCATGGGCACGGGGCCGTTCCTGACCGATGACAGGTGCGAAGGGTGGCTTGAGATCGGTGGCACGCAAGGGGAACTGCCTACGCGATCGGGGAACATCGCCTCATGGATCCCACTGGGGTCATCAGGGCCTGGCCTCCTCGTCCGGATCCTCCACCTGTTCCGGCGCCCGCCTCCCCACCACCTCCTTCAGCTCATCAAGAAAGGTCTTGTACGTCATGGGGGTGCGGTCCTCGTATGCCGCCAGGCCGATCACGTGTGCCGATACCGAAAGCGAGAACACCAGGAAGACGAAGATCACGGTGGCCTTCACCAGCACCGTGGTGTCGTTGAAGTGGAACACCACGCCCATCAGGATGAAACCCACACCCAGCGCCACCGCCTTGGTAACAGCCGACATGCGCGTATACACATCGGGCATGCGGATGATGCCAATAGCTGCGATGCCGATGAAGGCGATGCCGATCCAGATGCAGATGAGGGTGATGTACTGGGAGATCATGCTCGGTTGAATCACGTCCGCGGATGACGCAGATGAAATGCCAGCATCCGACTTGTGGTCGGAGCTGAGAGGTCCGCACAAGTGGGTTCAATTAGAATGCCTGCCACTTCAGGTGGGCCCATCTGCGCCATCTGCGTCATCTGCGGTCGCAATTTCCTCATTTGTCCTTGTTCTTGCGCATATAGTAGGACAGGCCGATGGTGCCCAGGAAGACCACGAAGCTCATCACCAGCACCACATCGAAGTAGCGGTAGTTGCTCGTGCGGATGGCGAACACGGCGAGCATGCCGATCACCACCGTGGTGAATACATCGAAGGCCGTGGCGCGGTCGGCGATGCTGGGTCCCATCACCAATCGCACCATCACCAGGCCGGCAATGACCATCAGCGCCACCAGGGCCACCACCAGGGAGTTATCGTAGAGGGCTTCCGTCATCGGCTCAATCGCAATATGCGCCGTTCGTAGCCATGCTTGATCTTGCGACGGGCCTCCTCCACATCACCATCGGTGATGTACATCTCATGCACATACAGCGTGCGCCGGTCATCGCTCACCCGCAGGCTGAGGGTTCCGGGCGTGAGGGTGATCAGCACCGCCAGGGTCACGATCTCGCGATCGCTCTCGGCATCCAACGGAATGGCGATGATGGCCGGGTTGAGGTGCGAGGTGCGCGTGAGCACATCATAGGCCACGCGCATGCTGGACGCGAACAGCTCTTTGATGATGAAGCCGATGAACTCCAGCAGCCTGGGCAGCTTGCGGAAATAACGCCGATCGAAGAACCAGGTGCTGAGCCAGATCGCGAAGAACAGGGCGTTGTACACACCCAGGAACACCAACGGCTTATCAAAGCGCAGGTCGATGGTCTGCTCGATGAGCCAGACGCCCGCGAAGGCCAGCAGGAGGTTGTAGAGGAACCACTTCATTGCCCCAGCACTTTGTTGATATACTCCTCCCTCCCCAACAACTGCTCCGCAGTTTCCTTCGCCAGATCGAAGATCGGTTCCGCGTTCAAGCCGATGGCCAGCGTGATGCCCACGAGGATCACCACGGGCAACACCATCAGCCACAGCGGGCCGGGGCCGGGGGTATGCGGCTCGGGGTCGTTGAGTTCCTCGGGTTCGTTGGTCCAGAACACCTCGTTCCAGATCTTGGTGAGGTAATAGAGCGTGAGCAGGCTGGAGCCGATCACCACCAGCACCAGCCAGAACTGGCCTGCTTCGATGCCAGCCTTCACCAGGATGAATTTGGCCCAGAAACCGCTGAAGGGCGGCAGGCCGGCAAGGCTCAGCGCGGCCACCAGGAAGAGCATGCTCAGCCAGAAGTGATCCCGGTATACCCCGCCGATGTAGCGCAGCTTATAGCTGCCCTTCACGTGGTGTACCAGTCCGCTGATGAGGAAGAGGCTGGTCTTCACCACCATGTTGTGGATGAGGAAGAAGATGGTGCCCGCGATCGCGAGCGGCGTGAACAGTGCGATGCCCACCACCATGTAACCGATCTGGCTCACGATGCTGAAGGAGAGGATCCGCCGGAAGTCCCATTGCGCTGCGGCGCCCAACACGCCCACGGTCATGGTGAGCGCGGCAAGGATCATGAGCACGGTGCTGGTGTAGGGTATGTCCTGCACGAAAAGCAATGTGAACACGCGCAGCAGGGCATAGACGCCCACCTTGGTGAGCAGGCCGGAGAAGATGGCCGACACAGCGATCGGTGGCGTGTGGTACGACGCGGGCAGCCAGAAGAAGAGCGGGAAGATCGCCGCCTTGATGCCGAAGCTGACGAGGAAGAACATGCTCACCAACGTGACGAGCCCGGTCTCAGGCACATCGCCCAGGCGCAGGGCCAGGTCGGCGAAATTGAGCGTGCCTGTGAGGCTGTAAAGAATACCCACGCCCGCGAGGAAGATGGCCGAGGCGAGGAAGTTGATGGTGACGTACATGATGGCACCCTCCAACTGGCGCTTCTCACCACCCAGGGCCAGCAGCACGAAGGAGGACATCAGCATGATCTCGAACCACACGTAAAGGTTGAAGATGTCGCCCGCCAGGAAGGCACCGCTGACGCCAAAGACGAGCAGGTTCAGCAGCGGGTAGTAGCCGTAGGATTCGCGCTTCACATCCACGGCTGGGATGGAGAAGAGCGTAACGGTGAAGCCGATCAGCGCGGTGACACACAGCAGGATGGCGCTGAGCAGGTCCGCTGCGAGCACGATGCCGAAGGGCGCGTCCCAGCCACCCGCGTTCACCACCTGGATGCCCTCTGCGCGCACGGTGAAGAGCAAGTGCAGCGCGCTGACGAACATCGCTGTCAGGCCGGCCACGCTGAGCCAGCCTTGTACACGCCGGTCATTCCACCAGGCCAGGCAAAGCACGGCCGTGACGAAGGGTAGGAAGAGCGGCAGCAGCAGGCTCATGGCTTCTTCCGCTTTGCTTTGATGAGGCGCACAAGGCCTTGGTCGGAGGTCTGCAGCTTGTCCAGATCATCCGACCGCGTTTCCTGATACACGCGCTTGATGAGTACGATGGCAAAGGCCTGGATACCGAAGCCAATGACGATAGCGGTGAGGATCAACGCTTGCGGAACGGGATCGGCATAAGGTTCGGCGACCGCCTCGGCGCCTTCCGCGATGAAAGGTGGATTACCCTTGCTGAGACGCCCCATGGTGAAGATGGCCATGTTGCTCGCATGGCCCACAAGCACCAGTCCGATGATGAGCTTCACGAGGCTGCGGCGCAGCATCATGTAGAACGCCGCGCTGTAGAGGACCCCGGTGAGCAGGGCGAGCAACAGTCCCATCAGTCCTCGTCGGCTATTGAAAAAATGATCTTGCACACCACCCCTACCACCACCAGGTAAACCCCAAGGTCAAATAATACTGGCGTTCCCGGTTTGCCGATGATGGGGATGTAGAAGTCAGCCCAGAGCGCTTCAAAGAAGGTGTAGCCGAAGAGCAGTGGCACCACGGCGGCGATGAAGGCCAATGAGAGACCTGCGCCGATGAACTGCAAGGGCCGGAAGCGCAGGCGCCGTTGCCCTTCCTCCACCCCGCCGTTCAGTGTGACCAACAGAAAGGCCGACGCGGCCACCAACCCACCGATGAAACCTCCACCCGGTTCATTGTGCCCACGGAACAGCGACAGCAACGAGGCCAATAAGAGCATGGGGAACAACAGCTGCACGGCGACGCGGAGGATGATCGTGTTCATCGCTTCCTGCGTTTTGGTTCCACAGCAGGCCGCGCCTTCGCTGGTGCTTTACCCAATTTCAATTTCATCAGTGCCATCACGCCCAGGCCCGCGATACCCAGCACAGTGATCTCGCCCAACGTGTCCAGCGCCCGGAAGTCCACCAGGATCACGTTCACCACGTTGCGGCCTTTTGCCAGGGTGTAGCTGTTCTCGGCGTAGAACCGTTTCAACTCGCCCCCCAGCGGATAGTCGGTCACCAGCAGGATGATGGTGGTCATGATCACACCCCCGGTAACGGCGATGGTGATGTCCCGGAAGCGATGTCCGCTTGAAGTGAGTGTGATGTAGTTGGGCAATTTCCATAGCACGTACACGAAGACGATCAGTGTGAGGGTCTCCACCAGGAACTGCGTCATGGCCATGTCGGTGCCCCCATAAATGGCGAAGAAGAGCGCCACGCCGTAGCCCACCACACCCAGTATCGCAACGGCCATCAAGCGGTTCCCGGCGGCCACAGTGGCCACCACGGAAACGGCCACCAGCAGGGCCAGCAGCCATTCATAGGGATCCACACCTGCGAAGGTGTGCGCCGGATGGAAGAGACCGTAGTGCCCGATGGGCAGCAACGCAAGCACGAAGAGCGTGACAAGGATGACCATGATGTAGTAGCGCAGGTGGCCGCTTTGGACCATGGCGGAGAAGCGTGTGGAGAATGTGGTGACGCGCTCCCAGCTACCATCGTAGATCGCCTCCGGACCGATCTTGCCAGCATGGAGCGACCACCCCCTTCCCTTCCGGATACGTGCCGTAAGATGGTACAGGCCCAGACCGGCCAGCAGGGTAAGTACGCTAAGCCCCAGCACCGGCGTGAGGCCATGCCAAAGGTGGATCTCCAAGGCACCCGCTCCAGGCGATACCGCTTCCGCAGCACGCGCCAACAAACCCTGGATGGTGGCCTGCGGAAGAATGCCTGCGATCAGTCCGAACACAGCCAACAACACAGGGCCCACCCACATGCCGGGGTACACTTCATGCGGGGTGTGCGCGGTGCTCCCCTTCTTGCCGAAGAAGAGCTTGTAGCCAATGAGGATCGCAAGGGCGGCGAAGGCCACACCGGTGAGGAGGAACGCCACGGTAAGCCCCCAGGTGAATGCGGGATGGTGCAGCGTGGCCTCGTACAGCAACTCCTTTCCCAGGAATCCGAGGAAGAGCGGGAAACCAGCCATGCTGAACGCGGCCAGAACGGCAGCTGCCCCGGTGAAACGCATCACCCGGAACAATCCGCCCAACTTGTCCATGTTGCGCGAACCCGTACCATGGTCCAGGTTGCCCGCCACCATGAAGAGCGCGCCTTTGTAGCAGGCATGGGCCAGCAGGAAGACCATGGCGCCTTGCACCGCCAGCGTGGTACCCATGCCCAATGCCATCACCAGTAGTCCCAGGGCCGAGATCGTGGTGTAGGCCAGCACCTTCTTCAGATCGGTCTGCAGCAAGGCCCATAGCGCACCGATCAACATGGTGATGCCACCGAAGGCCATCAGCGTTTCGTTCCAGCCGGGCGTACCGCCGAAGTGCGGACTGAGGCGTGCCAGCAGATACACACCGGCCTTCACCATGGTGGCCGAATGCAGGTAGGCGCTTACCGGTGTGGGCGCTGCCATCGCATTGGGCAGCCAGAAGTGGAAGGGGAACTGCGCGCTCTTGGTGAAGGCACCGATGAGCACGAGTACCACCATCGGGATGAAGTAGGGTGAGGCCACGAGTGCTTCACCGCCGGGTACCCACTGGCTGATCACCGGACTTCCCTGCGCGGTGGTGGCGAGGATCAGGCCCGCCATCAAAGCCAGTCCGCCGGTGGCCGTGACGAGTAATGCCTGCAAGGCCGCCTTGCGTGTGCCCGCGTGGCCGTGGCGGTAGCCGATCAGCAGGTAACTGCTAAGACTGGTGAGTTCCCAGAAAACGAAGAGTGCGAAAATGTTGTCCGAGAGCACCACGCCGAGCATGGAGCCCATGAAGATGAACAGGTAGGTGAAAAAGCGTGGCAGACCGGGGTGGCGTTGCAGATAGGTGCCGCCGTAGAGCACGATGATGGCACCGATGCCGGTGATCAGCAGGGCGAAAAGCAACGAAAGACCATCGATCCGGAAGTCGAAGTCGAAACCCAGCCCATTGACCCATACATAGCCCTCCTTCACGGCCCTGCCCTCCAGCACCTGCGGTATCCGCGACGCGAACCAGGTAAAGGCCCCCAGGGGCACCAGCGCCAGCAGGCGGGTGCGCCACCGCACCGGCAGGCGATGCAGCATGGGTGCCACCAGAGCTGTGGCAAAGACCACGATGAGAAGAATGGCGATCGGACCCATGGAAGAAGCGCAAAGATGCGGAGGGGGCCATCCACCGGCCGGTGAATGCGTCGTTTTCCCCATAAGGGGGATGCACACAAGGCTGGATACCTTCGGGCCGTGACTTCTGACCTCGGCACCTACCATGGCACAATGCGCGCCCTTGCCGCACTGTTCCTCATCCTTGCATCGCCCAGCGCATCCGCACAGGCCACCGAACCGCGCGTACACGGCGCCTGGGGAACCAACCTGCTCACTTCGCCCGGGGCGGACATGCGAAGCAGCCCCGGCCGCACGGGACAACTGGCCTTCAGTTTCACCCTGGCCGGCGAGCAGCGCAAGGTCCTGTTCCAACCGGCACTGATCCTGAGCCATAGCGCCTATCGCACGCGCATGGCCTACCGCGTGCATTTCGTCACCGAGCGCACACAACTGGGCGTTGATATGATCATGGGCTTCCCGCAACTGAGCGGCACCGTTCTACAGGCCGGTCTCTTCGCCGCCACCGTCACCCGCGTCAACAACCGAATCGAGCTGGATGCGCAGGACAACTACTTTCCGATCTACAACGATGCATCCATTCAGCGCGATCACTACCATCGGTCCGGGCAGGCGGGCATTGTGCTGGGACTCGCCGTGCCACTTTCAAAAGACTTCAAGTGGGGCCTCGACATCCAAGTGAGGCAGCACCTCATCCCGCTGGTGGACCGTGGGCAGGAGTTCGCCCTGATCAACCGCCCTGCGCAACCCGTGATGGCGGAGAATACCCGCCCCTCCATCCTTACGTTCGGCATCAGCTACCGCATCGGCGGTGCCGGTTAGAACGGGAAGATCACCGGGATCAGCAACGTGGCCAGGACCCAGAAGACCAGCTGCAAGGGCACACCCACCTTCAGGAAGTCACGCGCCTTGTAGCGTCCCGCCCCGTAGATCATCGTATTGGTCTGGTAGCCTATGGGCGTCATGAAACTGGCGCTTGCCCCAAAGACCACGGCCATGAGGAATGGCATGTGGTCCGATCCCAGGACGGAGGCCGTGCTTATCGCGATCGGCGCCACCAGCGCGGCGGTGGCGGTGTTGCTCATCACCTCGGTGAGCAGTGAAGTGGCCAGGTACAGTCCGCTTACGATGGCGATCGGACCTCCCCACTCGCCCAGCAGGTAGATGAGGCCACCCGCCGCACGATCGGCCAGGCCGCTCTTGTGCATCGCCATGCCCAGGCTGAGCGCTCCGGCCATCAGGAAGAAGATGCGCCAGTCGATCGCTTCGTATACTTCCTTCATGCTCATGGTGCGGCTCAGGACCAGCACCACCACACCCGCCAGCGCGGACACCACCACGGGCACCAGTTCCAGGGATGCGCTGGCCACCACCGCCACCAGCACCAGGGCCACCACCGCGAAGCGCTTCCTGTCGAACTCCGCCACCCCCTCCTGCTCGGCAAGGATCACAAAGGGTGCATCATGCTGCGCCTCCATGCGCTTGATGCGTTGCACGAAGTGGGTCTTCACCTCGGCCAGGATCACATCGCCGCTTCGCAGCACCGTGTCATAGAGCCGGTCATGCACCACATCCTCGCGCTGGCGCACGGCCAGTGGCACCGCGCGGAAACTGCGGATCAGGTCGGCATCGCCCAGGGTCTTGCCCTCCAGCGGACTGCTGCTGGTGATCACCAGTTCCACCAGGGTGGTGCCGCGGCTGCGCATGTCGTCGTTGGCCACGCGCAGGGCGGGTTTCACACTGATGTGGGCCCTATCCTTCAGTGCGCGGATGCGTTCCACATCGCAGCGCACCTGCAACATGTCGCCGGCCTCCAGCACCATGTCGCCCGCCGGCAGGGTGAAGCGTTGCCCATTGCGGCGGATCTCGATGATGTCCATCTCCAATTCCTTCACCAGGGCGCTGTCCATGATGCGTTTTCCCACGCTGGGCGCATCGGGCAGCAGTTCGATCTCCGTGAGATAACCGCGCATGCCGAAGCGCTCGCTGCGGTCCCCGTCGCCGCGTGTGTCGGGCAGCAACTTGCGGCCGATGAATGCCATGTACGCCACGCCGACGAAAAGGAACACGATCCCCAGCGGGGTCTGTTGGAACATGCGCAGGGGTCCCAGTCCGCTCTCGGCCATCACCCCGCTCACCACGAAGTTGGTGCTCGTGCCGATGAGCAAGGTCGTGCCCCCCACGATGCTGGCATAGCTCAGGGGGATCAGCAGCTTGCTGGGCGCCTGGCCCGAGGCATGCGCCATCTGCACCACCACGGGGATCAGCAGGGCCACCACGGGCGTGTTGTTGATGAAGGCTGAAAGCACGCCCACCATCAACATGAACAGGATCATGCCCTTTACCGGGGTCTCGCGGAAATGGCGCGAGAGGCGCGGGCCCAGTGTGCTGACAGCGCCTGTGCGAAGCAGCGAGGCACTCAGCACGAACATGAAGGCCACGGTAAGCGTGGCCGCATCGCTGAATCCTGCAAGGCCCTCGCCGGGGCTGAGCACGCCGGTGAGCACCAGCGTAAGAATGAGCATCAGACCGATGAGATCCACCGTGAGCTTCTCCGAAATGAAGAGCACGACGGCCGCGGCCGTGACGGCCAGTACGATCCACTCCTGGGGACTCATGGGGGTGCGAAGGAAGAAGATCCTACGGATCAGCGGGCCACCGAAAGTACCGGCTTTCCGCCCCAGTTGCGCATGTACCAGGGAACGGCGCGAGAGAGACCGGCGCGCAGATCGTACAACGGTGCATAGCCCAGCAGTTCCCGCGCCTTGCCGATATCCGCCAGCGAATCGCGCACATCGCCCTTGCGCTCGGCCATATGCTCCACCCCCAAGGTGCCGATGACCGGATCGTGCCGCGCCAGTTCGCTGCGCAGGATCGCCAGCAGTTCAAGCACGGTGGTGCGCTGGCCATAGGCCACATTGAACACCCCACCCAGGCAACGCGGGTCCGTGGCATCCATGGCGGCCAGCACGGCTTGCACGGCGTTGCCCACATAAGTAAAATCGCGCGATTGCAGGCCATCACCGTGTACTTGTGGCGCCTCGTGCCGCAGCATGCGCTGGATGAAGCGCGGGATGGCCGCAGCATAAGGGCCTTCCGGATCCTGCCGCTCGCCAAAGACATTGAAGAAGCGCAGGCCGATGGTGCCCATGCCATGCAGCCGGTGATACAGTCCGCCGTAGGCCTCGTTGGCGGCCTTGGTCACCGCGTAGGGCGACAATGGCCGGCCCACATGATCCTCTTGCTTCGGCAGTTCGGCGCTGTCGCCGTACACGCTGGAGCTGGAGGCATAGACGAAGCGGCGCACCCCGGTGAGGCGCGCGGACTCCAGCATGTTCAGGAATCCGGTGTTGTTCACAGCGTGGGTGGAGAGCGGATCGGCGATGGAGCGTGGCACGGAACCCAATGCGGCCAGATGCAGTACGGTCCCGGCACCTTCCACGGCCGCGCGGCAGTCGTCCGCATTGCGGATATCGCCCGCGATGAAACGGAAGCCCGGTCGGCCCTCCAGATGGGCGATGTTGCTGCGTGAGCCCGTGGCCAGGTTGTCCAGGCAGCGCACTTCGGCGCCGCGTTCCACCAAGGCTTCGCATAAGTGGCTGCCAATGAATCCCGCTCCGCCGGTGACGAGGATGGGGCGGTCGAGGATCACTGTCATGGATGCGAGGTCTTGGTCAAAGGTAGACGCAGCCATCCGCGCAAGGCGGCCGCTGATCGACATGCTGTTCACGATCACCCTTTGACAGCCACGCCATACCACACCGTGCGCCAGTTCCTGGGCACCATGGGAAGGATGAAGGCATCGATCCGGGCCAGCAGATCACGCTGCCTTTCGCTGCGGCCCAAGGGGGCAAGAAACCCCGTGGTACGCAGTTCCACGGCTCTGAAGTCCGCGAAGAGGTCCCTGTCCGCCTCCGGGTGGAGGTAGCGCCAGCGGTGCTCCCAGGCCACGAAGCGTTTGCGCAGCCAGTGGTGCAGGGGGCTGGCGCTGAGGTTCTCCGCGAAAAGCAACACGCCGCCGGGCTTGAGCACGCGGTGCATCTCCCGCAGGGCCTGCACCTGCCGCTCTTTCGTGCCCAGGGCGCCCAGCATGCTCTTGAAGACCACCACATCGAAGCAGGCATCCGGTTTCGGGATCGCGAGCGTGTCGATGCGCTCGTAGGTAATGGCTTCGTCCCAACCCAGGGTGCGATGCATCTCGACAGCACGTTCGGAGGGGCCGTTCAGGTCGCTGCAAACCGTTGTGAATCCTTGCTCGGCGAGCATCAGGGACAGCCCGCCATCGCGTTCGCCCAAGGCAAGGGCGTACCCGCCGCGGCCGGGGATGCTGCGCATGGCCTTCAGCCATAGCGGCAGCGCCCGCGACCAGGTGCGGACCTCCCATTGGAAGATGTCACGTTCGCCTGGGTGCATGCTTTGGTGGAGTTGCATGTTGGGCAGCGCACTTGCCTCGCTTGTTGCAGGTTGAAGGTTGGTCCTGCATGCGGATCCACGCACATAGAAGGAGCGGTCGCCCCACCAACCTCCAACCACCTCAACTTTCAACCTCCATCCTTCAACGACCTACTTGGCCACTGCCACCGATCGTTTCTCCCGAATGACCGTGATCTTCACCTGACCGGGGTAGGTCATTTCATTCATGATGCGATCGGCGATGCTCAGGCTCAGCTCATCGCTCTGGGCATCGGTGATCTTCTCGCTCTCCACCATCACGCGCAATTCCCGTCCGGCCTGTATCGCGAAAGCCTTGTTCACACCGTTGTAGCTCATGGCCAGGCTTTCCAGATCCTTCAGGCGCTGGATGTAAGCCTCGGTGGCCTCGCGGCGCGCGCCGGGGCGGGCACCACTGATGGCGTCGCAGGCCTGCACGATCGGCGACAGCAGGGTGGTCATCTCGATCTCGTCGTGGTGCGCGCCGATGGCATTGCAGACATCGGGTTTCTCGCCGTACTTCTCGGCCAGCTTCATGCCCAGGATGGCGTGCGGCAGCTCAGGATCCTCATCGGGCACCTTGCCGATATCGTGCAGGAGGCCCGCGCGCTTGGCCGCCTTGGTATTGAGGCCCAGCTCGGCGGCCATGATGGCACTGAGGTTGGCCACCTCGCGGCTGTGCTGAAGCAGGTTCTGGCCGTAGCTGCTGCGGTACTTCATGCGGCCCACCATACGGATCAACTCATTGTGCAAGCCGTGGATGCCCAGGTCAATGCAGGTGCGCTTGCCCACCTCCATGATCTCCTCCTCCAGGTGTTTGCGCGTCTTGTTGACGATCTCCTCGATCCGGGCCGGGTGGATGCGGCCGTCCTTTACCAGTTGGTGGAGGGCCAGGCGGGCCACCTCGCGGCGCACCGCGTCGAAACAGCTGAGGATGATGGCTCCGGGGGTATCGTCCACCACGATCTCCACACCGGTGGCCTCTTCCAGCGTGCGGATGTTGCGCCCCTCGCGGCCAATGATGCGGCCCTTCACGTCGTCGTTCTCGATATGGAACACGCTCACCGAGTTCTCGATGGCATGTTCGGTGGCCACCCGCTGGATGGTCTGGATCACGATCCGCTTGGCCTCCTTGTTGGCGGTGAGCTTGGCCTCCTCCTGGGCGTCCTTGATATGGGACATGGCGGCGGTGCGGGCCTCATCCTTCAGGCTTTCCACCAGCTGCTTGCGTGCATCATCCGCGCTGAGTCCGCTGATGTTCTCCAGCAGGTTCACCTGTTTGGCGTGGAGCTTCTCGCTCTCCTCGCGCCTGCGATCGAGGCCCGTCATCTTCTGCTCCAGTTCACCCTGGAGGCGCTCCACCTGTTTCTCCTTGTTGGTCAGGTCCTGCTGCTGGCGGGACAGCTGCTGCTCGCGCTGCTTGGCCTTGTCCTGGGCCTGCTGCACATTGCGTTCGCGCTCACGCACTTCCTTCTCGTGCTGCTCCTTCAGTTGGAGGAATTTTTCTTTGGCCTGGAGGATCTTCTCCTTCTTCAGGGCCTCCCCCTCCAACTCGGCTTCCTTGAGGATGCCGGTGCGGCGCTTCTTCATCACGCTGCTGAGCGCGACGAATACGATGGCCCCGCCGGCCACGAGGCCGGCCAGCAGGCCGATGATGATGCTGATCATATCCATGGGTCCACGGTTTTTCCAGTGGCCCCCGGTAAGGACCTCCACAATGGCTCCAGGGGAGCGAAGGGGATCAAACCCGTCGATCGGAGAGCATCTTCTCTACGGCGGACAGGGTTTCCCCGATCTCCGCCATGTGGTCGGGCGCGGTGCTGTTCAGTGCGCGCACGGTCACTTCCAATGCCGCCATGGCCAGCAGGTCCTGCTTGTCGTTCAGCGGGTACCTGGACTTGAATGCGGCGATGCTCTCATTGATCTCATCCACGGCCCTGCGCACGTTCACCTCCTCACCCGTGTGGATGGTGAGGGGATACGCACGGCCTGCGAGTTCTATCCTAACCGATCGTTCTTCCATGGGTCCCTGCTGCGTCCGTCTCAGGCGTGTATCAACGCCAGGCAACGGTCGATCTCGTTCACCAGTTCATCGATCTTTTCCTTCGTTCCCGTGTCGGCCGGTACACTGCGCGTGTCCCGGGCCTTGCGGAGATCCTCGTTCTCCCGTTCCAACTCGGACACACGGGCCTTCAGTACGTCGCACATCCGGTGATGCTCCAGTACCTCTGCCTCCAGTTCCGATGCGCGCTGCTGGCTTTTCATGTGGTCCCGCACCAGGCGGGCCACCTGCTCCTGCACCTTGTGCAATCGGTCCTTCAATGTATCCATGGGTCGGACCGGAAGAATGTCGCGAGGGTCCGAGGCCAAAGATAGAAGTGTGTGCCCTCCCACTCCACAAATTGTTTGAACCCCAACGTGTTGATGCCTTCAGCCTGCATCAACCAGGCATCCATCGGCACAGACTTAGCTTCGGGCCTTCTCCGGTATAGGTGACGGTCTGCTCCATGTTCCTGCGCTCAACTTCATCCATTTTTTACTTTCTGCTGGCGATCAGCACTTTGCCCCCCATCGCTTCAAGTGCACAACAGGGGGATGTGGTGCCGCGCTACATCCTGCCGATGGATATCCCGCTGGATCTTTCAGGCAACTTCATGGAGCCGCGCAGCAACCATTTCCATAGTGGACTGGACATGCGCACGCAGGGGCGCGAGGGGATCCCGGTAAAAGCCGTGGCGGACGGCTGGGTGTCGCGGATCAAGATCAGCCCATGGGGTTATGGCAAGGCGGTCTACATCGACCATCCCGACGGCCATACCACTGTGTACGGACACTTGCAGCGGCTGCTTGGGCCGGTGGCCGAGGCCTGCCTGGATGCCCAGTACAAGGCCCGCGACTTCAGCATCGACATCTATCCGGAACGCGGCAGCATCACGGTCGCGCAGGGTGAGGCGATCGCCTTGAGTGGCAATACTGGGGGCAGCGGCGGTCCGCATCTGCACTTCGAGGTGCGCCGCACGGCCGGGCAGCGGGCCATCGATCCGGAGCACTTCGGGCTGCTGGCCGCCGACCGCACGCCACCGGAGATCGTGGGGGTACGCATCCACGCGCTGAACGACAGTTCGTTGGTGGCCCCCTACCCTGGCAAGGCACTGGGCCACGCTACCCAGGGTGCCGCAGGACGCTTCGGTCTGAAGCCCGGCGAACGGCCCGCCGCTTACGGTACCGTGGGCCTCTCCCTTCACACTTTCGATCGATATGATAACAGCACTTTCCGCTTTGGGGTGCGTCGCATCGAACTGTTCGTGGACAGTGTGCCCGTGTTCAGCACACAATTCGACGAGGTGGACTTCGACCACAACCGCTACTGCAACGCCCATATGGAGTTCGGGATGTTCAAGGCGCATAAGAAGGACTACCACCGCTGCTACCGGCTGCCACACAACAAGCTGCGCATCTACGGGAAGGAGCCTGCCCAGGGGCGCATAGCACTTACCCCTGGGAAAGCGCACGCGGTACGTTTCGTGGTCACCGATGGGCGCGGCAACACGGCCACCCTGGACTTTACGTTGCAAGGGGCTACCGCCCAGGAGGCCTCCACCTGGCCGCTGCCCCTGCCTGAAGGGAGTCTGTTCCGATACGATGCGGCCAACGTTCTGGAGGAGGAAGGGGTACGCCTGAGTCTGCCAGCCAATGCCCTTTATGACGATGCCTTCGTGCGCTACGCCCGCAAGTCCGCGCCCAACAACACATTGGCACCATTACACATATTGCATGATCCGTTGGAGCCGATCCACCTGAACAGTGCCTTGTGGATCGGCGTGGCGGACCTTGCGGAACGCTTACGGAGCAAGGCCCTGATCGTAGTGATGAATGAGGTAGGCAAGCCCAGCCCCCAGGGCGGCACCTGGCACGAGGAAGGCGTGCGCGCCGAGGTCCGGAGCTTCGGGGCCTATACGGTGATGTTGGACACGCTGCCGCCGCGGATCACCAATGTGGACCTGCGCGCCAACATGGCGGGGCGTAGCAGCTTCAGCATCCAGATCACCGATGATCTGGCGGGCATCGCCAGCTGGTACGGTACCTTGGACGGTCAGTGGGTACTTCTGGAATACGAACCCAAGACCAAGACACTTAGCCACACCTTCGACAAGCACACCTCTGCCCCGGGGAAGAAAGCCTTCAAACTGGTGGTGACCGACGACCGCGGCAACAGTGCCACGTGGGAAATGGCCTTCACGCGGTAAAGGAGACGTTCATGGCGCCTTCACCAAGCGCAGTTCCTTCTGTTGCAGCATCACCGCGTATTCATTGCGGTAGCCGTTCTCCGGCCCGGTGCGCGACATGCGGAAGCCCATGTGCAGCGGATCGGTGTGCACCTCGTTCAGCCGCGTGCTGAAGCTGGTGCCCAGTTGGGCCAGCGCCTTCAGGTAGAACCGTGTCACATCGAAGCCCAGGAAGGCATACTCATCCACATCCTGCCCGAAGCGCTCGCGGAAAGCATGCGTGAATGCCTGAACGCGTGGATCCTCATGATCCACCCAGGTGGGACTGGCGAAGAGGAAGCCGAGCATATCCAGATCGGCGGCCGCCACACTCTCCATCGCAAGCCAGCTATCCATCCCCACCAATACGATGCGGTGCCGGGCCGCAAGGGGCTTGAGTTTGCCCACGAGGTTGGTAACGAACTCCAGGTCGAAGCTTGGGGCGACGATCACATTGAGGCGGTCTTTGCTGAGTTTTCCCGGCAGGTCGCCCAGATCCCGGCGTCCGGGGCGCGCCACCATCACGCTGTCCCGCAGGCGACTGGGTTGGTCGGCGAGCGCTTCGGTCAGTGTGCGGGCCATCTGCTCCTGCGCTTCGCGATCGGCATGGATATCCGGTCGCAGCAGGATGATCTGGTCACGGGCATGGCGTTGGGCCACGTATCGTCCGGTTTGGCGGATCAGATCGGGCCTTGACACGGAGACCTTGCTCACATTAGGATTTCCCAGGATCACCTTATTGCTCTGAGGCACGGGACAAACGACATGGGCTTGCAGTGCGGCGCGGGCAAGCTGTTCAATGGCGCTGCGATGGAAGGGTCCGATACACAGTTCCATGTCGAAGATCTCGGCCCGCTTCAGCACAGGGTTCCATGTGCGGGGATCCTCCCCCATGTCCAGGACGGTCACTTCGGCCATCAGCCCACCGGCCTCCGCTTCTTCCAGTGCCAGGCGCGCACCGGCGTAGAACTGTGCAGCGATACGTGTGGCCTCGTGGAGCGGTTTTCCTTGCTCGACCATGGCGTTGGCACGCAGACTGTCATTGCGATCCAGGGCGAAGGGCAGCAACAGGCCAATGCGGTATGGCCGGCCGGGTGCAGCGGCCACCGGCCGTGGCGCAGGTGGTGGCTCCACTCCAGGGATCCGGGGCACACGGATGATCTGTCCGGCCTTGAGTCCCTCGGGCAGACCCGCATTGGCCGCCTGGATGCGTTCCGGAGCTACGCCGTAGCGCTGACCCAGTGAATAGAGCGTCTCGCCATGCGCCACCTGGTGATCAAATGACTCTTCGTGTTCCGCCGGGCGCAAGGCCACATCCTTGGGGTCAGTGCGCACGGCCACGGGGATCACCACTTCCATTCCTTCGCGCAATCCGCTGGTGTTCAAGTCCGGGTTGCGCTCCAGCAGGTCGTTGATGTGGAGGCCGTAGGTGCGCGCGATGCCGAAGAGCGTCTCCTTTCGGGCCACGGTGTGCATCAACTCACCATCCGTGAGTAGCGTTGGTGCGGACCTGGCCTCACGGCGCACCACGGCATACATGGGGACCAATAGCTCCTGCCCGATGCGCAGTCCCGCTTTCGCTTCAGGATTGGCGGCCACAAGGGCATCCACCGGCACCGCGTAACTGCGGCCGATGGCGAAGAGCGTCTGCCCAGCCTCGACCGTGTGAATGGTAAAACGTTTCCCGTCGATGGTGCGGGTTTCCTGGGCGCTGGAGTCAATTGGCCGAAGCAGGAGCAACAAGAAAGCCAGTGCATGCGAAATGCGCAGGCCGGTCTTGGGCCTGACATGCATCAGGTCGCCACCAATTTTCAAACTCACTCCCATTCGATCGTGGCCGGGGGTTTCGAGCTGATGTCGTACACTACGCGGTTCACGCCGCGCACCCGGTTGATGATGCGGTTCGAGATCCGTGCCAGGAGTTCGTAAGGCAGGTGGCACCAATCGGCCGTCATACCGTCCGTGCTGCTCACCGCGCGCAGGGCCACGGCGTTCTCGTACGTGCGCTCATCACCCATCACGCCCACGCTGCGCACGGGCAGCAGGATGGCGCCCGCCTGCCACACCTGGTCATAGAGGCCATCTTCCTTCAAGGCCTGGATGAAGATGTCGTCCACTTCCTGCAGCAGGGTGACCTTCTCCGGGGTGACTTCGCCAAGGATGCGGATGGCCAGGCCAGGTCCGGGGAAGGGATGCCGACCAAGGATCACCGGATCGAGTCCCAGTTCGCGTCCCACGCGGCGCACCTCGTCCTTGAAGAGCAGCCGCAGCGGCTCCACCACCTGTAGCTTCATGCGCTCGGGCAGGCCACCCACGTTGTGGTGGCTTTTGATGGTGACGCTGGGGCCGTTCACGCTGACACTTTCGATCACATCCGGATAGATCGTGCCCTGTGCCAGCCATTTCACATCCTGGATGCGATGCGCCTCGCGGTCGAAGACCTCGATGAAGGTGCGCCCGATGGCTTTGCGCTTCGCTTCGGGATCTTCCAAGCCTTTCAAGGCAACATAGAACTCGGCCTTTGCATCGACCCCGGTGATGTTCAGACCCAGGTGCCGGTAGCTCTCCAGCACGCGGTTGTACTCATCCTTGCGTAAGAGACCGTTGTCCACGAATATGCAGTGCAGCTGCTCATCGATGGCACGGTCCAGCAGCAGGGCGGCCACAGAGCTGTCCACACCACCGCTGAGCGCCAGCACCACGCGATCGCCACCGATCTGATCCTTGAGCCGCTGCACGGTGTGTTCCACGAAGCCATGGGGCGTCCATTCTCCCGCGCACCCGCAGATCCCGATCACGAAGTTGTGCAGCAGTTGCAGTCCATCGGTGGTATGATACACCTCTGGATGGAATTGCACGGCGAAGGTCATATGATCGCCGAGGCGATAGGCGGCTACAGGGACATCGGCGGTACTGGCGATCACTTCCATGGCCTCACTGGGCGCGGTGATGCTGTCGCCATGGCTCATCCAAACCTGGGTGCCGCCCTGGATCCCGTCGAACAGATGGCTCGCACCGATGGTGGTGAGATGCGCGCGGCCATATTCGCGGGTGTTGCTACGTTCCACACTGGCGCCGGCCTGCCTGGCCAGGAGCTGCGCTCCGTAGCAGATGCCCAGTACTGGAATGCGCCCCAGCATGCCCGTGAGATCGGTATCCGGCGCGTTGGGGTCGTGTACGCTGCTCGGACTGCCGCTAAGGATCACTCCCTTGATGCCCGGATCATCGGCGAACTGCTGCGCCTTGCTGAAGGGATGGATCTCGCAGTACACGTTGAGCTCGCGCACGCGGCGGGCGATCAGCTGTGTGTACTGGGAGCCGTGGTCGAGAATGAGGATGGTATCGGGCACGCGGTGGGCCGGGCTTTGGTGCTGCACCGGCATGCGCGCAAAAGTAGCCGGAAGGAGCCCACGGACCCGAGGCAGATGTATCACACTGCGCGACGCACCGACCTTCACCCTTTGTGCCCGACCTACATCTTGAACATGGGCAACAGACCTGTGGGTCCTGATCTATATGGGGAAAATATGTCTCAATAAAAGACGAATGCTCAGGGGAGTTACCCACCCCGTTGATATTCTCGCCCCCGCCTTTCTTCTGAAGACCTTGCCTCACTAAACACTGAAAGCCGATGGCGGATGGTATTGGCAGCCACAAGGCCACATTTGAACGGCTGACTCAAGCAAGGCCCTGGAATCAAGCGCTCAATGTTCCAACATCGCCATCCACCGTTGCTTGCATGGCTCGCAGATGATCCCGAAGGATATCACATCCTCCTGAGCCATGAGCTTGTACTTCGTAGGCGTTGACCCGGTGATCTTCTTGAACTGATTGGAAAGATGCGGAACGCTGCAATAGCCCAGTCTCCAGGAGATCTCTGAAAGGCCAAGCCCGTGTTCCACAAGCATGTGCTTCACCAGCTCGATCCGTTGGGCGATGATGTAATTCTCCAGGGTGGTGCCATTCATCTGCGAGAACAGGGTGGAGAGATAATGGTAACTGTGATCGAGCTTATCGCTTAGATAGGTCGCGTACTTGATGTGTGGAGGGCCATCGGAATTCTTCTCAAGTGCCTCGGAAACAGTATGTTTTATCTTAGAGAATAGTAAGCCTCGTGCTGTATTCGATACTTCACCAAAATATTTTATCAACGCACTGTTCATTGCGTTGTACATGACTTCCGGCGGGATAGCCAGTTCCCTTTGTTCCAGTTCCTCGATCCCATGGGGCTCTCCTATCAGTTCAAGCTCTGTCTGAAGTTTTTCCTTGAAACGGCGATCACTCATATATCGAAGAAACAGTTTCATGGTACTTACTTGGGCAGGAGATCTAGGAGTGGACAAAAAGGACCAACCATTATGCCGGGATACCGCAGTTGATGGCATTTTTCTGAAGAAAAGTGTCCGGTTTCCGGGTATGCTTGGCCTGTCTTGAGCGCCTACCTCCCCCTCGTCTATATCGATCAACCAGTTGCTCGTGCAACGCACTGATGGGGTAAGGAGTAGACGTGTGAACCTGCCCGATGGGAACGCGGTGCCCCGTTCCGGGCAAGAAACGCGGAACGTTCACCCGGGCTTACCCCGGATGAACGTTCCTTGCGTTCAGAACAGCCCCCGATCCCTAACGTTGGATCAGCAATTCGTAGACCCTGCTTTCTGTACCATAAACCGCGCGCAGGAAGTACGAGCCGCTCGCTTCGCGCTCCATGTTGAGCACAACGGTCTCGGATCCATGGATCACCAGTGGCGCGACCACGATCTTTCCCAACAGGTCATGAACTGCGATCTGAATGGGTCCGCTGTTGTGGACCGAGGGGAAGACAGTGAACATCCCCAGGGACGGATTGGGTCCGATGGTGAACCATTCCCAACCCTCCGAAACGGTGATACCGGTACTTAAGGAGATCCCCAGGCATGCTTCCGGCCCCGAACATTCATTCATGACCGCATACACACACAACTCGAGGTTGCCGTTGATGCCACCGGTCACCACTTCGATCACGGTACCAGTCGTTTCGCCGGTCCAACCTTCAGGCAGCGTCCAAACATACCCTGTTGCTCCCGGCACAGCTTCAATGGCGTAGCTCACGAACTGACCCTCTTCCACAGAGATGGGTCCATTGATCGCGCCGGGAATAGTGGGTGGCGGCGTGGTGGTGACAGTGATGCTGCATGTGGCCTCGCAGCCTGGACCGCTCGATACCGTCAGCGTGTAAGTCCCGCCAACCGTGATGTCGATGCACTCGGTGGTCTCACCCGTGCTCCACAGGTAGCTCACAGCGCCAGCCGGGCCGCAGAGCTTATTCAGTGTGCCCTCGCAGAAGGTGCTGTTGCCAGTGATCGTGCAGACAGGTGGCGGCGTGGTGGTGACAGTGATGCTGCATGTGGCCTCGCAGCCTGGACCGCTCGATACCGTCAGCGTGTAAGTCCCGCCAACCGTGATGTCGATGCACTCGGTGGTCTCACCCGTGCTCCACAGGTAGCTCACAGC
>JBGTES010000006.1:0-85826 GCA_041747675.1 Flavobacteriales bacterium
ACACGCAGCTTGCCCTGGTCGACCTCACGGACCACCTCTCGCTTGAAATCCTCGCTGAAACGTCGTCTTATGTGCTTGTACTTCCCTTCCATGTTGACTCAATTTGTAGTCAACCTATTTCAGGCTTAGACAGGCTGCCGACCATCACGACGGGCAATTGACAAGGGACAACGCGGGCTTGGTTTGTGTGTGGACGATCGCCAATGTAAAGAGCAATGTGGTTGTTTGGGCGCCTGCCTGCCGGTAGGCAGGTGCCGGCTCGCAATGCGTCGCCGTCGGGCTACCTGCCTGCCGGTAGGCAGGTCCGCTATATTCCTCCCCCTCGCAAAGCCTCGGGGTGCGGGGTGCCGCTCCTATCCCTCACGCGCTTTCGATCGGGTTATTTTCCTTCCGCTTTCGTCAAGTCCCAGGTAGGTAAGAGATTCCTTGAACCAACGATCTACAAGTTCGGAGTAGGTGCCATTGTGGATGGCGTTCATCAATTCGTTGGCCTTGTCAGCCATTTCTATAGCCCAATCGACGGCTTTTCCGTTGACTATGTGGGCTCGATACAACTTCTCAGCTTCGGTGAGATCGGCTTCGGCCCTCTTCACTTCTCCAAGGCACAGTCTTGCACAGCCCATGTCCATGTATTTATGCGGACTGCATCCCGGCGTTAGTCCATTTTCCAACTCCAGAATATAGCCATCGAGAGAGGATGTGTTGTCGAAGAGTGAAGTCCAGTGCAGGTCGAAAGCCGTGGTGACGTCACGGAGTGATGCCTCGGCAACTTCAGCAGTTTTCGACGGCCACCAACCATCTCCTGATTTTCCACGAGGAAGTCGTCCGGCAAGGGTAGAACCAATGTGTTCTCTTGCTGGTACCAGGATGAAGATGAAATGGTTGACCGCAAAATCTCCTCCACCATATGATGTCTTTTGAAGCTCTATGTACTGAGCGATTTTCCCGCTAAGGCGCAAGTACATCTTTGGCGTTAGCATGTGAAATCCGCGGCGCTCCAGATGAGGGCGTAGGACCTTTCGAGATGCTGGCCCGAGATAGTCCTTCTTGTCAGTCATGACTTGTGCTATCTGGACGGAGATCTCGCGTGAGCGATCGTAGTGGAAAGCCCGGAGCGAGGAATGAGCGAGGACTTGCAACGAAGAGCGCGACCCGAGGCTTTGCGAGGGGCACGCCCAAATACCGATCAGACAATTGAACACAGCTCAGTCGGGCCATTTTCCGATCTTCTGATCGTCTGATCTTCTGATCCCTCACAACATCCCACTCACCTTGTTCCGCTTCACGAACCTCCCATACCCCTTCTTGATCCGCACCTCGCCGTTGTGTACCGCCACCTGGCCGCGCAGGATGGTGGTCTTCACCTTGCCGGTGAGTTGCATGCCCTCGTAGCCGCTGTAGTCCACGTTCATGTGGTGCGTTTTGGCGCTGAGGGTGTGGCGCTCGTTGGGATCCAGCAGGATGATGTCCGCGTCGCTGCCGATGCCGATGGTGCCTTTGCGCGGGAACATGCCGAAGATCTTCGCGGGGTTGGTGGCGGTGAGCTCCACGAACTTGTTCGCACTGATGCGCTTCTTGTTCACGCCTTCACTGAAGAGCAGTTCCATACGGTGTTCGATGGCGGGATGGCCATTGGGGATCTTCGAGAAATCCGCAGAACCCAAGGCTTTCTGTGCCATCATGAAGGGGCAGTGGTCGGTGGCCACCACTTGCAAACTGCCTTGTTCGATGCCGGCCCAGAGTTGCGCCTGGTCCTTCCTCTCGCGCAGCGGCGGGCTCATCACCCACTTCGCGCCGTCCTCGAGTTCGTAGAGCGATGCATCAAGCAGGAGGTACTGGATGCAGGTCTCGGCAAGCACACGCTGGCCCCGGCGAGCGGCATCGCGCACGGCGTTGAGCGCGCCTTCGCAGGTGAGATGTACGATGTACGCAGGCACGCCGGTGTAGCTGGCCATATCGCAGAAACGGTGACTGGCCTCGGCCTCGGTGATCTCGGGCTGACTGAGGTAGTGATACAGTGGTGAGAGCTTGCCTTCGCTGCGATGCTTCTGCACAAGGAAGTCGATCATGTCGCCGTTGGTGGCGTGTACGATCACCATGCCGCCGTGCTCTTTCACCTCCTGCATCAGGCCCACCATCTGGCGGTCGTCGATCATGAGCGCGCCCTTGTACGCCATGAAGGTCTTGAAGCTGGTGATACCCTCCTGCTCGATCATCTCCTTCACTTCGGCCTTGGTGCTGTCGTTGAAGTCGGTGACGGCCATGTGCCAGCTGAGGTCGCCGTAGAGGTTGCCGTTCATGCGGCCCTGCCATTGCTCCAGCGCGTGGCGCAGGCTCTTGCCCTGTGTTTGCAGGATGAAGTCGATCACCGTGGTGGTGCCGCCGTGCAGCGCCGCAAGCGTGCCGGTCTCGTAGTTGTCGCTACTGAAGGGGCCCATGAAGGGCATGTCCAGATGCACATGCGGATCGACCCCGCCGGGAAGGACGAACTGGCCTTTTGCATCGATCACTTCGGCATCGGGTGCGTGCAGGTCGTGCCCGATGGCCTTGACGTGTTCGCCTTCGATGAGGACATCGGCGCGGTGGAAGTCGGCGGCTGTGACGACGGTTCCGTTCTTGATGAGCAAACTCATGATCAGATGATCAGACGATCAGAAAATGAGATGATCGTTGACGGTTCCAAGTTAACCGACACATCCTATTGTCCAATTGTGCAGCGATCGTTGTACAATTACACGGACCTGCGCATCAACGCCCAGTACACCGCGGACGCCACGGCGGTTCCACTGAACCAGGAGAGCGTGTAGAGGAACTCCAACGGCTTCACCCAGAAACCGATGAGGGCGATGAACACCCCGCTGAACAAGGCGATCATGGCTGCGCTGCTGATACCCGCGTGCGGGCCATCCACCCTGTAGAGATCCGCAATGACCAAGGTGCGCTTGCGGATGACGAAATAGTCGCAGAGCAGGATGCCGAGCACCGGCCCGAGTAAGCCGCTGACGAAGATGAGGATGCCACTGATCTCGTCCATCAACCACCAGGGGCAGATGGCGATGCCGACCAAGCCCGCGATGACACCGCCCGCGCGAAAGCTGATCCGCTTGGGAAAGAGGTTGCTGAACGCATTGGCTGGCGCGATCACATTGGCCGCGATGTTGGTGCTGAGCGTGGCGATGAGCAGGGCCAGTTGCGCGAAGATCACCACACCCGGATGCTCGAACCTGCTAACCAGGGATACGGGATCCCACGGCGCGTCCTCGGCGATGAGCACATCCGTGAAGGCGATCACGGCGGCGCTGGTGACGAAAATGCCGACGAACGAATAGAAGATCATCGTGCCCGGCAGACCGATGAACTGTCCGGCCAACTGGTCCTTCTGGCTCTTCGCGAAACGCGTGATGTCCGAGATGCTGATCGCCATGGTGGCCCAGAAACCCACCATGGCGGTGAACCAGATCACGTAGGTCCAGAAACCAGCGCCCTCGGCTGCCATGGCTTCGGCGTTCACCTCGATCACGCTCGACTCGTGCCCCTCTTCATCCTTGAACTGTACAGTGGCACTGTGTTGCTCACCAACTGGAACTGGGACAACCGTCGTTGGACCGTGGATCGGAAACCATATGACGAACTTCCTATTGTCGTTCGTGGTGGAACGCACGAGGTACTTCGCGGCTTTCGGAACACCGTCAGGGCCTGCCAACGGAGTTAAGTGCAACTCATATCCACCATTGGCGCTCGGGACCATCACCGCCGTGGGGTGCTGCAGCTGTTCGCCTTGTTGCAAAACCTCTCCGAAGCCACCGATGCTGCGCACACCCCAGGCGATCAGCAGCAAGCCGATGATGATCAGGATCGGCGCGGCCCAGGTCTCCAACCACTTGATGCTCTCGGTGCCACGCCAGATGAAGCAGATCTGGATCACCCAGAACACACCGAAGCCCACGAACTTGCCAAGGCTGAGGCCAGCATCACCGACCCCGCCCGTTGCGGCGTTCCAGATGGAATAGATGGCCAGTCCGCCGATCCACGTCTGTACACCGAACCAGCCACAGGCCACGATGGCGCGCACGATGCTGGGCACATGCACACCCACCGTACCGAATGCCGCCCGACCCTGCACGGGGAAGGGGATGCCGTACTTCACACCGGCATGACCGTTCAGTACCATTGGCAGGGTGATCACCAGATTGGCCAGGCCGATGATCGCCAACGCCGCCTGCCAGCTCAGGCCGCTACGGATCATGTACGAGGCCAGCAGGTACGTGGGAATGCATACCGCCATGCCCACCCACAGCGCCGCGAGGTTCCACTTGCTCCAGGTGCGCTGCTCCGGCGGGATGGGCGCGAGGTCTGGGCTGTAGAGAGGGGAATGGGTGATGTCTTCCATGCGACTTGTTCGGTACAGCAATGTAATCGGAATCGAACGTTCCATTCGGAAGCGTGTACTTCGTACTGCATGAGCCGCCACACCACCCTATTCCTTCTTTGCACACTCCTGTGCCCTTCGACCATTTGGGCACAAAAGGCGGTCTACTTCCCGGGGCGCGGTGTGACCTGGCCCGTTTGCGAAAGCGTACCCGATGCCTTTGTCCAGCACGTACGCCACGTGCTCGCCGATAGCGCGAAGATGTTCCCCGAATACCCGGACCGGGTACCCTTCACCTGCGACCTCCTCAAAGGCCTTCAAGAAGCGATGGCCGATGATTCCGTGCGCTACCACTTCGCGCATCTTTCCCAACGCTATTGGATGTCCGACCCTCACTACCGCAACGTTGAGCGGTACATCGACAGGCACATGGACTTCAACCTGGCCATCGCCGCCACTGGGCATTTCTTCGCGGATGTCCGCATCATGGGACTGAGGAAGCTCTACGACTACCGACGCAGTCGGCCGCTGGTCTGCGCGACCAAAGAGCACTACGTCCAATTGGAGAAGCAGGACCGCCAAGCCGTACGTTACCTGATACACGTGCTGGAGAACACGCCATGGATCATCAGCGGCAGCGAGAATGCGACCATCCACGAGGTGTACATCCGGGAGATCGCCAAGACACTGGAGCTGTTCACGGGACAAGAACACTTCGACCCCAAGGACCTACGGCAGTACCTGCCGCTCACGGATGAGAAATTGCGCGTTGCGCTGACCGATTGGCGGAAATGGCTCGAACCATGAGGTGGTCGATTATCCTTGGACTCTGTGCCACGAACGCCTTGTGCGCGCAGGATGCTGATGCCTTCGCCCGCGCACTTGAACACACCAGCCCGCATGCGCTGGACCGCTGGGTGAAACATGAACTACACGAGCACCGCAAAGGCACTCTGGTCACCTCACCGGGTAGCAGTTACACGAGCCACTCGGCCACCTACGACACCCTTGTCGTCTGGCTGCGGCAAGAACCCGGCGTGTTGGATGCCCAGTGGGACCGCTGCATTGGCAAGCTGGACGTCTGGCCAGGGCACTCGACCATCGGTGTGCAGGTGCGGCTTGGTGGCGTGGTGCGCGAACGTTGCTACTCGTTGCAGGAAGGACGGCCCGGCACCATCAAGTTACCCGGCTGGCGACCGAAAGTGCGGAAGTCGCGGGAAGAGTTGAAGCTGGTGGGGATAAGGGAATGCGCGGGGTTCGTGGCGGAGCAGCGGGGGTATTGTGCAGGCCTGTCGCGCTGAAGGAATTTGCGTTAGGGATCGCAGCGAATAGCCCACAGCCGACGAAGGAGGCGAGGACCAGTAGCGCAAAGCCCGACGGCGCGCATTTGGCGCCGTAACGCCCATGTCATCCGATCAGCTGATCCGCTGATCGTCTCATCAGCTGATCATACACACGCCTCATCCGCAATGCTCAACGCCTTGCTGATGATCTCCATCCCCTCATCCACCCCCGCCTTGTCGATACACAGCGGCGGCGCCACGAAGATCCAGTTCCAGCGGACGAAGGTGAACATGCCCAGTTCGTTGATCTTGGCGGCCACCTTGTTCATCACGGCCATTTCCTCGGGCGTTGCGTTCCACGGCGCCATCGGCTCCTTCGTCTCGCGGTTCTTCACCAGTTCGATGCAACCCAATAGGCCGGTGTTGCGGAAGTCGCCGATGCTCGGGTGCTTGGCCGCGAGCTTGGCCACGCTTTCGTCCACGTACTTGCCCATGGCAGCGGCATTGGCCACGAGGTCCTCCTCCTTGTAGATGTCGATGACGGCGTTGGCGGCGGCACAGGCCACGGCATGCGCGCTGTAGGTGAGGCCGATGGGCAGCGGTTTGTCGTCGAAGTGCTTGATGATCTCCTCGCGCACGATGAGGCCGCCGAGCGGGATGTAGCCGCTGGTGAGGCCCTTCGCCATGCACAGCATATCGGGCACCACGCCATGGTGGTCGATGCCGAACCACTTGCCGGTGCGCCCGAAGCCGCTCATCACCTCATCGCAGATGGTGAGGATGCCGTAGCGGTCGGCGATGGCCTTCACGCCTTTCCAGTAACCCGGCGGGTATTTGATGCAGCCGCTGCTGCCGCTCTCCCCTTCCAGCATGATCGCCGCGATGTACTGCGGGCCTTCGTACTTCACTACGCGCTCCAGGTGCGCCAGCGCGTTCTCCGTGCACTCCTCCGGTGTGCTGCTGTTCCACGGGCAGCGGTAGAAGTACGGGTTCTCCACGTGGACGATGTTCGGCACGCCCTGGCTGTCGTGCGGCAGGCCGCGCGGATCGCCACCGGCGCTGAGCGCACCGTACGTGGCGCCGTGGTAGCTCTGGTACAGCGTGATGATCTTGTGCCGACCGGTGTACAAACGCGCGAGCTTCATCGCGTGCTCCACCGCCTCGGTGCCGCCGTTGGTGAAGAAGGTGCGGTTGAGCGAGCCCGGCGTGATCTCCGCCAGCGTCCTGCCCAATTTGCCGCGCGCCTCGGTGATCATGCCCGGATGCACATAGCTCACCTCGGCCATCTGCTTCGCCACGGTCTCCGCCACTTTCGGATGCCCGTGCCCGATGTTCACGTTCATCAGCTGCGAGCTGAAATCGATGTAGCGCTTGCCCGATCGCTCGTAGAGGTAGATACCCTTGGCGCGCTCGATGCTCAGCGGGTTGAGCCCCGACTGCTTGCTCCAACTGAAGATGGTGTGCGCGAGGTTGTCCTTGAGGATCTCGGCGGGGTTGGTCTTGGTGGCGGAGCTCATGAAAAGCGTGTTGTCGGTTGTCTGTTGTCGGCCTGCCTGCCGGTAGGCAGGTTGTCCGGCGTGGAGGTGCAAGCACGCGAGGGACTTCCGGTGGTTCGAAGTTAGCGGTACGGTGGAAGTCAGGGAGTGGATTTGGGCGTGCCCCCTCGCAAAAGCCTCGGGGGCGGGCTATCCGCAGTAGTCCTCGCTCCGCTGCGGGCTACTTGCTCCTATCCCTCACGCGATTTGGCGCAACCGGGAATCCTACTCCAAAGAATAGTTGACCACCGTCGAGACGAGGCTCTTCACCGGACCGCTACAGTTCTTGAATTCGATGAGTTCGAAGGCCTTCTCACCCCGGTCCTGAAAGACTTTGCTGATTAGCGCATGAACGAACGATTGTGTCGTCGAATCCACATCAGCGAAGTCAAGCACAACATGGCCACCATTTGCTATGGTAGGTAGCACCTGCTTGTCACGCAAGTCTTTCGCTTTGTCTTTGTTCTCAGCGAAGTTTCCGGTGAGGTCCGAAATGCGGATGGTGATGGGGGTCATGTGAATCGGATGCGTTTCGTGTAGTCCTTCTTAGATTTCTTCACTCCCAGCTGATAAGCGTTGCCAATCTTGTCGATCAGATCTTTGAACGCACTCTGTTCTCCAATGTTGATATCCAGCCCTATGAGCGTGCCCTCAAAGTTCGGTAGTCCTGTCTTTGTGGAACAACGATCTTCTGCAGGGTTCGGATGGAACACGATCCGCTGGTTCGTTGGCGTGACCTTCAACTTGAAGTAGGCCGTACCCGAGTAGATGAGGAAATTGTTCCTTGTGGATTGAGCAATGCACTTGGTGAAGAACAAGCCCGCTCCGGCGTTCTGCTCGTTGCCACCAAGTCGTGGGGTACTACCTGTGATGCCCGGAGTTAATGCTTTCAGGATAGCATCGAGATCATCCTTGATCGGATGGCTCTTGGCAATACTCGTGAAGAGCCCTCTACCTGAATCCGAGATCCCGATGGAGATCTTGTTCCGCTTGCGATTGTACGTGGCGCAAACATTCGCACCTTCTCCTGCTCGGGCATGCTCGATCACGTTCCGGATCAGTTCGCTGAAGACGTGTTTGATAACCCTTGAATTCTCACGCGTGGTATGCAGTAACGGATCGATGGTCTTCACGAAAGCCTCTAATTCCTCCCCGTTCCGGATCTTCCTAAGTGGGATAAAGCGACCAGTCTCTTCATGCGTGGTGATGACTTTGGGGTTAACAAAACCCATCGCCTGAAAGAGCCCCATTCGTTGGAGATAGGGAATGGAAGGAACGCTTCGATCCAATGTGCCGGTGACGGCTACTTTCTGCTTTCGCCAGATGTCGCCCATAGCAGCCAGCAACGCCAAGCCGACGGGATGCATAGCCACATACTTCGGGTGGAATTGGACGTGAACCTCGTTCGACCAAGGTCCGAAAGTGTTCCGCTTCAGGATTGTGTCAAAGTTCCGCAGCGCAACGCTGTTCGGAATGTAGAGTTCGGACATGCTGGCAAGGTAAGTTGCTAATCCTGTCTCGATCTTTCAGCAATCTTGCTAGGATATCACGACATCCAATTCGTCTTCCCTTCCGGGTTCCACTTCGTCGTGGTCTTCTTCATCTGCGTCCAAAATTCGATGCTGCTCTTCCCGGTGATATCGCAGGTGCCGAACTTGCTGTCGTTCCAGCCGCCGAAGCTGAAAGGTTCGCGGGGTACGGGCACGCCAATGTTCACGCCGATCATGCCGGCACTGGCGCGTTCCATCACCTGACGCGCTTGTCCGCCGCTTTGGGTGAAGACCGCAGCCGCGTTGCCGTAGGGGTTCGCGTTCTCAATGGCGATGGCCTGGTCCAGGTCTTTCGCGCGGATGATGCTGATCACTGGACCAAAGACCTCTTCCTGCGAGATGCGCATGTCGGTGGTCACGTGGTCGATGATGGTGGGCCCGAGATAGTAGCCGTCCTTCGCACCGCCCTCCACTTGCGGGTTACGGCCATCGAGCAGGACTTTGGCTCCGGCCTTCTCCGCTTCTTCAATGAAGCCGGTGATGCGCTCGAACGCGGCCTTGCTGATCACCGGTCCCAGGTTCTTGCCGGGGATGAGCTTCTTCGCTTCGATGATCATCTGGTCGATGATATGGTCCACACCACCGATGCCGACCATCTGCGCGGCGGCCATGCAGCGCTGTCCCGCGCAACCGCTCATGCTGGCGACCACGTTGCTTGCGGTCATCTCCAGGTGCGCATCGGGCAGCACGAGCAGATGGTTTTTCGCGCCGCCCAGGCAGACCGCACGTTTCAAGGTGCTTGTTGCCCGGATGTAGACGATCTTGGCCACCTTGGTGCTTCCCACGAAACTCACGGCCTTGATGGCGGGGTGATCGCAGATGGCCTCCACGATGGCTCTGTCGCCATTGACCACGTTGAAGACACCATCGGGCAGGCCGGCCTCCTTCAGCAGTTCCGCGATGCGGATGGCGCTGATCGGTACGATCTCGCTCGGCTTCAAGATCATCGTATTGCCAAGCATCAGCGCGTTGGGAATGGTCCAGTGCGGCACCATGTTCGGGAAGTTGAACGGCGCGATACTCGCCACCACACCCAACGGCTTGCGTTCGATGCGGCATTCCACGCCCTTGCTCACTTCCAGCACTTCGCCCTGTACAAGCTGCGGCAGGCTGCACGCGAACTCGGTCAACTCCATGCTCTTGTCCACCTCAGCGTAGGACTCGTCCATCGTCTTGCCGTTCTCGGTGTGGACCAGCGCGGCGAGTTCCTCGCGGTTCCTCCACAGCAGTTCGCGGTAGCGGAAGAAGATCTGCGCACGCTCCTTGATCGGCGTGCCGCTCCACGCGGGGAAGGCCGCTTCGGCAGCTCTCACTGCCTTGTCCAGGTCACTGGCCGAACTAAGCGGTACGGTGGATATCACGCTTCCATCCAAGGGTGAGCGGACGTCCATGCGTTGCTGGCCGCCTGCCTGCCGGTCAGGCAGGTTCGCTTCGAGCTTGCCGGCGATGTAGTTCCCGGTCTCGGCGTACTTCATGGTCTGCGTAGGCATGTGGCTGGTATTGGGAACCACGAAGCTACAGCGCAAGATGACAGAGGGGCGCCAGGGCCACGCAGGCTTAAATTATTGCGGTCGGACATGAGATCCTCGGGCATAGTAGCTTTGACTTGATCATTGGAACCATGTCCTTCACCAAGAACGACCGTCCAAATCTGAGCTACGAGCAGATCGTGGCCATCGTGCGCGAGATGCCCACCAAGGAGCAGCAGCGCTTGGCGGAGGAATTGCGCCAGGCTGGTCTGAAGGCCAAATGGGATGAGATCCTGGCGGCCTTTGAGCCGAACAGTATGAGCGAGCGTGAGATCATCCGGACCTGTAAGGAGGTGCGCCGCGAACTGTGGGAAAAGCGCCGCAATGAAGGTGATCCGCGTCGTCGTTGATGCCAATGTCCTGGTCAGCCTGCTGATCGGAAAGCGCATTGCGGTGTTGACCACCATCTTCCACGAACCACGGTTCCATGTGATCATTGACAGCTTACTGCTGGACGAACTGGATCGCGTGGCAAGGCGACCGAAATTCAGCAAGCTATTCCCGCCCGAGAAGGTCGACGAGATGGTATTCGTGCTGGAGCAAAGCACAGAGATCCTACCAGCCGCCACCGCGATAAAGCCTGTATCACGTGATCCTGCGGATGACTACCTACTGGACCTGAGCAAACGCGGGAAAGCGCATGTGCTCATAACAGGTGACGACGACCTCCTCACCCTGAAGAAGCACGGTCGAACACGGATCCTCTCCCCAAGGGAATTCGTGACCGAGTTTCTTTCCTGAGGATCCTGCTGCCCCTTAACGCTTGGGACCTGCGAACAGCCCCATCGGCCTACTTTTGCCGCCCATTCATCGCCGCTCGGCATTTCATCTTCTGATCTTCTGATCATCTGATCATCTGATCGACATGTCCCGCACCTCCACCTACTCCGTCGATCCCGCCCGCCTCGAAGGCGTGGTACAGGAACCGCTCTTCGCGGCGGTGGCGGATGAGGCCAAGGCCCAGGGCATCCCCGCCTTCGCCATCGGGGGCCATGTGCGCGACCTGCTGATCGGCCGTGCCAGCAAGGACATCGACTTCGTGGTGGAGGGCGACGGCATCGCCTTCGCGCAGGCCGTGGCAAAGCGCCTGGACGCTGGTCATGTACACGTCTTCAAGAACTTCGGCACGGCCATGTTCATGTGGGACGATGAACAGGTGGAGTTCGTTGGCGCACGCAAGGAGAGCTACAGCCGCAACAGCCGCAAGCCCGAGGTGGAGCCCGGCAGCATCCGCGACGACCAGGAGCGGCGCGACTTCACCATCAATGCGCTGGCCATCTCCTTGAACGAGGGCAGCCTTGGCGCACTGGTGGATCCCTTCGGCGGCATACTCGACCTGGCCCGCGGGCTGATCCGCACGCCGTTGGACCCCGACATCACCTTCAGCGATGACCCGTTGCGGATGTTGCGCGCGATCCGTTTCGCCAACCAACTGGGCTTCACCATCGACCCGTCCACCTTCGAGGCTATCCAACGCAATGCCCAGCGCCTGGAGATCATCAGTGCCGAGCGCATCCACACCGAGCTGAACAAGATCATCGTGTGCGATAGACCCAGTATCGGTTTCAACCTGTTGCTGGATAGCGGGCTGTTGCAGGAGTTCTTCCCGGAGTTCGTGGAACTGAAGGGTGCCGAGGAGAAATACGGCATCGGCCACAAGGACAATTTCCACCATACGCTCCAGGTGCTGGACAATGTGTGCGCGGAAAGCGAGGACCTGTGGCTGCGTTGGGGCGCCATCCTGCACGACATCGCCAAGCCCGCCACCAAGCGCTTCGTGCCCGGCACCGGCTGGACCTTTCACGGGCACGAGGACAAGGGCGCGCGCATGGTGCCCAAGATCTTTCGCCGCCTGAAATTGCCGCTGGACGACAAAATGAAGTTCGTGCAGAAGCTGGTGGCGCTGCACCTGCGGCCCATCTCGCTCACCAAGGAAGAGGTGACCGACAGTGCGGTGCGCCGCCTTCTCTTCGATGCCGGGGACGACATCGATGCGTTGATGGTTTTGTGCCGCGCCGACATCACCAGCAAGAACGAGAAGAAAAAGGAGCGTTACCTGCGCAACTACGACATGTTGATGCAGAAGCTCAAGGATGTTGAGGCGAAGGACCACGTGCGCAATTTCCAACCGCCCATCACCGGTGAGGATATCATGGCCGCTTTTAAGATCCCGCCGGGAAAGTCCATCGGCGTGATCAAGACGGTGATCAAGGAGGCGATCCTGGACGGGAAGATCCACAACGACCGGGCTGCCGCATGGCCCCTTATGATCGAGGAAGGCCGCAAGCTTGGGCTGGTACCGTTGTTGGGCATGGAAGAACCACCGGTGGCGGCGATCGAGGAATGAGAGCACCCATCCACGTAGCTTCGCGGTCACGGTGATCTTCCGATCCGATCCAGGCATCCCTCAACTCTTTGACCTTTGCGTATCTATCGCTTCCGCGTCCTGATAGACCATCCCAGTGAAGCATTCCGCGACATTGAGATCCAAAGCGAACAATCGTTCCTGGACCTGCACATGGCGATCAAGGATGCGTTCGCCTTCATAGGTCAGGAGATGGCCTGTTTCTATGTGAGCGATGAGGAATGGGGAAAGGGCCCGGAGATCCCATTGGCCGACATGGGTTTCGCCGAAGAAGGACATGTGCCCGCCTTGATGCCCGAAGTGTTGATCAGTGATCACATCCGGAGCACCACGCAACGATTCGTCTACGCGTACGACTTCCTGCATATGTGGATGTTCATGGTGGAGCTGATCGCTGCTGGCGACCCCATGCCCGGTGTGGCATATCCACGCGTGGTGATGACCATGGGATCGGCACCCGACGAGCATAGCAAGGAGATCGATCTGGCCGATGGCATCGTCGCCGGAGAGGACCCCTACGCCACCGGTCCGGAGGAATATGGCACCGATGACGATGACGACGAAGACCTATTCAGTGATGAGGAGGACGAGGAATTCGGCCGCCATGGCAACATCGATGATCTGGGGGATGAGTACAGGTAGTTGATAGATCCGTCCGTTGCTTCGCTCGGGATGGATCGCCCGGACACACATGGGCAGTGGAGATCAGGGCATCCTACCGCAAGTCTTGCCGCCCACGCCGCGCAAAATGACCTCGATGAACGATCGAGGGGCATTGAAACGAACCGATCTTCCTACGGCAACTGCTCCACCACTGAATTCGTGGGCAGTGTACCTCCCACATTAGAGAGGATCGGGTCGCGGTCGTTGCCCGGGCCGGTATATTTCACCAGGCCGTCCATGGTGATATCCGCCAGATGGTAACCACTGACGGTCGCTGAGGGTACTGTTCCCCCGATGGTCTGCAGGATCATGTCGCGATCGTTGTCCTGGCCGGTGTAACGCAGCAATTGGTCGGTGAGGGCGTTGCCCGCCCACAGGAGCATTGTGCCGCCAACGTTCTTCCGGGCGTTGGTTCCCCAGGTGCTGGTGCTCTGCTGACGTAGGTCGATGGTAGTTGTGTTGCCTCCCAGCGCGTAAGCCTGCCCGGTCATACAGCCCAGGTGATTGCGGTGGCGTACCACCACCCGGTAGTTCCCCGGGGACAGGCAGAAGCCCAGCGGTGAAATGCCATCCAGCGCCACCACATCACCATCGCGTTGGAGCAGTGCCGCACGACGCTCCAGCATGCTGAAGGGCGATGTGGCCGAGCGCAACTCCACCACCAGCCAGTCCACAATGGCGTTGACCCCTGCGGTGGATAGCACGGCGGGTGTGATCGTCTGCGGGCCGGTCACCGGCCAGCCCATCGCACTGTAAGGTTGCGACAGCGGTATCCAGCCCCCGGTGCGCAGGCCATCGCCCATCACACCGTTGCCTTGGTACGGTCCATCAAGCAGTACGCGCAGTGCCAGCGAGATGGTCGGTGATACTTCGCAGGGCGGATCCAGCGTGGTGAACTGGATCGCAGCGCCGTACAGCGAAACACCCCCGGCGCAAACCGAACGTACGCGGCATTCATGCGTGGTGGACCAGTCCAGACCACCCAACGGGTAGCTCGTTCCGGCTATGCCATCCACCGTGTTCCAGCCTGGGGCACCGAGCTCGCGCCATTGCAGGCCATAGCCGCTGGCGCCCTGCATCGCATTCCACGTGAGCGTCGCACCATTCCATGTGATGTTGGAGGCGCTGAGGTTTTGCGGGATGCCACAGCCTTGTGCCCCCGAGGCGCTCACCGAGAGCAGGTAGCACTGCACATTGCTGAAGGCACCATTCCAACCATAGAGATGCACGTAGTAGATGCCCGCCGGAGCACTGCCATAACTGATGCTCTCGTTGCTGGTGCCTCCATTCTGGGAGATGGCCAGCTGCGAACCACCTGCGTTGAGGAGGCGCATGTCATAATCGGCAGCAACATTGGTGAGCGAAATGTTCAAGTTGGCCGTCTGATCCAGCGTGAAGGTGTAATAGTCCACGTCGGATGCGGAGGCGATCAGCGCGTTGATCGATGCTGGCAGGGTGATCGACGCAGCAGCACCCAAAGTATTGTTGGGTTCCAGCGCATCGGGGCATGGCGCAAGCGTGGTGAAGGTGTAGGTGCCGGACCAATTGGAGTTGATGTCGCCGCAAACGGACCGCACCTGCACATCGTAGGTGGTGGAAGCCGACAGGCCGGTGTAGGCGTGCGTGGGGTTTGACAGACCGGTGGTGGTGGACCAGGATCCGCTGGGTGAGAGGCGGCGACGGATCGAGTAGCTGCCCGCCCCGGTATTGGACCATGTGAGCGTGGCGTTCGTGTGGCCGATCACGCTGGCGGTAAGCCCGCCAGGAGTGTCGCACGAACTTGTGCCGCAGTTCTGCAGGCAGTTCGCGCCGTTCACCGCGTTGACGATGACCGCCGTGGGCTGCGGGCCGAAGCCGTTGGCGAACTTGATCGTGCTGCTGGTGAGGTGGCAGTAGCTCATGATCGTGCCACCCACGCTGGAGGGCGGCAGCGGACCCTGCGGGCAACTGCCTTCGGAATAGCCCGCGGACTGGCCACAACCGTCGATGGCGGTATTGTTGCCGTTCCACCAGCAGGCATGCGTGTGCCGCGATGCCATGTTGTGGCCCTGCTCATGGCACACCACCATCACACTCCAACTGTAGGTGGGCACATTCTGAAAGGTGCTACTGATCCCGCTATACGCCATGCGGTAGCGCGTCTGCGAAGCACAAAGCGTGTTCAGCCAGGCCACCCCACCCATTCCGCCGTAGTCCAGCAGGTGCGCCAGGTCGCCGTTGAAACTGGTGTGGTAGTCCCCGAACTGGTTCAGGCGCCCGCTGGAAGTGCTGGCGTTGTAAGGGCTCGGGGTGTTCCAGACGAAGATCTCGTTCAACACCACGTCGATGCCGTCATTATTGAAAAGAATGGCCGTCTGGTTGAACAGGCCGGTGAGGTAGCTCACCGTGTTGGTGCCCTTGTTCTGGAAGATATCGTACGCCGCCTCCCAATAGAAGCGCACGCACTTCACCGTTTTGGGTGCACCCTCCGAACGGATCTGGTCCTCCACGTAAGGCGGCCCTTCATCGCTGGTGGAGCACACCGCGCCGCTGCTGCCCTTCAGCGCTGTATCGCGATAGAGTACGTGACGGCCCTGGGGATCACCCTCCAGCCGGCCCAATACGATCTGCCCCAGGTCATCAGCCAGCAGTCCCATCACCTCTTCGGCGAACACACTGATGGCGGCTACTGACCCAGGCCTGCCACGGATCATACCCTGGAAATGGAGACCGGGATCCACTAATGTTTCCCCGCCATCGCTCAGGACCACACGGAACTCATCGGTGGTGATGTCGACCTGCTCAAGATCCAGGATCAACTCGCCCTCGTGGAAAGGGATCGACAAGGAAAGCGTGGATCCGACGGCATGCGGCAGGTCATTGCGCTTGCCCACATCGTAGGTCAGCACGGTCGCTTGTCCGAGTGCACGGTCCCACAGGGCCTTGGTCTCCGGACTGGTGGCAACTTGCGTGAAGAGGCTGTGCGAAGGGAAGGTGCGGCCTCCGATACGCAACTCCTGGATGTGTTGGGCGACGCGGCCCGGGCCATTCTGCGCATTCCCGAACAACGGGAACAGAGCCAGGAGAAGCAGGGTAAAGATCGATCTCATGTGCAGGCTTCGAGGATTGGTTCCGCTCGGAAAATTAGTCCAAGGTTCACCCCTCTTACGGGCCCGCCGCCTCCTTATATCCAAGATCAGCCCAGCATTCCGACGAATACCGGACTATCATCGACGGGTCAGCACAACGGCCTGCCGATCTCCAGTGTCCAGTAGACCACCCTCACCCGTCCTTGGGATCGCGCGGTCGTTCCCATCCAGGCCGAATTGAACCGTCTATGGAAGTTGTTCTTCGCGGACGGCACTGGGCACGGTCCCTCCCACATTGCTCAGAATGGGATCACGATCGTTCCCTGCACCGGTGTACTTCACCAGACCATCCAAGGTGATATCCGCTGAATGATAGCCCGAAACGATATTGGTAGGGATGGTGCCACCGATCGCCTGAAGGATCGGGTCGCGATCGTTATCCATGCCCGTATACTTCAACGCGCCATCCTGTACCGCATTCCCGGCCCAAAGCAGCGCCGCTCCCTCCACGACCTTCCGGGCGTCGGTGCCGTAGGTGGCGAGAACCTCATCGCGAAGATCCACTATTGTGGCAGCTGTACCGAAATCGATCGGTCCTGCGGTCATGCATCCCAGGTGATTGCGATGGCGAATGGCCAGGTGGTAGTCACCGGGAGGCCAGCAGAAATTGATGGCCGGGCTGCCATCCGGAGCGATCACCGAACCGTCCGCACGCAGGAGACCAGCCTGGGTCCGCAACACCAACTCAGGAACCTGGCCATGTCGAAGTTCCAGCAGGATCCAATCCACCACTGCCTGCGGGCCAGCCACGTCCAGCACGTCCTGCGTTGTTGTCAGGAGCCCCTGGACCGGATATCCCATGGCGGTGTATGGTTCGTGCAATGGCAATGAACCGGCGGAGCGCAGATCATCGCGCATGGACGTACTCGATGCCTCGAAGGGCCCTTCCAGCCACGCGAATGGCACACATGTGATACCGGCCGAACAGGGATCGGCAGCAGTGATGAAGGTGATCAGAGGCGAATACAACTGGATGCCATGGCCGCAATCAGCCGCCACCTGGGCCTGGTACATGGTGGATGGGGACAGGTCCGAAAGGTTGTATGCTGTACTTGCGATATCAGCGATCGCGATCCACTCCGGATCGGTGAATGGCCGCCATCGAAGCGCGTAGGGACCCGCATCCGGCACACCTGACCATTGCAGCAAGGCGCTTTCATGATCGGTCCCTACCACCGCGAGATCCAATGGAGCCGGGCACAACGACAACTGGTCCGTTCGCACCGTCAGCAGATAGCAGAGCAGATCGTCATACACGCCATCGAAACCGTGCACCTCGATGTAGAATATGCCGGCCAGTGCCGGATAGGTGATATGTTCCGGCGTGGTGGACCACTCGTAGGAGAATGCGAGGACCTCCCCTGCGGCATCCAGCAAGTACAAGTCGTAGTCGTGTGCCAGGTCGGCCAGATCGATGATCAAGGTCGTCGGCGCGGTCAACTCGATACGATAGAGATCCACGTCGCCAGGCACACCGATCACGGCCCGGATGGCCGCAGGGATCGTCACCATCGTAGCCTGTGCCAGCACATCATTGGGCTCCTGGTCGTCCTGGCAAATGGCCGGTGTGGTGAACACGTATGGCGGCGAAAGATCGGAGGTACCCAGGCCACACAGAGAGCGCACCTGGAATTCGTATGGTGTGCCATCCGCCAAGCCGTTCAGTGTCCATACCGCCATACCGATGTCTTCCACCAGGTTCCAGTCGCCCGTGCCCAACACCCGCCAAAGCAGGTCATAACCATCCGCGCCCACATCATTCCAGACAAGGTCTGCGACCTGCCATGCAGGGAAAAACGCCTGCTGGCCATCAGGTGCATCACAGGTGGTGCCGCAGGCGTCCAGGCAGGAGGCTGAATTGACCCGCCCAAGGATCAACGCCCCGGGCTGTGGGCCAAAGCCATTGAGGAAGTTGATACCGCTGCCGGTGAAATGACAGTAGCTCATTATGGTCCCGCCCACCGCAGGAGATGGCATGGGACCCGGTGGGCATGTCCCTTCAGTGTACCCGATGGCCGGACCACAGCCATCGATGGCCGTATCATTCCCATTCCAGACACAGGCGTGTGTGTGCCGTGATCCAAGGCCATGGCCCTGCTCGTGGGAAATGACCTGCACACTCAGGCTGTAGGTGGGCACATTGTTATAGAAGGGCTGGATGCCACTGTAGGCCATGCGGTAGTAGCTGTCGGGGTCGCAGAGGCGGTCGGTCCAGGCCGCACCACCACCTACGCCAAGCGCGAGAAGGTTGGCCATGTCACCATTGAAACTGGTGCGATGATCCCCGAACTGCGCCAGTCGTTCTACGGAGGTGCTCCCGTCATAAGGGTCGGGGTTGGCCCATATCAGGCCCGCATTGAGTACGATGTCGATCCCATCGTTCTGGAAGAGAAGCGCCACCTGGTTGAACAACCCGGTGAGGAAGTTGCTGGCCACACCGAAGTCCTGCCCGGCGGCGAGGTAGATATCATGGGCGGCTTCCCAGTAGTACTTCACACAGCGTGTGCTGCGCATGCCCTCCACGGCTCCCTCGTCCCATACGATCACATCATCCATCACATCGACCACTTCACAAGGGGAGATCAACCCCTCCGGCAGATCCTGTTGACGATACATGACGTGGGTCCCGTCCGTAACACCATCCAGCTTACCGATCACCAGTTGCCCTTCCTCATCTGCGATCAAGCCCATGATCCCATCCGCGAATACCGTGATGGCCGCGATGCCTGCCCCGTCGCGTACGGTGCCCCTGTAGTGCAGGGCCGATGGAACTGGCCCGGGCAGACCCGACGTGCTCTCAATGAACGCGAAGCCTTCCGAGACCGGATCGACCTGTTCCAGATCCAGGACCAATACACCGGATGGATCAGGGATCGGTAAAGCGATGAAAGCGGGTGACGCCGCGAGCAGTGTAGCACAGGCAAGGTCGTCCAGTCGGTATAGTTGGCCCGGGACATCCAGGTTGACCGCAAGGGTTAGTGTAGGTTCCGTGCGTAAAAAGGGATCCATGGCAATAAAAATGGCTCCTTGTTGCCTTAGCTCTTCAATACGCTGATGTACCATGCCTTGTCCATGTGCGAGCATGGGAACCACCGCGGTCAATATGGTGATGGCGGCTGCGAATGGATGTGGCATGGCTGTTCGGGCGTGGTAGACAGCCCCAAACTACCTGGCCTCATAGCCCATCGCCCTGGTGAATGAGTGAAGCCCGGCCCGATCTTTTTGGATCAGGCAATATCCTGAGCGGATCGATCACAGCCCCCGCTTCGCCAGCAGTGGCTCCACGCGCGGCTCCCGGCCGGTCAACGCACGGAAGAGCTCCTTTCCATCGCGGCTGCCACCAGTGGCGAGGATGAGCCCCCAATAGTGCAGGCCGTTCTCGCGCGTCATGCCACCGTTGTCCTTCATCCACGCGTATGCATCGGCTTCGAGCACCTCGCTCCAGAGGTAGGCGTAGTAGCCCGCGCTGTAGCCGCCGCCCCAGATGTGGCTGAAATACGGCGTCCGGTAACGCGGCGGCACCATGTCCAGCGCGATGCCGTGCTTCATCAGCGCTTCGGCCTCGAAGGCCAGCGGGTCGGAGACCTCGGGTGCATCGGATGGGAGCATGTGCCACTCGAGATCCAACAGTGCGGCGGCGAGGTATTCAGTGGTGGCGTAGCCCTGGTTGAAGCGCGTGCTGGCCAGCAGCTTGTCGGCCATGGCTTTGGGCATGGGCTCGTTGGTCTTGTGGTGCCGTGCGTAGCGTGCGAAGACGGTGGGCTCCAGCATGAAGTTCTCCTGGAACTGGCTGGGGAACTCCACGAAGTCGCGGGGCACGTTGGTGCCGCTGAAGTATGGATGCTTCACACGGCTCAGCATGCCATGCACGCCGTGGCCGAACTCGTGGAAGAGTGTACGCACATCTTCCCAGGTGATCAGCGCCGGCTCACCAGCGGGCGGCTTGGCGTAGTTGCAGGTGTTCGTGATCACCGGCTGCTCATCGAGCAGGAAGCTCTGGTCCACGAAGCTGCTCATCCACGCACCACCCTGCTTGCTGTCGCGGGCGAAGAAGTCGCCATAGAAGAGTCCGATGCCCTTGCCGTCGGCATCGAAGACCTCCCACGTGCGCACGTCGGGGTTGTAGACGGGAATGTCGTTGCGCTCCTTGAAGGTGATGCCGAAGAGTTGCTCCGCGGCGAAGAAGACGCCGTTGTTGAGCACGCTGTCCAACACCAGGTAAGGCTTGATGGAGGCTTCATCCAGATCGTACTCCGCCTTGCGCACCTGCTCGGCGTAGTAGTCCCAATCCCAGGGCTGAAGCGTGAATGCCACTTGCGATACATGCGGTTCGTATGCGACAGTTGTCGATATCATGGTCTGCAACTTGGTCGCCTCGGCCCTGGCATTCTTCACCGCTGCGGGCACCATGCCGGTGAGCAGGTCCAGCGCGGCCTTCGGCGTACCGGCCATCTCATCGGCCAGCACGAATGCCGCGTGGTTCTCGTAGCCCAGCAGTTGTGCGCGTTCGGCCCGGAGTTTCGCCTGGCGGGCCACACCATTCAGGTTGTCGTTGGCATTGCCTTGTGAACCACGCGCGATGGAGGCCTTGTAGACCTGCTCGCGCAGCGAACGGTCGTTCAAGCTGGCCAGCACGGGCTGTTGCGTGGTGTTGCTCAGGGTGAGCAGCCACTTGCCTTCCTGGCCCTTCGCCTTCGCGGCAGCGGCGGCAGCGGAGATCGCGGCTTCGCTCAGGCCATCGAGCCGCTTCACGTCGTCCACCACCACGGCGCCGTTATTGGTCTCGGCCAGCACGTTGTCGCTGAACTGCGTGGAGAGTTTGGAGAGTTCCTCGTTGATGGCCTTCAGCCGTTCCTTACCGGCCTCATCCAGCAGCGCACCACCGCGCACAAAGGCGGTGTAGCGGCGCTCCACGAGTCGCTTCTCCACAGGGTCCAAGCCCAGTTCGTCGCGCTGGTCGTGCAATGCCTTGATGCGCGCGAAAAGCCGCTCGTCCATGGCGATGGCATCGGCGTGGGCGGAAAGCTTGGGGGAGAGTTCGGCGCGGATCTTCTGAAGTTCATCGTTGGTGTGCGCCGATACCAGGCAATACATCACAGAGCTGGCGCGCGAGAGCAGCTGCCCGCTCTTCTCCAATGCCTCGATGGTGTTGGCGAAGGTGGGCGCCTCGGTGTTGGTGGCGATGGCCTCCACCTCCTCCTTCTGGCAACGCATACCTTCCTCGATGGTGGGCTTCAAGTGGTCCTGCTTCACCCAGTTGAGATCCGGCGCACCATAAGGTTGGCCGGTGTTCACGAAGCGATCGAAGTCGATGGCCGGGGTGGTGGCCTCGGGCTCCGGGGTGGTGCAGGCGGATGTCATCAGGAGATGGCGGTGATGAAAAGGACAAAGGCCCGGCACATGCGGCGGTTGGTTCCGGGCGCAAAACTACGGGGGGGGTGCACGGCGACATGGATCAAGCATGCCGCTGATGGGATCTCGGGCTACCTTCGACACACGACCGGCATGGAACGTCCCACCACATATGAACTCGACTGGGCCAGCGACCTGTTCAGGGTACCGGTGGAGGACATGACCCCGGAGACCGTGCAGGAAAAACGGCATCTCTTCCACAAGCACTATCACCCCGATCGCTTCGCCCATCTGGACAATGCCGAACTGGACAAGTTGTTGAACGAGATGTACCGCGACATGCTGGACCGGCTGCAACGCGTGGAGGAGTATTTGCTACGCAACAGCCATGACCTCCACCCGGAAAAGGCACGTCAGGTCCCCCTGAGCGCAGTGGATCTGGAGATCCAATTGATCACCAGCGACAAGGAACTGAAGTACCGGCTGTTCGGCTCGATGACCCGCTGGCTCGATCGTGGGGAGCGCTTCCGGCTACCACGGACCAATGCCACGCTGACATCCTCCGGCAGACATGTGGGCAATGCCATCGGTTTCAATGAGACCATCCCGCTGTATCTCACCTATGGCCATGGCGACCCGCTGGATGAGATCGTCATCTGGTTGTACACCCGCATCGCCGGCCATGTCTCCGCGCTGTGGGTCGATGGCGCCCGCGTGGATGTGGATCCCAAGGCCATGTTCAATGCGATGGCCCGCATGAAGGTGCTGGAGTGATGGTGATCACACGTTGAACAGGAAGTGCATCACGTCACCATCCTGCACCACATAATCCTTGCCTTCGGTGCGCAGCTTGCCAGCGGCACGGCAGGCTGATTCGCTGCCGTACTTCACAAAATCATCGAATGAGATCACCTCGGCACGGATGTATCCCTTTTCGAAATCGCTGTGGATGACACCTGCGGCCTGCGGACCGGTGTCGCCCACGTGGATGGTCCAGGCACGCACCTCCTTCTCCCCTGCGGTGAAGTAGGTCTGCAGCTTCAGCAGCTTGTAGGCGGCACGGATCAACTTGTTCACGCCGGGTTCGTCCAGGCCCATGTCCGCCAGGAACATCGCACGTTCCTCGGGGGTCTCCAGCGTGGCGATCTCGGCCTCGGTGGCGGCGGTCACCATCATCACCCCGGCGTTCTCGGCCGCGACCGCCTGCTTCACCGCTTCCACATAGGCATTGCCGTTGATCGCGCTCTTATCGTCCACATTGCACACGTATAGCACCGGCTTGGTGGTGAGCAGTTGGAACTCGTTCAACAACACGGGGTCCGTGTTCGGATCGATGGCCGCCCGTGCACTTTCGCCTTTCAGCAGGTGCCCGCGGATACGACTGAGCAACTCAAATCGTCGTCTGGCTTCCTTCTCGCCGATCTGCGCCTGTTTCTCCACCTTCTTGAGCCGCGCCTCGACCGTTTCCAGGTCCTTCAACTGCAGTTCGATGTCGATCACCTCCTTGTCCCGTACGGGATCCACGCTGCCGTCCACATGCACCACATTGGGATCATCGAAGCAGCGGAGCACGTGCAGGATGGCGTCGCACTCGCGGATATTGCCCAGGAATTGGTTGCCGAGCCCTTCACCCTTGCTAGCGCCCTTCACCAGTCCGGCGATGTCCACGATCTCCACCGTGGTGGGCACCACCTTCTGGGGCTTCACCAATTCCGCCAGCTTGTTAAGCCGTTCATCGGGCACAGTGATCACACCCACGTTGGGCTCGATGGTGCAGAACGGGAAGTTGGCCGCCTGTGCCTTGGCGTTGCTCAGGCAGTTGAACAGGGTGCTCTTGCCCACGTTGGGCAGGCCTACGATGCCGCATTTGAGGGCCATGGATCTAGCGCTGGGATGAATGAACGCCGGTCGTTCCAGCATTCGGGCGGCGAAAGTAGGCTTCCATCGTCGGGAATACCTTCGCCCAATGGCCATTGATCCCCAACACGCGCGTGCACTCACTCCAGGCTGCGACCATGTCCTGCATTTCAACAGCGCCGGTAGCAGCCTTATGCCCCGGCCCGTGCTTGAGGCCGTGAAGACCCATCTGGACCTGGAAGCACGCGTTGGTGGCTACGAGGCGGCGGCAGAGGCGATACCCAAGTGGGAGCGCGCTTATGATGCCATCGCCACCATGCTCAATTGCCACCGCGATGAGGTGGCCATCATGGAGAACGCCAGCCGAGCCTGGGACCTGGCCTTCCATGGTATCCCGCTAAAAGCTGGCGACCGCATCCTCACCGCGCACGCCGAATACGTGAGCAACTGGCTGGCCTTCCTGCTGGTGCGACAGCGTACGGGTTGCACAGTGGAATTGGTGCCCGATGACGAACACGGACAGATCGACCTTGAGGCCCTGCGCCAAATGATGGACGACCGGGTGAAACTGGTGGCCTTGACACATGTGCCCTCCAGCAACGGGCTGATCAATCCGGCGGCGGAAGTGGGCGCCATCGTGAAGGGCAGCGATGCGCTTTACCTGCTGGACGCCTGCCAGAGCGCAGGGCAACTGCCTCTGGACGTGGAAACGATCGGCTGCGACCTGCTCAGCGCCACGGGGCGGAAGTTCCTGCGTGGCCCGCGTGGAACGGGTTTCCTGTATGTACGGAAGGAAGTGTTGGACCGGCTGGAACCCGTGTTCGTGGAGCATCAGTCGGCCAGCTGGGATAGCAGGGACAGCTTCACCTGGCGGAACGATGCACGCCGTTTCGAGACCTGGGAGAAGAGCTACGCGAACGTGATCGGCCTGGCCGAAGCGGTGGACCATGCCCTGCACTGGGGGCTCGACGATATCGCGGATCGGGTGCAGATGCTTGCTACCGAACTACGGGACCGGCTAGAGGAACTGCCCGGCGTATCTGTCCATGACCTCGGCCTGCAAAAGAGCGGGATCGTCACCTTCACCTTGGAAGGGCATGACCCGATGGCGATCATGCAGCAGTTGGCGAAACAGCGCATCAACGTGACCGTGGGCCGCAAGGAGATCGCCCGGCTGGACCTGGAGCACCGTGGCCTGGATCGGGTGGTGCGGGCTTCCACCCACTACTTCAACATCACGGAAGAAGTGGAACGATTCGCGGTCGCGATAGCGGGTTTGCGGTGAATGAAGACCACGTATTCCGACTGGCCGGGAGTGCTGACACGTCCAGCCCATTCCAACACGCACGCCATAAAGTCGTCCACAGCCACTTATCAGCAGTTATCCACGATCGCCGGACCCTCGCGAGGCCCCCGGCTACTTTCGCGGCGATCCATTTGAAACGCTTATCGCGCATGCCCGCATCTTCACCGGCGACTTCCAACACCATGGCAGACACGCAGGAACTCCAACGCATCGCATCTCAGGTCCGCAGGGACATCATCCGCATGGTACATGCCGTGCAGAGTGGTCACCCCGGTGGGTCGCTGGGATGCACCGAGTTCTTCACCGCGATGTACTTCCACATTCTGCGGCATGATCCGAAGAACTGGAGCATGGACGGCATGGGGCAGGACCTCTTCTTTCTAAGCAACGGACACATCAGCCCGGTGTGGTACAGCGTGCTGGCGCGCAGCGGCTACTTCCCTGTGAACGAGCTGGCCACCTTCCGCAAGATCAACAGCCGCTTGCAGGGCCACCCCACTACGCACGAAGGCTTGCCGGGGGTACGCATGGCCAGTGGCTCGTTGGGCCAGGGCCTCAGCGTGGCCATCGGTGCCGCCCTGGCCAAGAAAATGAATGGTGATGACCACCTGGTATACAGTCTGCATGGCGACGGCGAACTGCAGGAAGGCCAGGTCTGGGAAGCAGCCATGAGCGCTGCGGCGCACAAAGTGGACAACCTGATCAGCACTGTGGACTGGAACAACCGCCAGATCGATGGGGACGTGGACAAGGTGATGCCCCTGGGCGATCTGAAAGCCAAGTGGCTCGCCTTTGGTTGGGACGTGATGGAAATGAATGGCAACGCAATGGATGCCGTGCTGAAAGGCATGAAGGAAGCGAAAGGCCGGACCGGCAAGGGCATGCCGGTGATGATCCTCATGCGCACTGAAATGGGGCAGGGCGTGGATTTCATGATGGGCAGCCATAAATGGCACGGCGTGGCACCGAACGATGAACAGTTGTCCATGGCACTGGCCCAATTGGAGGAGACCCTCGGCGACTATTGATGGTGGGAACGAGCAGGCGTGTGAGCGTGTGCAAGGGTGCGAAAGAGAGATTGAGAGAGTGCAAGAGTGCGAGAGTGAACCCATGAACCCCTCGCACTCTCTCAGCCTTGCACTCTCGCACCCTGTCGACCGTAACAGGAACATCCTGCACCGCACTTGACCCGGGAGCCCATCAATACCGAACCATGCACGCGATCGGCACGCTTTTCCACGTTCTCCGGAAAGTCCGCTCGCACATGACCGTCGCTCTCTTCCACCGACTGCTGCTCCTCATCCTCTTTCCAGCCTTGGCTATCGCCCAGGCTCCTGCTCAGTCGCGCGACAACAGGGCCGCTTCCGGCCAGCCGCCGCTGACACGGATGCTCTTCGTCTTCGACGCCAGCAACAGCATGAATGCCTTCTGGGGCCACAAGACCCGTCTTGACGTGGCCAGGGAACTGCTCTTGCGGTCATTGGACGAACTGGAAGACCTGCCCGACCTTGAACTTGCCTTGCGTGTGTACGGCAATCGCTCACCCATATCGGCTGGAGAGCAGGATTGTGACGATACCACACTCGAAGTACCGTTCTCCGCCAACAGTGCCCCTGCGATGCGGAACATGATCAAAGGTCTGCGTGCCGTGGGCACCACACCCATCGCCCGTTCGCTGGAAAGGGGCGCGGGTGACTTCCCCACCGATACCCGGCCACGTCCTTCCGATCGGCCGGTCCGCAATGTGATCATCCTCATCACAGACGGCATCGAAGCCTGCGACGAGGACCCCTGTGCGGTGAGCCGTGCCCTGCAAGCGAAGGGCATCGTGCTGAAACCCTTTGTGATCGGCGTTGGCCTGGAGGAGGCCGAGAAATATACCCTGCGCTGCATTGGAAATTTCTTTGATGCGGACACGCCGGAGCTATTCGAACACGTGCTGAAGATCGTCCTCTCGCAGGCGCTCAATACCACCACCGCGCAGATCAGCCTTCTCACCGCAACGGGCGCACCAACCGAGACCGATGTGCCGGTGACCCTGTACGACCAGCTCACGGGCCAGGTGCGCTATCACTTCGTACACACCATGAATGACCGCGGCGTGCCCGACACCCTGATGCTGGACCCCGTGTTCACCTACCGCGTAGTGGCGCATACGCTGCCACCCAGCGTCCGGGAGAACGTGAAGATCAAACCCGGCCAGCACAGCATCATCACCATGGACGCGGGCATGGGCACATTGCGTTTCAAAGTGGGAAGCGGACCTGCCGATGCACAAATGGTCCAGGCCATCGTGCGGCGGAAAGGTGAACTGGCCACTTTGCACGTGCAGGACATGGGTGACGAACAGCGCTACCGGGTGGGGACCTATGACCTGGAGATCCTTACACTGCCCCGCTTGAAGATCCCGGATGTGCCAATCGCGCAAGGGATGCCCACGGAGATCGCCGTACCACGCCCTGGGGTGTTGAATGTGCAGGCCAGCACTCCTGGGCATGGTGCCATCTTCCTGAAGAAGGACGACGGTCTGGAGTGGGTGGCCGACCTGGACGCCTCCGCATCCCGCGACCAGCTCCGCCTGCTCCCCGGCAACTACCGCGTCACTTATCGCAGCCGTAACGCCAAACGGACCGAACTGAGCCTCGACAAGGACGTCACCATTGAAAGCGGCCGTGCCATCACCTTGAACTTCTGACACCTTCCGATAATGAGCACCTACCCCATACTGGACAAGAAGGACACACGCAGCGGCTTCGGCGCCGGCCTGCTCGAACTGGGCCGCACCAACCCAGATGTTGTGGCCCTCTGCGCCGACCTCACCGGTTCGTTGAAGATGGATGCCTTCGAGAAGGAGTTCCCTGAACGCTTCATCCAGGTGGGCGTGGCCGAGGCCAATATGATGGGCATCGCCGCGGGCCTCACCATCGGCGGGAAGATCCCCTTCACCGGCACCTTCGCCAACTTCAGCACCGGGCGGGTGTACGACCAGATCCGGCAGAGCATCGCCTACGCCGGTAAGAATGTGAAGATCTGCGCCAGCCATGCGGGTCTGACCCTGGGTGAGGATGGCGCCACGCACCAGATCCTGGAGGATATCGGTCTGATGCGCATGCTGCCCGGCATGACCGTGGTGGTACCCTGCGATCACAACCAGACGCGTCAGGCCACACTGGCGATCGCCGTGCAGGAAGGACCGGTATACCTGCGTTTCGGCAGGCCGAAGTGGCCGGTGTTCATCCCGGCGGACATGCCTTTCGAGATCGGCAGGGCCCAGGTGCTGGTGGAGGGCGCTGACGTGAGCTTGATCGCCTGCGGGCACCTGGTCTGGAATGCGCTGAAGGCCGCAGAGGAGCTGGCGCAGGAGGGTATCCACGCCGAGGTGATCAACATGCACACGATCAAACCACTCGACGAAGCGGCCGTCCTACGATCCGCAAGGAAGACCGGATGCGTGGTGAGCTGCGAGGAACACAACCGCCATGGCGGGCTGGGCGATGCCATCGCGCAGGTGTTGGGCCGAAATGCCCCTACGCCACAGGAGTTCGTGGCCGTGAACGACAGTTTCGGCGAGAGCGGCACGCCGGAGGACCTGCTGAAGAAGTACGGCCTGGACACCCCGGACATCGTGGCCGCTGCGAAGCGCGCCCTCGCACGCAAATAGTTTCCGACACCTGCGGGGCGGCATGAGCGACCTCTCCGACACCGAACTGCTCACGCTCCTCCGCCGCGAGGAAAGCCGCCACTATGCCTTCAACCTCCTGGTGCGCCGGACCCAGCAGCGCCTCTATGGCTTCGTGCGCCGCATGGTCACCGACCATGACATGGCGCAGGACGTACTGCAGAACACCTTTGTCAAAGCCTGGCAGGGATTGGATCGCTTCCGCGGCGATGCCCAGCTTTTCAGTTGGTTGTACCGGATCGCACACAACGAATGTCTGGACCACCTGCGCAGAGCGCGTCGTGCCTCCTTCGTGGATGCCGGCACCCTTGTGGACCGGCTCACCGCCACGGTGGATGACAGTGCGTATTTCAGTGGAGAGGAGATCGAGAAGAGACTGCAACGCGCCGTGATGCGCCTGCCGGACAAACAGCGCGCGGTGTTCACCATGAAGTATTTCCAGGAGTTGAAGTACGAGGAGATGAGCACCATCACAGGCACCAGCGTGGGTGCGTTGAAGAGCAGCTACCATATCGCCGTGAAGAAGGTGGAGCAATGGGTGACCGGCGATCAAACCTGATGACGAGCAGCGCGTCCTATCCGCATCACACCATGGAAGACCAACGAGATCACGAAGAATTGGAACGAACGGCGCCCACCCTGCACCAGCTAAGGGGACGCACACCATTCGTGGTGCCGGAGAAGTTCTTCGATCAGTTCCCATATGTGGTACAGGCCAGGGTGCATGCAGAGCGAAAGAAGACCTGGTATGACTGGCTGCGAACACCCACAGTGGCATGGCGCCTGGCGCTGGTACCGGTCCTGTTACTGATGGTGTCGATGGCCGTATGGCTGTGGTCGCCAGTCAGCGGCCCTGCGCCGGGGTTCACGTCCACCAGCGACCAGGAACTCCTCCAGGAAAGCTGGGATACCCATACTTACATGGATCTGCTCATGGAAGGGGGCGCCACGGCGGACCTGCTTGCCGAGGCGGGCCAGGGTTGGACCATTGATGAAATGGATGCCTACCTGGAACATACCGAACTGCCGCTTGAACTATTGCTTGAACTGCCATGAACATCACCGCCACCCACCTTGTCCCCATACTTATGCTCTTCTTCCTGTCTGGTCCTGCATTGCCGCAGGATGAACCACCGGGACGACCCAGCCCTGAGCGCATGAAGGAGATCAAGGCACAGAAGACCGCCTATCTCACCACCAAGCTCGGGCTGGGTGTGGAGGAAGCGCAACGGTTCTGGCCTATCTACAACGAGTTCGATGTGGCACGCGAGAAGATCCGTTCCGACATGCGTGAGCTGCATCATGGTGGTCAGGGGGAATTGAGTGAGGAGCAGGCCAGGCGCTTGCTGGAGTCGGCCCTCGCCAACCGGCAGAAGGAGATCGAACTGGAGCGCACTTACCATGACCGGTTCGTGAAAGCGATCGGTGCCGTGCGCACCCTGGAACTGGTGCGTGCCGAGCGTGAGTTCAATCGTGAGGTGCTCCGCCGGTACCGCGACAAGATGGAGCGGCGCCACGACGGGCCGCCGGGCCGCCGTTGATGGCGGCGCGCGATCTTCGTCCCGCCATGGACGACCTCCGCCGCGCCTTCCACGATCACCTCGCCCAGACCAGCCCACATCCGCTCGCACTGGACATCCTGGATGCCACAGGCTGCTGGCTCACCGACCGCAACGGTAAGCGATATCTTGATCTTGTTGCCGGCCTTGCCGTGAACAACACGGGACACCGGCATCCGAAGATCATCGCGGCCATCAAGGCCCAGTGCGATAAATATCTGCATGTGATCCCCTTCGGCGAGTTCGTGCAGGAACCCCAGGTCCACTTCGCGGAAAAGCTGACAGCATTGCTCCCCGCCGGGCTCGACTCCGTGTACTTCGTGAACAGTGGCACAGAGGCCATCGAGGGTGCCCTGAAATTGGCGAAGCGTGTGACCGGCCGCACCGGCCTGGTGGCCTGCCATGGGAGTTATCACGGCAGCACCCATGGGTCGTTGAGCATCACCGGCAACGAGACGAAGAAATACCGGCACCGGCCACTGTTGCCTGATGTGGGCTTCATCACCTTCAATGAGCCGATGGACCTGGAACGGATCACCCACCGCACTGCGGCCGTGGTGGTGGAACCGATCCAGGGCGATGCCGGTGTGCGCGTACCGGGCCCTGCATGGCTGCATGCCCTGCGCGAGCGCTGTTCCCTGGTCGGTGCCATGTTGATATTCGATGAAGTGCAGACCGGCTTCGGGCGCACCGGCAGGCGCTTCGCGATGGATCATAGCGGTGTGGTACCGGACATTCTCGTGCTGGGCAAGGCGCTGGGTGGCGGTCTGCCCATGGGTGCCTTCGTGGCTTCCGGGGAGCGCATGCACCTGCTCACCCACGACCCCATCCTGGGGCACATCACCACCTTTGGCGGGCACCCGCTGCCCTGCGTGGCTGGCCTGGCCGCACTGGAGGTCCTGGAAGAGGAAGGGCTCTCGGAGAATGCGCGGCGCAGGGGACGATACTTCAAGGAACTGTTGAAACATCCGGCCATTTTGGAGGTGCGTGGTGAAGGGCTGATGCTCGCTGTGGAGCTTGGTGATGCGGAGCGGGTACGGCGCGTGGTGGAGGGCTGCCTTCAGAGGGGTGTGCTCGGATTCTGGTTCCTCTCCTGCCCTACCGCGTTCCGCATCGCTCCGCCGCTGACCATCTCTGAAGAAGAAGTGTACGAGGCATGCATGGTCATCCGCACTCAATTGGATCGGTGAATCCTTTGGACCGAAGACTGCCGAAAGCGCACCGCGGATAACCCGGGGAGTGCCGTACATGACCCTGCCACGACTCTTTTCCAACTGCTGCATACATTGTGGCCCACCTTGCCTCAGAACCACCTTCCCGAACACTTGCGAACCATGAAGAGGACCCTACTCTGTCTCCTCGTACCCGCCCTTGCACTTGTGGCACGCGCTCAAGATCCGCAGGCTGGAGATACGGAACCCACACATCTATGTCACACCAGTGAACTCCACCAGCAACTGCTCCAGGAACATCCCTGGATCGCGGATATCCAGGCCGCCAGCGAGGAGGAGATCCAGGAGCTGATCCTGAGCAATGCCACCCTGCGCGGTGATGAACTGGTGGTGACGATCCCCGTGGTGTTCCACATCCTGCATCAGGGCGGCACCGAGAACATTTCCAATGAGCAGATCCTTGATCAGGTGGAGATCCTCAACGAGGACTTCCGAAAAATGAACCCGGATATCGGGCAGGTGATCCCGGCCTTCCAGGACATCGCTGCGGATTGCCTGATACAGTTCGCCCTGCCTACGGTGGACCCCTTCGGCAACTGCCACAATGGGATCGATCGCATCCGTACGGTGCAGACCTTCCTGGGCGAAAGTGAGTCCAAGACGAACCAGTGGCCACGGGGGCGCTACCTCAATGTTTGGGTGGCGCGGACATTGATCGGAGGGGCTGCCGGATATGCGCTCCTTCCCGCCTCCACTGAAGGATTCCTGCAGATCTTCGACGGGATCATGATCCTGGAGGACTACGTAGGCAGCATTGGTACCAGTTCCTCATTCACCTCACGCACCCTCACTCACGAGGTGGGCCACTATCTCAACCTCCAGCACCCCTGGGGCGACAACAACACCCCCGGAGTGGTCTGTGGCGATGATGGCGTGGAGGACACCCCCATCACCAAGGGCTTCACCACCTGCCCCAGTCCCGAGAATTCCAAGGTGTGTGATCCGGACATCTACGAGAACTACCAGAACTACATGGACTACGCGTACTGTCCACGCATGTTCACGGAAGGGCAGGGCGAGCGGATGCGGGCCACGCTCTTCACCACCACCGCCGAACGCAACAACCTTTGGAGCGAACAGAACCTGATCCTTACCGGCGTGGCCGAGGGGCACCAGGCCACCTGTCCGCCGGAGGCTGACTTCTACGCTGTGGTAGGCACCAACCTGAACAACCCTTCCGTGCCATACAACGCCCTCTCCTGCACGGGAGCCTCCATCCGCTTCATGGACAACTCGCATCGCGCCTTCGCCACCGAATGGAACTGGATCTTCGAAGGAGGGGACCCTGCCACCTCCACGGCACGCAACCCCACGGTGACTTACGATACGCCGGGGTGGAAAAAGGTGACCCTGACCGTGGGCAATGCGTATGGCACCACCACCAAGGTGGATGAATATGCCGTGCTGATCAGCAATGGCGACGAGGCGTGGCAGGTGCCCTACATGGAAGGCTTCGAGACCAGCAGCAGCCTGCATCCTTATCTCCACTATAACCACGACCTGAACCACACCAAGTGGGATCGCGGGACCGGCATGGGCCATACAGGCAACGCATGTGCGCGGCTCAACAGCGGATCGCGCAATCTCTTGAATATCATCAACCCCGACAACATCAGCGATATCGACGAGATGGTCTCCCCACCGCTGAACCTCAGCAGCCTGGGTGCCGGGGTGCTTTCCTTCTGGTACTCCTATTCCACCATGGCATCCGACCTTGCGGATGTGACCGAGAATCTGGAGGTGTTCTCCTCGGTGGATTGCGGCCGCACCTGGCAGTCCCGGGCCAATCTCATGAATGACGATCTGATCACGAACGGGAATGCCGTGGGTCCAGGGGTATGGGCCCAGCGCAACATCACCCTGCCGGGTAGTGTGCTCACGAACAACGTCCGGTTCAAATTCCGCTTCCGGTCGAGTGCCTTCTCGAACGACGTCTACATCGACGATATCTACATCGGTGGCCCGGTGGGGATCGGCGAGTTGGATGGCAATGCTTCATTGGCGCTCTTTCCCAATCCCACCAATGATCACTTCACGCTATACGCCGAGGGCATGGAACAGCACAGCACCTCGGTGATGATCCAGGACCTCCGCGGGGCCGTGGTACACCGCGCCCTGTACGCGCCCCAAGGCGGTGCCGGCGTGGAATTCAGCACCCGCGCACTGGGCCTGGCAGAGGGTATGTATCTGCTGCGTGCCGGCAATGCGGCCGGTAGCTGGACCACCAAGCTCGTAGTAGGCCGCTGATCGTCTTCATTGCGACCTGAAGGGGCCGTTCCTTGTGGAGCGGCCCCTTCCATTTTTTCACGTGGATACACCGGTCCGCCGGTCTGGGGACCACCGGCCTGCATCCTTGACGACCGCCTTGGGCTAGGTAAGCCGCCCAAATGTAGATGGCCCATCCATATACAAGCCTGATGTCGGGATCCCCATACCGGTCCCCGTTCCAGCGATGGCCCATGGCCGGACCGAATTGTATCTTAGGCCCTCGGTTACAGGTCCATTCAACACGCCTTCCATCACCAAACATGAGAAAATCCTTACTCTCCCTGTGCGTCGCCGCGATCCCCATGTTCGCCCTGGCGCAATCCGAAGAACATGTGCATGGTACATGGTGCCATTCGGACCACATATTCCAGCAAATGTTGCAGGACCATCCCTGGATCGCCGACATACAAGCGGCCAGCGAGGAGGAGATCCGCGAGTTGATCGCCAACAGCGTGGAATTCCGCGGTGGTGACATGATCCTGAGGATCCCCATCGTCTTCCACATCCTGCATATCCGTGGCCAGGAGAACATCCCCAACGATCGGATCTACACGCAGGTGGCACAGCTCAATGCCGATTACCGCGCCACGGCGGCCGACATCAGCCAGGTGACCGCCGCCTTCCAACCGATCATTGGAGATGCCATGATCGAGTTCGTACTGCCCACGGTGGATCCCTTCGGCAACTGCACCAATGGCATAAACCGCATCCAAACCGTGCAGACCTTCCTGGGCGGTGCGGAAGCCAAACTGTACCAGTGGCCGCGCAACAGATACCTGAACGTGTGGGTCACCCGCTCCTTTCCTGCACCGGGTCTGCTGGGTTATGCGTTGTATCCCGCCGGAGCCGAGGGATTCGCCTCCATCCTGGATGGCGTGATGCTCCGCCACAGCACCGTGGGCATCAGCGATCCCTACCTGGGGCGTACGCTTACACACGAGATCGGGCATTCCCTGAACCTGGCACACGTGTGGGGGGATACCAACGACCCGGGGCTGATCTGCGGTGATGATGGCGTGGAGGACACCCCCATCACCAAGGGTTCCTTCGAGTGCCGGCTGGGCGCCAATAGCATCGACTGCGTGGAGGGCGTGCAGGAGAATTCCCAGAACCATATGGATTATTCCAGCTGCCCCCGCATGTTCACCGAGGGCCAGGTGGAACGCATGCGGGCCACCCTCTTCACCACCACCGCCCAGCGCAACGAGCTTTGGGATGAGCAGAATCTGATCGTCACCGGTGTGACCGAGGGACACCAAGCCACGTGCCCGCCAGACGCGGATTTCTACGCCGTGGTAGGCACCAACCTCACCAACCCCACGGTACCATTCAATGCGCTCTCATGCACGGGAACACAGGTGCGTTTCGTGGACAACTCCACGCGCGCACAGGCCACAGGCTGGCAATGGACCTTCCAGGATGGCAGCCCCGCCTCGAGCTCGGAGCAGAACCCCACGGTCACCTTCGGCAGCCCCGGTTGGAAGTCCGTGACACTGACGGTGAGCAACGATCATGGATCCACCAGCAAAACGGATGACTTCGCGGTGCTGATCAGCAACAGTGATGATTCCTGGCAGGTGCCCTACATGGAAAGCTTCGAGCCGAACAGCAGTCTGCTTCCCTACCTGGCCTACAATCACGACATCAACCATACCGTATGGGACCGTGTCTCCGGGGCCGGCCACACCGGGAGTGCTTCCGCCAGGCTCAATAGTGGCGATCGCAATCCCTTCAACCTGTTGAATCCTGACAATACGAACGACATCGATGAGATGGTCTCACCCAACCTGGACCTGAGTCCTCTTGGTGCGGCCCAACTCTCCTTCTGGTATTCCTACTCGACGACCGCTTCGGATGTGCTGGACGTGACCGAGCGCCTGGAGGTATTCTCCTCCACGGATTGCGGGCGCACCTGGCAACTGCGTACAACGGTGCAGAACTCCGGCAGCAGCCAGGACCTTGTGACGAACGGGAACAGCAGTGGCCCGCTGGTTTGGAGGCAACGCGTGGTGACCCTGCCCGCCAGTGTGCTGTCGGATAACGTGCGCTTCAAATTCCGCTTCAACTCCAGCGCATTCTCGGGCGACCTGTACATCGACGACATCTACGTGGGAGGTCCGGTTGGCATGGAGGAGATCGGTGCCAACAATCCGGTGAACCTCTTCCCCAATCCCACCAACGACCACTTCACACTCCAGGTGCATGGGCTGGATCGTTTCCCCACAACTGTGATGATCCAGGATCTGCGTGGTGCGCTGGTATACAGCAATGTGTTCGCACCAGCCGCAGGGATCGGCATCGATATCAGCGCACAGGCCATGGGGCTGAGCGATGGTCTCTATGTACTGCGGGCAAGTAACGAAGCCGGATCAGGCGCCACCAAGTTGATGGTAGGCCGCTAGTCGATCAGCAGAACAGAATGATCAGGAAGGGTCGCTACGGCGGCCCTTCCGCTTTTCACCCCCCTGCCCCCAGTGGGCATCAGCCGAAGAGCGTCGTCATGATGAGCACCACGATGGCCAGCACGGCCACGCTGGCGATCACGATATACATGTTGCGCGTGGCGGGCATGTCCGTGCCCCTGTGATCCTCGAGCGGTTTGGGCATCGCACCGGGCTCGTTGTAATGTTTGTCGGTTGCCATGCCTTGCGGAGCACAAGCACCAAGCCGGGGCGCACCAAAAGCTTGACAGCCCGCCACTACTGCACGCACCCCACCCAGTTGCTCGGTTCAAGAGCGAACCGAATTGGGGAAGTACCACCCCAAAACGGAGAGAGATCGTTGAAGGGTGCCAAGGCGGATCACCAACCTGGCACTGTACCATCGTCCGTTATGCATCGACCCACTGGGTGACTCACGCCGATCTCGATCCAGGCACTGTACCGTCGACCCACCGGGTCGACAAACGCAACTATCAGCTTTCATCTTTAGCCTCGAGCTCGGCGCAGGCCCCCTTGACCTCGGGAGACCCAGCAGAGCTTTGGAAGCATGTGGTGGTCCGGATCGCAGATCCGAACCGGCTGCATACGCGGTAGCGGGGTCCGAACCAGCCAGAAAGGAACATTAGCGGTAGCGGGATGCAGCTACTGCATCTTCACCACCCGGATAGTTGAACGCGTCCCGCTTGGCTGAACGAGTGTAATGAGATATACACCCATCGCATGGCCACCGAGGTCCATGCGCATGGAACCTGGGAAGACATTGGCGCTCATCACTTCCAGGCCGCTCATAGTGAGGATCCGGATCGTGGAACCTAGGGCCATGTCCTCGCGGAAGTTCAGCACCAAACCTATTCCATCCAGATAGGCCGTAAACGGAGGCGCTTGGTGGATCGCCTCCACCGATAGGGCCACGCAAGCATCCAGATCGTTGCTCCAGTTGGACACGAGGTCGAGGTAAGGCATCAACCATGTGGGGGACCAATAGGGGCCGGATATGAACCCATGGACAACACCATTCATGACGATAAGCTCCGGAGTGAACTCGAAATAATCCGGCCGACGAAAGTCACCCAACACATCCCATGTGTTCTCCACTTCGGTGATCAGCGGCAGGATCACCAGGATCGTATCGTTCAGCCCCCCGAGATCGGAAGCGGCCATGGAGAACGGCCCATTGCAGTCGAAGTCGGTCCCGTCCCAGATGCGGATGACCTCACGGCTCTCCTCTCCTTTCAGCACGTCGATCACCTCCAGGTCGATCCCTTCCTCATCCACGTTCACGATCCTCCCGCTGACCACGACATCATCCGGTCGTGCATTGCTTGTTGCACAAAACGAATAGGGGATCCAGGAACATGCCCAAGCGCCTTGGCCCCAGACAAGCGCTGCGAAGAACAGTATGCAGAGGTGCTTCATGGTCCTGACCGATCTGCATGCTGTCAGGGACTCGGCTACCGAAACAGCATACACCGAAAGTAAGCGATCTCGCATTCAGCTGTGTTAACGCTAAAAGGAACGCGACCCGCAGGGATCTTTCGCTCACTGCCCATGCTCCGCTACCGGTGCATCCGCCTTCCCCACCAGTTCCTTGTTCCTATTGGGGATATCCTCCTTGCTGAAGGGCACCTGCTCATCCTCCTCCTTCAACTTCATCACCAGGGCGAGGGCATCGGGCACCACGTCGCTACATAGCACCACGAAAGAGCCCTTGGGTGCGGTGCCAATGGCGTGTCGGATGGCTTCCTCCTCCTTCTTGATGATCATGTATTTCTTGTTGGGGTCCACCTCCTTGATGCCCTGCACCAGCAATGCGATGATGGCATCGTCGGTCTTGCCACGCATGTTGCGGTCCTGGCGGATGATGATCTCATCGAACATGCGGGCGCTGAGCTTGCCGAGATTCACGGTGTCCTCGTCGCGACGGTCGCCAACGCCAGCGATGACACCGATCTTGGGGCTGTCGGGCACCTTGTCCACGAAGCGGCCCAGAGCCTCGAATCCGTGCGGATTGTGGGCGTAATCCACCACCACCTGGAAATTCTTGAACTGGAACAGGTTGAGGCGACCCGGTGTCTGTGCCGGTGAAGGCACGAAGGTGTTGAGCGCCTGGCGCAGCTCCTCGATCTTCACGCCCTGCGTGTAGGCGGCCAGTACGGCGGGAAGCACGTTCTGGATGTTGAACACCGCCCGGCCTCCGTAGGTCAATGGTACGTTCACGGCCTTCTCGATCCGCAGCTTCCACTCGCCCTTGCTGATGGTGATGAAGCCGTTCTCGTACACCGCTCCCAGTCCGCCCAGCTTCAGGTGTTGGCGCAGCACGCGGTTGCTTTCGTCCATGCTGAACAGCGCGATCCTGGCTTCGCACTGCTTGCGCATGGCCATCACCAGTTCATCGTCCGCGTTGAGGATGGCATAACCGTCGCGGCGCACGCTGCGTGGCACGGTGCTTTTCACATTGGCGAGTTCCTCCAAGGTGTTGATGTCCTTCAATCCCAGGTGATCGGCCGCCACGTTGGTGCAGATGCCCACGTCGCAGTGCTCGAAGCCGAGGCCGCTGCGCAGCATGCCACCGCGTGCGGTCTCCAGCACGGCCATGTCCACCACGGGCTCCTTCAGCACGAACTGCGCGCTCACCGGGCCGGTGCAGTCACCCTTCATCAGCAGGCGGTTCATAATGTACACGCCATCGCTGCAGGTCATACCCACCTTGTGACCCGCGCTGCGCATGATGTGGGCGATCAGGCGCGTGGTGGTGGTCTTGCCATTGGTGCCCGTGACCGCGATGATCGGGATCCGGCTGGGCGCACCTGGAGGGAATAGCATGTCGACGACCGGTTCCGCCACGTTGCGGCCGATGCCTTCCGTTGGGTCCAGGTGCATGCGGAAACCCGGCGCGGCGTTCACCTCCAGTACGGCACCACCATTCTCGGTGATGGGGTCGTTGAGGTCGGGCGCCATGATGTCGATACCGCAGATGTCCAGGTCTATGATGCGGCTGATGCGCTCGGCGAGGAAGATGTTGAAGGGGTGCACCATCTCAGTGATGTCCTCGGCGGTGCCGCCGGTGCTGAGGTTGGCCGTGGCCTTCAGGTAGACCACCTCATCTTTTGCGGGCACGGTCCCGGGTGTCATGTCCCGCTTGGCAAGAAGCTTCAGCGTTTGGTCGTCGATGTCGATCTGGGTGAGGACCTTCTCATGGCCGTAGCCGCGACGGGGGTCCTTGTTCACCTCGGCCACCAGTTCTTCGATGGATCGCCTGCCATCGCCGGTCACACAGGCGGGGGTGCGTTTGGCGGCGGAAATGAACTGGTGGTCGATCACCAGGATCCGGTGATCGAAGCCGGTGATGTAGCGTTCCACGATCGCGCTGCGACTTACCTCCTTGGCTTTGACCAGGGCCACCCGGGCCTCCTCCAGGCTCTTGATGCCGATGGTGGCCCCACGGCCATGATTTCCGCCGATGGGCTTGATCACACAGGGGAATCCCACACTTTCCAACGCGGCTTCCAGGCCTTCCTCGGTGCGTACCACACGGCCCTTGGGCACGGGTATCTCGTAGCTCTCCAGCAGGTCCTTGGTCTCCTCCTTGTTGCAGGCGATCTCAACACCGATATTGCTGGTCTTGCTGGTGATGGTGGCGCGGATGCGTTTCTGGTGGATCCCGTGTCCGAGTTGCACGAGGGAATGTTTGTTCAGGCGGATCCACGGGATACCGCGCGCGCTGGCCTCTTCCACGATGCTGGCGGTGCTGGGTCCCAGGCGGCTCTCCTCGCGGAGCTCGCGCATACGCTGGATATCGGCCGCCAGATCGCATTCCTCCCCATTGACAATGGCTTCCGCGATGCGCACCGCGGCTTTCGCGGCATAAAGCCCCACCGGCTCCTCGATGTAGCTGAACACCACATTGTATACCCCGTGCTCCCCGGTGCCACGGGTACGGCCAAAACCGGTATCCATGCCCGCCAGGGTCTGGATCTCCAGGGCGATGTGCTCGATCACGTGGCCCATCCACGTGCCCCGCCTGAGGCGCTCGTAGAACCCGCCTTCCTGCCCTTCGCTGCAGCGGTGGCTGTAGAGCGTGGGCATCAGCGTGGTGATACGCTCGTAGAAACCGGGGATCTTGTCGGTGGGCTTATCCTCAAGATCCTCGATGTCGAGCCGCATGATCACGAGCTTGTGCCGCTTGATCGACCAGTGGTTGGGGCCACGCATGGCCTTGAGTTCGAGGATGCGCATGGGGTTCTGGGAATGGGGTAAGCCGTGGGGAAGTTATTGAGGAATGTGATTCTATGAAGAACGGGGTGCCAGAGTGCCAGGGTGCGAGAGTCGGATCCCCTTGCACTCTCGCACCCTTGGCCTCTGGCACTCTCTACCGATCAGACAGTGCCCTGTTCATCATTTCCCGACACCCCCCGGCGCCAACCTGCGGCAGGGGCTACTTTCGCAGTTGGGGGGAAGTCGATCGTTGCCGTGGAAGAAGTCCGGAGAGCTCGCTCTTCACACGGACAACCTGTCTACGGCAGGCAGGCTGGCAACTGACGATCGCGGGGGGCCAAGCGGGGGGATCAACACCAAAGCATGACACCAAAAGGCAAGCTCATCGCCATCGGCGGCAACGAGGACAAGGGCAATTCCCCTGATGGCGGACACCGGCGCAAGGTGTACGAGCACGGTTTCATCGAAGATGGCATCCTACGACGCGTGGTGGACGAGATGGGTGGCCGGTCGGCGCGCATCGCCGTGATCACCAGCGCGAGCAGCATCCCGGAGGAAGTGGGGCGGAACTACATCGAGGCCTTCGGCCGCCTGGGGGTGAACGACGTGGATGTACTGGACATCCGCGACCGGAGCGATGTAAGGCCCGACATGATCAAACGGCTCTCCAAGGCCGATGGAGTGATGATGAGTGGCGGCAATCAGCTGCGGCTCACCACCATCTTCGGGGGCACGGCGTTCCTGGAGTTGATGAAGCGCCGATACCGGGACGAGACCGGCTTCGTGATCGCCGGCACCAGCGCGGGCGCGATGTGCATGAGCAGCACCATGATCTACCAGGGCCACAGCTCCAGCGGGCTGGTCAAGGGCGGCGTGAAGATGACCTCCGGCGCGTCGCTGATCCACGACGTGATCATAGACAGCCATTTCGTGGAACGCGGACGCTTCAGCCGACTTACGCAGGCAGTGGCGGCCAATCCTTCAGCCATCGGTATCGGCCTGGGCGAGGACACCGGGGTGGTGATCACCTCCGGGGAGATGCTCGAGACGATCGGCAGCGGGCAGGTGCTGATCTTCGACGGGCGTGACATCACCTACAGCGACTTCGCCGATGTGGAGGAAGGCGAGCCCTTCAGCATCGAAGGCATGCGGGTGCACATCATCTCCAAGGGCCACAGCTACAGTGTGGATCAGCGGGTCTTCACCGCGGTGCGGGTGCCTGTGAAGGGTTGAAGTGATCTTTCCACCGCAATGGTTGAATAGCAGAGGGCACCTGGGCGGCCTGCGGATACCTTCGCAGCATGCCCGAGTCCCCCTTCATCACCCGCTTCCGCCACATCGCACGCGCGGAAGGGATCAGCTTCCTGGTGCTCCTGCTCATCGCCATGCCCATGAAGTATTTCGCGGACCAACCCCTTGCAGTCCGTTATGTGGGATGGGCGCACGGGATCCTGTTCATCTGGTATTGGGTGGCCGCAGTGCCCCTGTTCACACGGCTGAAGTGGGACCCCGAACGCATCATCGGACTGGGAGCCGCCAGTGTGCTGCCCTTTGGCACCTTCGTCATGGAGTCCCGCTGGCTGAAGAAGCCTGCCGTGACCTGAAATGGGGCATCCAGCCTCATTGCGGGGCAAGCGCTCCACAACGACCGGGAGGCCATCATGGCTTAAACCCCAAAGATCCATCACGCCAGCCTTGGATCCATGACATCCGTCCTACTTATTGTTCCTTGCGGCCCATACCTTGGTGATCCACAAACCCGGATGACTTTACCGCCATCCATAGACACCTGATACCATGAGCTCCGAAAACAAGACAGGCCTTCTCGCTATCCTGGCCGGTGTGGCCGTTGGTGCCACACTGGGATTGCTCTTTGCCCCGCGCAGTGGCAGGGAGACCCGCACCAAGATCGCCAACAAATGGGGCGAGACCCGTGAAGACGTGGATGACTTCATCAACAAGGCACGCACCGAGTGGAGCAAAGCCAAGGGCAAGGCGTCGGATGCCGCCACCATGACCAGGGATGAGGTGAGCGACTTCGTGCGCTTCCTCTTCGCGGAAGGCAGGGATCTGAAGGATCGATTGCGGGATGACGTGACCGATAGCGCCGATGAGGTGGCGGACCGCGCACAGCAGGCCGCCGACCGCGTGCGCCACAGCAGCAACTGACATATGCGCCACATGGAGGACAACGAACGCTACGCACGATACACCGCGACCGAAGGCAATGGACCCGAGTTGGGCCTGTTGGTCGATGCGCTGTTGGAGGACGCGAAGGGATACTTCGAGGCGCAGCGCGACCTGGTCGGTTTGCAGGCCAGCGAGAAGGCGGGCCGCGCAGTGGCCATGGTAGTGTTGTCACTTGTGGTGGCTGTACTGCTTGGTGGCGTGCTCGTCATGCTCAGTGTCGCACTGGCCCTCTGGTTGGGCGATCTGCTTGGCGATCTTGCCTTGGGTTTCCTGGCTACGGGGGGCATCCATTTGTTGCTCACGGGCCTCTTCTACCTGTTGTGGCGTACCGCCCTGCGCGAAAAGATCATCCTCGCCATAATCCACGCCGCTTATGGAAAGGACTGAACAGTTCCGGACTCTGGACGATGTGCGTCTTCACAAGGAACGCCTTCGGGCACTCCGCGATGGCCACCTGAAAGGGATGGGTGATCACTGGAGTGTACTGCATGAAGGAGACTTCCATAAGGCGGTGCTTTCAGGGACCTTGCGTGATCTGTGGGGATCCTGGAGCCCCATGGGTACCGTGCGCAACGTGATGGGCAACGGGGTTGGATTCGCAAGTGCCGCGCTGGGCTTTGTGCTTGGAAAACGTGCGCGAAGCCCCTGGGGCCGGGCACTCATCTGGGCCGTGGGCGCCGCCGCCCCGTTCCTTGCCAACAAGTTCCAGCAGAACGGTAAAAGCGGGCATTTCATGGAGGAACTGGGCCGTACCTGGGAGCGCATCAAGGAGTACATTCGTGAGCGCCGGGAAGCACACAGTGATCCGGCGGACCACGCATGACCCATCGGGATGGCCTGACGCGCTACGTGCTCGCGGTCGCGGCCGTGGTTCTGACCGTGGTCGCCCTATTCTTTGGTCGTGACCTGCTGATCCTGACCATCCTGTCGGCATTGTTCGCCTTCCTGATGCTGCCCATGTGCCGCAAGTTGGAGAAGTGGGGTGCCCCACGGTGGTTGGGAGCACTGCTCTCCACGGTGTTCCTTATTCTTATCGTGCTTGGCCTTTTCTTCCTGATGGGATGGCAATTCAGCCGCTTCGGCAGGGACCTGCCCGAGTTGCAGACACAGCTAGCGGACAAGGGACAACAGCTACAGGCTTGGATCGAGGACCGTGTACAGATCTCACAGCGCGAGCAGGTGCAATGGTTCAATAAGCAGGTCTCCGGTCTGGCTCAGCATGGTGGTACCGCAGCAATGGCCGTCTTCTCCACCACGGGTGCCACACTTGCTGTTGTCGTACCCATCCCCATCATCGTCTTCCTGTTGCTGCTGTTGAAGGACAAGTTCCGCATCTTCTTCAAGGAGGTGAGCGAACGGAGCAATGGCCTGCTGCTCGAAGTAATGGCACGCATCTCGAAGCTTTCCTACAAATACCTGCGTGGTGTGCTGCTGGTGGTGGTGATCCTGGGTGTGCTCAACAGCATCGGCTTCCTGATACTGGGCCTGAAGTACGCGATCCTCCTTGGCTTTCTGCTGGGATTCCTCAACATCATCCCCTACGTGGGTGTGATCCTTGGCAGCATTTTCCCAGTCATCATCGCGCTTCTGACGAAGGATTCCGCCATGTATGCCTTGGGCGCTCTGGGAGTCTGCCTGGGCACACAGTTCCTGGAGAACAACATCATCACACCCAAGATCGTGGGTAGCAGTGTGAGCATCAATCCGCTGGCGAGCATCCTCGCACTCATCGGCTTCGGCATGATGTGGGGCGTCATCGGTATGGTACTCGCCATTCCGATCATGGGTATGTTGAAGATCGTCTGCGATGCGATCCCGGCACTCAAGCCATACGGCTATCTACTGGGCGAGGAAAAGGACTACCCCGAGGAACAACTTTACAGGATCCCGTTCCTGGCACGCAGGCGCCCCCCGGTCAGCCCGCCTTCAGCGTAGGCATCGATCGGCGGCGGCGGGACCGTCCTATCGGAAGATCGCTGTATGGAAGACCCCATCGGCACCTACATGACCGCGGTACATGCCGCTGCAGTTGAAGTCCAGCACCAGGTTCCCGTCTTTGTCCACCGCGATCATGCCGCCATCACCATCCAACGGTGGTAACTTTTCGTGTACCACGATACGCACGGCTTCTTCCAGTGAGAGCCCTTTGTAGGCCATGAGCGCATGCACATCGTGGGCGGCCACCGCGCGCATGAAGCTCTCGCCATGCCCGGTGCAACTGATGGCACAGGTCGCGTTGTTGGCATAGGTACCGGCACCAATGATGGGGCTGTCGCCGATGCGCTGCCATTTCTTGTTCGTCATACCACCGGTGCTGGTGGCCGCGGCCAGGTGCCCATGCTGGTCCAGCGCGACGGCGCCCACGGTACCGAACTTTTTCTCCCCTTCACTGTGGTCCAGTTGGTACTGGTCGGTGCCCTGCGTCTTCTTCCACTGCTCATGGCGGAATTCGTCGAAGAAGTAGTGGTCATCCTCCAGAGGCACTTTCTGTTTGTGGGCGAACTCGAAGGCACCCGCGCCGCTCACCAGCACATGCTCGGTGCTGTCCATCACCCGGCGGGCCAGAAGGATGGGGTTCTTCACATTCTGCACACCGGCCACGGCACCCGCGCGCAAGTCCTGTCCATTCATCAGGCTGGCATCCATCTCGTGCTGCCCATCGGCGTTGAACACGGATCCGCGTCCGGCATTGAAATGCGGGCTGTCCTCCAGCACCATCACCGCTACCTGCACGGCGTCCAGGGCGGAGCCGCCATCGGCCAGCACCGCATGGCCACGCCGCAGGGCAAGTTCCAGGGCCTCGCGGTATCGCTGCTCGCGGACAGGTGTCATCAACTCGGGAGAAATGGTGCCGGCACCACCGTGAACGGCCAATGCGTATTTCTTCATGGGATCGGTGCTCTCATCATTCGTTGGCTCCCCTACCGGCTGGTCCCCGGCGGTGCAACCCGCCAATGCCGCGAAGGAACAAGCCCGGAGCCAGGCCCCGGGCTTCCTGCGGACCCCGCCGTTGAGCTTCATTCGGTGATCAACACCCCCTCGGCGAGGAAGGTGAGCGTGTGCTTCGGTTCGGTGATCCGGTCGATCTCCTCCTTGCTCTTGCCGGCATCCTCCGCGTAATGGCGCAGGGTCGCCACATCAAAGGTCTCACGGGTGGCGGTGCCTTGCAGGATGGCGCGTTTGCCTTCCAGCCCCTGCTTGGGTACGAAGAAGCCGTAGTCCACGAAGCGCACCTTCATCGGGCTGCCATCGGGCAGTTTCACATCCATCCAGCAACCCTTCACGACGCAGCTGCTGATGATCTCGGCATCCAGCTTGGTTTCAAGGCTGTCCTGCGCGGACATCGCCTTCACGAAGTCGGCCGTGCTGATGGCACCTTCAGGTGTGATCTGTGTGCCGTAGGACTTCATATTATCCTGCGCTGTGGCATGCTGGGGTGCGGTATTGCAGGCGAGGAAGGCGAAAGCGGCGAAGACTGCAGGGATCGTGCGTGTCATGTGAAGAGCTCTTTGCTTGTAGGGCGCGAAGATCGGCATTCCGACCCGGGTGTCCATACCATCCGTCAGCCCTGCCCACTGCTACCTTGGCACCCCATGAATGAACAGGTCAGCGGATACATCGCGCAGGCGCCGGACGAACAGCGTAAGATCATGGAAGCCGTGCGCAAGTTGGTGCATGCCACTGTGAAGGATGTACGCGAGGAATTCAAATGGGGTCGGCCCATCTTCACCTCGACCAGGGACTTCGCGTATTTCAAGACCGCCAAGGCCCATGTCACCTTGGGTTTCACGCAGGCCAGCAAGCTGAACGACCCAGATGGGCGCCTCGAGGGTACCGGCAAGAACATGGGGCACATCAAGCTGCGCACCATGGCCGATGTGGATGCCGCCCTGCTGAAGAAGTGGTTGAAGACATTGACCGCGTGATGGCTGCGGCCGCTGATGTGGGCGCCCTGCCGGGCGGAGGATCGAGCCGCAGATGACGCAGATGGCGCAGATAAATGCCGGATATGCCATGCCAATGCGCTTCGGGTCTGGCAGCTCAGTGCGCATATGGACGGCCGCATCTGCCATGTTCCTCCGCCATCTGCGACATCTGCGGCCGCATTCCATTTCAGAGCGCCGCCAGCCTGCCTACCGGAGGAAGGGCGCGATCCGTCGCACCTCGTCGTGTTCGTAAGCATCCGCGTTGATCCCTGCGGCCGTTCGCAGAGCCCAATATCTTGCGGCCATGGCGCACGCAGAGCAGACCCGCATAGGCCGTGTGGAGCACATCGCGCTGCCGGGGCTGGGGGTCGCGCGGGTGGCTGCCAAGATCGACACCGGTGCCTACCGCAGCGCCCTTCACTACCAGCGGCTCAGAGTACGCACTGTGGAGGGCACCAAACTGCTCACCGTGGTGTTCCAAATGGGTGGCACACGCAGGACCAAGGTCTTCAAGGCTTTCAAACGGGTGGCTGTAAAAAGCAGCAACGGCGAGATCAGCCGCCGTTACCTGATCAGCACGCGCGTAAGACTGGGGCCCCATGTGGTGCGCGCCCAGTTCACCCTCTTCGACCGTAGCGACATGAAGTACCAGGTACTTCTTGGCAGAAAATTCCTGCGGGGGAAGTTCGTGGTGGATGTGGCGGAAGTGATGCTTTTGGGCTGAAGCCTCCTTGGTCTTTGGAGCCCCCTCGGACCAAGAGAAATGGGAACGATCCCTGGCCTTCCCGTGCCAGGGATCGTTCCACATCCTTTGGTGAAGGGCTTGCTACTGTTTCACCACCCGCTTCATGCCCATGGCGCCGTTCTCATCTGTCACGCGCACCACGTATACACCTGCTTTCAGTTGGCCCATCTCCAGGAAGATGCGATGCACTCCTGCCACCGATGTGCGGTGATCTTGGGTCCCCATCAAGCGGCCCGAAGCGTCAATGATGTCTATTGTGAGGTCCAGGCCCGCACCTGTGCCGAAGAGCACTTCCAGGCGCTCGTTCACGGGGTTGGGCATCACGTCCACGCCGATGTCATGCGCCATGGCCTCGTGCATGCCAATGGCACCACCGGACATGGCCACCAGAGAGGAGTCCTTGATGAGGATACCGAAAAAATCCGTGACCGAATGGTCCATCACCACCACCGGCCCGTGTACCCCGGGCTTGTAGTAGTAGTAGCTGTTGTTGGTGTAGGTCGTAGCTGGTGTGAACTGGTTGTCCACGATCTCGCGCACGGTATGGACACGTAGCACGTTGGTCACCGTACCTGCAGCGGTCACCACTGTACCCCACCCATCTGCATTGGCATTCACATAGCCACTCTGGGTCCAGTTGTTTCCACCCGAACTCACATTGCAGATCATTCCATCACTGTAGAATGCGTTGTATGACAGTGGATATTGGACCAGCACCTGGCGGTCGCTGCAAGTGACCACCGTGCCTGAAATGCTCGATCCATCATCCTCGTAGCTGTTGGCCGTGCCCCGGTAGAATAGGTAGTTGCCTGCCCCCCCGTCCAGGGCCACGGTGGCATTGGGGAAAGTACCCGCCATGCCTGTGGCCGCCGGGGATATATAGCTGATGGTTCCCGGACTGTCCAAGGCGCTGGCGCTATAGTCCCAAACCTGGTTCACACCACCCGGACCGGGTTGAAGGTACTCGCCACTGCTGTACATGATCTGGTCGCCGGGGACCACCGTGACCGAGCCGGAGTTGAGCGTGGGTTGTGCGGCGGTGGAGAGTGTTGTAAGCAACGCAAAGGCGGACGCGTAGGTATGTTTCATCTAGGGTGCAGGTGTTTGGGTACGATACTACGCCGGGTGGTGAGCAGCCCGTAAGGTGGAGAAGTGTTAATCACATCAAAGTGGTAGGTGATCGATCGGTCCAGATGATCTCCGGTAGGAGACCTTCCAGTAAGGTCATCAGATCACTGCGCAGTGAATCCAGAGGCGGGCGATGAGCGGGGTGGGCCGCCATGCCTATTCTACTGTCCCATAGCTTCGCTCCTCCCAGTGATCAGCCACATGCGCATCTTCGGACTACCCACACTCCTCCTATCACTCCCGTTGCTCGCCCAGCAGGCCACCATCCCCGTTGGTGAGAACCTTGTGGTGGAAGGCATACCGCCACTGCCCGCCGAACTGGCCGAAGAAGTACGCCGCTACAGCGAAGGCCGCAGCGCCAGCTTCGTGGCCTGGCATCCGCAGCGCCGCGAGATGCTCATCCACACCCGCTTCGGAAACAGCAACCAGCTGCATCTGGTGAGGTCGCCTGGTGGGGCGCGCTCGCAGATCACCTTCTTCGCCGAGCCCGTGGGGAACGCTACCTACGCGCCCAACGACGGCAGCTACTTCCTCTTCACCAAGGACCAGGGCGGCAACGAGTTCGGGCAGATCCACCGCTTCGATGTGGCCAGCGGAAAAACCACGATGCTCACAGACGGCGAGCGATCGCAGAACGGCGGTATGCGCTGGAGCCGCGATGGCAAGCTGATCGCCTACGGCAGCACCGTGCGCAATGGTAGGGACCGGGACATCCGCCTGATGGATCCGCTGGATCCCGCAACGGACAAGGTCGTTTGTGAGAACATCGGTGGCGGCTGGGGTGTGGTGGACTGGAGCCCCGACGATACGCAACTGCTGATCGGCGAGTACATCTCGGTGAACGAGAGCCGCGTATATGTGGTGGACCTGAAGTCCGGCACGCGCACCCGTGTCCTGCCGCGCAAGGACGAGCGCACCACCTACCGCGCCGTCTGCTTCGCGCCGGATGGCAAGGGCATCTTCCTCACCAGTACCAGCGGCAGCGAGTTCAACCGCTTGTGCCATTACGACCTCGGCACTAAGAAGCTCACCGTGCTCACACCAGACATACCTTGGGACGTGGCCGGAACCGATCTGAGCAAGGATGGTCGCAAGCTGGCCTTCACCACCAACGAGAACGGGCTGAGCAAACTGTACATCCTCGACATCGGCACGCGCAACTACGAAGCCGTGGAAGGTCTACCCGTGGGCCTGGTCGGCGGGTTGGAATGGACGGCCGATGGTAGTGCACTGGGGCTGACCTTGACCACCTACGATTCCTCCAGCGATGCCTACGATTACGACACCAACACCCGGAAGCTGACCCGCTGGACCGAAAGCGAGAGCGGTGGCATGGACCTCAGCGGCCTGCGCGCGCCGGAACTGATCACCTGGCCGAGCTTCGACAAGCGCACGATCTCAGGCTTCCTGTATCGCCCGGCGGAACAGTTCACCGGCAAACGACCGGTGATCATCAACATCCATGGCGGGCCGGAAGGGCAGTCGCGGCCGGGCTTCCAGGGGCGCAACAACTACTTCCTCAGTGAACTGGGCGTGGCCATCATCTACCCCAACGTGCGCGGCAGCAGCGGCTTCGGCAAGACCTTCCTCGATCTGGACAACGCCATGAAGCGCGAGGACAGCGTGAAGGACATCGGCGCGCTGATGGACTGGATCGCCACGCAGCCCGACCTCGACGCCGACCGCGTGATGGTGACCGGCGGCAGCTACGGCGGCTACATGACCCTGGCCACGGCGGTCCACTACAGCGACCGTATCCGCTGCGCGATCGACATCGTTGGCATCAGCAACTTCAACACCTTCCTGAAGAACACCGAGGACTACCGCCGCGACCTGCGCCGGGTGGAGTACGGCGACGAGCGCGACCCCAAGATGGCCGCCTTCCTCGAAAGCATCTCACCGCTGAACCATACCGACAAGATCACCAAGCCGCTCTTCATCATCCAGGGCGCCAACGACCCGCGCGTGCCCGCCAGCGAGGCCGTCCAGATGAAGGAGCGCATCCAGGCGAATGGTGGAAACGTGTGGTTCCTCATGGCCAACGACGAAGGCCACGGATTCCGCAAGAAGGGCAACCAGGACTTCCAGTTCTATGCGATGGTGGCGTTCATGCGGGAGTTTTTGTTGGAGTGAGGTAGCTGCGAAATGGCATACGACCTCGCGAGGCTGGCTGTTCGGAGTACTACCTTCCACTCCCATGGACACTCAGGATCTACTTGCGTCGGATGGATATACTCTGCTCCTGTTGGGACTTGGACTGGCGTTCCTCATGGCCGGCGTGCTTCCCCGGTTCCTTGTCGGAACCATGTTGTCCCTGCCGATCGTGTTGGTGGCCTGCGGACTGTTATTGGGATGGATGATGCCCGATGCGCTGAAAGCCGACCCAGTGCAGCATGGCGTGCTGGCCGAACGGTTGGCGGAGATGGCCGTGATCATCTCTCTGATGAGCGCCGGCCTGAAGATCGACCGGCCCATCGGCTGGCGGAGATGGGCTTCCACCTGGCGTTTGCTTGCGATCACAATGCCGTTGTGCATCGCCGCACTCACCCTTGGTGGAATGTTCCTGTTGGGCCTGCCGCTGGCCGCAGCCCTGTTGCTGGGTGCGGTGCTCGCCCCCACCGATCCGGTGCTGGCCAGCAGTGTACAAGTGCCCCCGCCGGGCGAAGGGGATCAGGACGAGACACGCTTCGCACTCACCAGCGAGGCCGGACTGAACGATGGGCTGGCCTTCCCGTTCGTGAACCTTGCTATGGTGATCGCCGCTACAGGCCTTGCCTGGGAAGGCTTGTCCGAATGGCTCCTGATCGACGTGCTGTGGAAGATCCTCGCAGGTATCGGAGGCGGCCTCGTGGTGGGGCAATGTGTCGCATGGCTTGTGTTCCGCGTAGGTCGCCGCAATACGGTCATCGACGGTGCGGTCGCATTGGCGCTCACCTTGGTGGCCTATGGAGCCACCGAAATGATACATGGCTATGGCTTTATCGGTGTGTTCGTGGCAGCGTTGATGTTCCGCCGCATGGAGCGTGACCACGAACACCACAAGGAACTGCACGACTTCAGTGAGCAGATGGAAACCCTGCTGATGTCCGTGATCCTGATCCTGTTGGGCGCCGCTATCGTGAACGGTCTTTTCGCGCCACTCACCTGGCAGGCCATGGGGCTCGGCCTGTTCTTCGTGCTGGCGATACGACCCTTGGCAGGCCTGCTTGGGTTGATAGGAACTGGCATTCACGGCCAACAACGGCGTGCCATCGCCATTTATGGCATACGTGGTATCGGCACATTCTACTACCTGGCGTACGGCTTGAACAATGCCGACATCAGCGATGACGAAGGTCGCCTGGTGTGGGCAATCTCCGGCTTCATCGTCGTGGTGTCCATCGTGCTTCATGGAGCAACGGCACCATGGGTGATGGATAGGTTGGCTACGGGACCAAAATGAGGAGCCAGCTTCACACCGAAACCGCCTACGAGCCTTCCACTACCTTTTGAGCCCTTATCCAGCGCCATGCCCCACACCCAAGCTTCCCTCCAGCAGCTCCTCGATCGGCTCGCCGCCAAGCCTGCCCACCCGCATGCTGTGCTGGAAGTAAAGCGGGGGGATGGCAGCTTCCATTTCGCTTCCGCCGTGGGGAAGGCCGATGCCGATGGCCGCCCCATGACCACCGGCACACCGTGGTTCATCGCCAGCATAGACAAGACGATGACCGCCACGGTGGTGCTGCAACTGCACGAGGAAGGACTGCTGCACATCGACGACAAGCTGGTGGACCACCTGCCGCAGGACGTGGTTCAGGGCATCCACACCTTGAAGGACGTGGACCATGTGCCGGCGATCACCCTGCGCCACCTGCTGGGCCATGGCAGCGGCCTGGCGGATTGGCTGGAGGATTCGCCCAAGGGTGGCAAGGCCCTGGTGGAGGAACTCACCACCACCGGCGACCGGCCACTGCCCTTGCACGAGGCCATGGAGCGCGTGCGCCGCATGAAGCCGCACTTCGCACCGCGTCCGGTCCAAGAAGGTGGCCAGCGCATCCGCTATTGCAGCACCAACTACATGTTGATGAACGCCATCATCGAGGCGCGTACCGGGCAGGCGCTACACGAAGCGTTCCGCAGCAGGCTCTTCGAACCACTGCGCATGCGCCACACCTGGCTGGCCGGCTGGCATGAACCCCTGGAGGCCGGGCCGGAGCCAGGCATGCTCTGGTTCGGACCGGGACCATTGTAGATCCCGCAGTTGATCAAGAGCATCCACAGCATCTACAGCACGGGCAGCGACCTTATTCGCTTCCTACGTGCGGTGGTCACCGGCAGTGCCTTCCGCGATCCCGCCACCTACACGCTGATGAGCGGCACCTTCAACCGTTTCGGCCTGCCCACGGACATGGCATCCCTGCGCAACCCCAGCTGGCCCATCGAGTACGCCCTCGGCCTGAAGCGCTTCCAGATCCCCCGCTGGGTGCCGCCCTTCCGGCATGTGCCTGCGGTGATCGGCCACACAGGGAGCACCGGCAGCTGGCTCTTCCACTGCCCGGAGCTGGACCTGTACATCACCGGTACGGTGGACCAGGGAACGGCCGGTGCGGTGCCCTACCGCTTGGTGCCGAAGGTGCTGGAGGTCATGCGCAACGCGTTGTAAGCGGACCTACCTTGTGGCATGCTCAGAATACTCGCGGTGTTCGCATGCCTCTCCAACCTGTTATTAATGGGCCAGGAACCACCACGCCCGGTGCCCGATCTGGACCTGCAACGCTATGCCGGCACCTGGTACGAAGTGGCCCGCCTTCCCAACAGGTTCCAGGAACGCTGCACGGGCGAGGTGACCGCCACCTATGAACTGCGCGAAGATGGAACCGTAACGGTCATCAACAGATGCATGCAGGCCAGTGGCAAATGGACCGAGGTCGAGGGCCGTGCCCGCAAGGCCGAACGCGATGGGCCGAACAGCAAGCTGGAAGTGCGCTTCGCCCCCCGATGGCTGGGTTGGCTGCCCTTCGTGTGGGCCGACTATTGGGTGCTTTACCTCTCGCCGGACTACGATCTCGCCATCGTGGGTGGACCCAGCAGGGAATACCTGTGGTTCCTCTCCCGCACACCCACCGTGGGTGAGAAGACCATGCAGGAACTGAAGCAGAGAGCCGCGGAACAGGGCTACGACGTCAAAGACCTGGTGCGTTCCGGCAACACCGCCGACTGATCAGATCACCGAAGCATCCGCTTCCGAACCTTCGCGCCCATTGTCGGTTCTTTGTATACTGCGATGAACAAGAAGGACCTGCTCCACTATGAGGCCCATATCGCCAGCCCCGATGCGGAATGGCTGGTGCTGATCCACGGTGCCGGTGGCAGCACGGTGACCTGGAAGCGGCAGGTGCCGGAATTGGGGCGGCACTACAACTTGTTGGTGCTTGATCTGCCCGGCCACGGACGCATGTCCGAACAGCCGAACGAAGAGCCGTCATACACTTTCGAGCACATCGGCGATCGCATCTGGGATGTGGTGGACCATTTGCGCTTGGAGCGGGTACACCTGCTGGGTGTTTCGCTGGGTACGGTGATCGCTTTGAGCATGCGTGAACAGCGCCCGGCCCAGGTGGCATCCCTGGTGAACGGCGGTGCCATCGTGCGCTTGAGCACACAACTGAAAGTGCTTGCCACAGCGAGCCTCACATTGGCCAAGGTGATCGGCTACCCGGCCTTCTACCGCTTGAGCGCCAAGATCATGATGCCGCGCAAGAACCACCAGAAGTCGCGCGATGTCTTCATCCGCGAATCGCGTTTCCTAAGCACCGACGAATTTCGCAAGTGGACGGCCATGTACCGGGGGCTGAACAAGACCTTGAAGCGGCTCTTCGCAGCGGCATCGGACATTCCGCACATGGTGGTGATGGGTGCGCAGGACCACCTGTTCCTGGACCAGGCGAAGCTGTACGCCCAACTGCACAACTCCGTGCGCCTGGAGGTGATACCGCGCTGCGGGCATGTGGTGACCATTGAGCAGGCGGAGCGGTTCAATGCCTTATGTCTGGGATTCCTGGCGGGGCTGCGGCAGCCGCTGCTCGTGACGGAGCGGGTTTGAACGAACGGTCGTCGATCTGCACCGATCTGAAGCTGGCGCTCTTCAGTGGGGGTGTCGCATTCAGTGAACAGTGCACATTGTGAAGGTCCAAGAAGTACGTATAGGGCGATCTCCATCCCTGTGGCGATCCGGAGAAGCGATCCATGATGTGCATGGCAGTTTCGGTTCGGATCCTGGCGGCCATTTCCCCTGAACTGGCAAAGGCCACTCCACGAACCTGATGTCCGTGGAGCGGCCTTTTCATGACCAGGAGCGGGGCGATCCTTGTGCAATGAGTGGGTCGCTGGTCCGCATCACTGGCGGATGATCCGCGCCATGTGCATGCCGTGCTCGTCCATGACCGACAGGAAATAGGTGCCTGAAGGCAGTGCGCTGATGTCCACCAAGAGCCTGTCCGATGCGATGCTTTGCAGTAGCGCATGCACCTGGCGGCCCAGTGCATCACGCAACACCGCCGTTTGGGCACCGGCAGGGGTGATCACGGTCACCAGGTCACTGGCGGGCACGGGGTGAACAGCGAGCGCACTGTTGGGCCGACCAATGGTGGATATGCCCGTGACCAGTGGTGAGCATGCGGGACCGCGGCGTACCTGGCCACGCACCTCACCACCCGGGAATGCCGTGGTATGCACGTTCACGTACAACATGCTGTTGCGCAACTGCACGCTGTTGGCCACGGTGAAGGGTGTGCTCGGATCCATACCGGTCCAGTAGGTGTGGACCGCATTGTCCATCCATGCGGGCCCAAGGTCGAACACCACCGGGCCATTCACACCCACGGCTCCTTCATGCAGGTGTGCGGCCTGGGTCATCTGCGCATCGGTCACCAACATGATGTGGGCGTTGCTTTGGTCCCGGTCCACGGTGATGATACCTCCCCCACTGGCGGTGCTCATGTTCATGGGCACCTCCTGCATGCCATCCATGTCCACGGTATAGCCTTCGCGGATGTAGCGATACACCTGGCCACGTATCTCGCCATTGGGATGCATGGCCGTGTGGACATTGATGTAGATCTCGCCACGCAGCATCTGGCTGATGAGCATGTCGCCCAGGCCCGAGGTCATGAACGTGCCCATGATGCGGTCGCTGCCCATGATACCGGCGCCCAGGTCCAGCACAACGCCACCATTCTGGCCGGGATCGCCCAGGTGCAGGTGTGCCGCAGCAATGGGCCCGCTGAGGCCGGTGATGCGCACATCATACATGCCCATGCCCAGGTCCGGCATCAGCACCACCGAAGCCACTCCACGCGCCATCGTGCCCACCGCAGGCACCTCCTGTGCACCATCCAGCCAGGAATCGAAGGCAACCCCTTCCACAAGCTCCAACTGGCCTCGGATCTCACCACCGGGGTGCATGGCGGTATGCACGTTCAAGTAGATGTCGCCCATCAACAGATCCTCCAGGAATGGCATGGGGTCGGCCATGCCCATGATGGTATTGCCCATGATGCCCGGTCCCAGGTCCAGGACCACACCGCCATTCACGCCGGATGCGCCCACGTGCAGATGTGCTGCGGCGATGGGGCCACTGAGACCGTTGATCACCACGCGGTAGGTCAATAGTCCACCATGCTTGGCCAGCAGGAAGGTGGCAAGTCCATGGCCTTCGGTCATTACGGGAGGCACCTCCTGCATGCCGCTGAGATCGGCCACCAGTGCGATGTCCGTTTCCGGCATGATCTGCCCGCGGATCTCGCCGTTGGGATGCATGGCCGTATGCAGATTGAGGTACAATTCGCCCCGCACATGCATGGCGATCAATGCCGGGGTGATGGACGCGCCGGTGAGTTGGGCTTGCAGGCGGTTGCCCATCACCATGGAGGTCAGGTCCACCAGCACCGGGCCATTGGTGCCCGGCAGGCCATCATGGATGTGCAGGCCGGTGATCGGGCCGCTGAGGCCGGTGAAATGGCCCAGGATGCACAGCGTATCGCGGGTGGCGTTGAGGGTGAAACTTGCCACGCCCTGGGCGGAAGTCATCACGGCAGGCACTTCCTGCCCACCATCCATCCGAGCGCTGAATGGCAGGTGCGCTTGCAAATGGGCCGCTTGTACCGAAAGACCCAAGGCACAGAATGCCAGGGTCGGAAGTAGGGGGTTCAATGTGTTCACGTTCTTCATGGGTCCGGGGTTTGGTTTCGTTCAATGTGTACGTACCAAGACCTACGATGCGCGATCGCGGATCGGATCATCACACCCAAGAAAAAAATGAAGGATCCGCGTCCCGCGCGGCTTCTGGAAGGAGGATATCGGGAATGATCAGACCTGACCGATGAGCACCATGGCTTCCAGGGTGGGCACCGGGCTGCCGCCCTCACGTTCAAGGGTAACGGCGAAGGCCTGTGCGCCGGGCACCGCCTTCATGGCTTGAAGGGTCGCCGCGCCATCGCCCATGCCGAAAACGCCGGCATCCAAGGGCTGTCCATCGACCAAGGCCCAGAGCTGGTACTGCTGGCCTTGTGGAGGTTCGGGCAGTTTCAATACATCGATGAACACCTGCTCCCGGTCACGGTCCCAGTACACCCGCGCTTTCGCATCGGGCGCATTGTCGGTACCCTTCAGCAGCACGATGTCCGTGCGCGGATCGGTCATCACCGCAAGCATGCCCTGGGTCCGCTCCAGCGAGGCGCGGTGCACCTGCAGTTCTTCGGCCAGTACGCTGCGGTCGCTCTCCAGGCGTGCCAGTTCGTTGCGCACCGACCGCAGTTCATTGAAGGTCATCACATTCAACCCTGCGCTGACCACCAGCGCTACCATGGCCGCTGCGGCCAGCCAACGCCAGGTGCGGTCATTAGAGGATACAGGTTCGATGCTGCGCACAGGCACCTCCCGATGGTCGCGACCTTCCGCCTTGATGCGGTCCATAAGGGCGGTCCTGATCGCCGCTGGTGGTGGCACCGCGCCGGCCAGTGCCTGGCGTTCCAAGGCCTCCTCAATGGCCTCCAGCTCGGCACGCACACCGGGGTCGCTCAGGCGCATGCGCTCCACCAGGCGGGCCTCTTCGCCTGCCAGCTGGCCCATCACATGGGCTTCGAGCATCCCGCTCTGGATGATTTCTTCGGCGGTCATCGGTGGTCTTTCAATAGGGTACGCAATTCCAGCAGGGCCGATCGTGTGCGCGATTTCACTGTGCCCAGGGGCAGTCCCGTGTTGTCGGCGATCTCCTGTTGGGAGTATCCTTGGTAATAGGCCAGGTCTATCAATTGTCTGTGTTCGTCACGTAACCGCACCACCACCTGCCGCACATCGGCCTGATCGATCGTCTCGCGTGTGTCATCCGTACCCATGTCATATACGTTGTCCTCCAGCGATCGGATCGATGCGGAGCGTTTCTCGCCGGCCGAACGCAGCGCGTCTATGGCCGTGTTGCGCGCGATGTTCACCATCCAGGTGAAGGGCCTTCCCTTGCCCGGGTCATAGGCACCGGCGTTGCGCCAGATCTTCACGAACGTGTCCTGCAATACCTCTTGCGCCAGCTCCTCACGCACCACCATGCGCAGCACTACGCCATGGATGGCCGCACTGAAGGCATCATACAGCATGCCCAGCGCCTGCTCGTCACGCGTGGCAACGGCCTTGAGCAATGCCAGGGCATCTGTGGCCATGCCGCCAAGGTAGATGTTGCCGCTCGCTCGCCAACATTGCACTTTCTGGCCAGCCTGCTGCACGATGCCTTCAGCAGGAGCCATCTGCGCACGAGCGCCATGTGCCGGGACCTGAACGATACACTGAAGCGGCTCTTCGAACCACTACGCATGCGCCACACCTGGCTGTCCGGCTGGCACGATCCTCTGGACCCCACGCCCCCACCCGGCGACCGGTGGTTCGGCCCGTAACCGCTGCCGATCCCCAAGCTGATCAAGAGCATCCACAGCACCGGCCCCGACACTATCCGTGTCATACGCGGCATCGTGCAGGGCAAGGTCTTCCGCAAGCCGGACACCTACGCGCTGATGACCGCGCAGTTCAACCGCTTCGATTTCCCCACGGACATGGCCGCGCTGCGCAACCCCAACTGTCCCATCGAGTATGCACTCGGCATGAATCGCTTCCAGCCCCCCCGCTGGCTGCCGCCCTTCCGCCGCATACCCGCGCTGTATGGGCACACGGGCAGCTCAGGCTCATGGCTCTTTAACTGTCCGGAACTGGACCTGTACAACACCGGTACGGTGGACCAGGGAACGACCGGTGCGGTGCCCTACCGCTTGGTGCCGAAGATCTTGAGCGTGATGCAGAGGACCGACGTTGAATAATACCCAGGCCTGAACAACGACCGGCGATCAAGGCACCACGATCCTCGACCAACGCAGTACAGGATCGTTCCCCGCGCGCAGTGTAACGATGTAGGTTCCGGCTGCGACGCCATGAAGCGGCATGGTACCGCCTTCCTGCTCTGCTTGCGCCGATCGAACAAGCCTTCCACCGGCATCCCACACTTCCAAGGTACCCCGAGTTCCTGCAGGAAGGGTGATCATGCCCGTTACCGCATCGTACAAGATCCCGGATCCGGCTTGATCCACGGACAGACCGGTGCTGATGTCGCACGGTTCCACCACCACATCATCGATGAAGTAGTAGGCGACCGGCATCTCGGTGGTACCTTCCACACCCACCATGTTCACCTGGTCATTCGCTACATGATTACCCAATGTGATGTACTGCTCGCCTCCATTGGCGACATATTCCCCTTCGATGAGCGTCCAGTTGACACTGTCTGTGAGGAGCCATCCCGGGGCGCTTTCCATCTGTGCCTGCAGGCCCAGCACGCATGAGGTCGTATAATCCGTGACCGGATCCACGGTCAATGCCGCGCCCAACCGGTCGATGGCATAGTTGCCGTGCTCGGCCAACACCACGCGGAAACTGATGCAATAGGGCTTGCCGGGCTCCAATGGTGCGGACAGCGGAACTTGGAGGAACTCACGGTAGCATGCGCCTTCCACATACACGATGATACCGGCCATCACCTGGCCTTCGAAGGGCAACTGCCACACACCAGGTGGCGCGGAACCCGGCTCTTGGAATTCCACGAGATGACAACCCTGCAGTGTCTGCGCGGAGGTATACAGATCGCTCGTGCCTGTATTCGGATTGTACCAGTCAGTTGCATTGAAGGTGGCTGGAAACCCCGAAGCCATATAGCAGGTGGTGTCCTCGAAGCCGTGATTGACCACCAGGTTCTGGGCCATGCCGTGAGAGGTCATAAGCGCCAATGCAGTGATCATGATGAGGAGCCGGTACATCCTTCGAAATGGTCCTGCAATGTACATCAGGTCATGGACCGTGTATCAGCGGTTATTTAGCCGGGACCTATCTTGGCCGGTACGGGGAACAATCGGTTGCGGCAGGGTCCGCAAGTTCGTCCCAGCGCGACCCATGGACCACACCCGGAACCCCAGGAGTATCAAATTCCATGTGCGACGCTACCTGGAGCAGGAGCGGGAAAGACTGAAGGGCCAGGTGGTGGTGGATGTGCCCGCCGGGAATGGGGTCACCACACGCATCCTTCGGGATCTGGGCGCCGATCCCCGCGCTTTCGACCTCTTCCCCGAGTATTTCGAAGTGGAGGGTGTGGCGTGCCAGCGCGCCAACATCATGGAAGGCATTCCCATGGGTGATGCCACTGCCGACATGGTGCTCTGCCAGGAAGGCATCGAGCACTTCACCGACCAGTTCAAGGTGTTGAAGGAATTCAACCGGCTACTTCGGCCGAAAGGGACGCTGATCATCACCACGCCCAACTACTCCAACCTCCGTGCACGCCTCTCCTACTTTCTCTCGGAAAGCGAGCGCTTCAACTCGATCATGCCACCCAACGAGATCGACTCGATCTGGATGAATGACCAACGCGTGAGCAGCGAGGTGTACTTCGGCCACGTGTTCCTCATCGGCATCCAGAAGCTGCGCGTGTTGGCCACCCTGGCTGGCTTCCGCATCCGGCGCATCCGGCGCGTGCGCGTGAAACCTACTTCCGTGCTGCTGTTCCCCTTCGTTTATCCCTTCATCCTGCTCTCCAACCTGATCACCTATGCCCGCAACGTGCGCAAGGACAAGGGCTATGACCCCGCCTTCCAGAGATCGGTCTACCGTGAGGTCCTGCGACTGTCCATCAGTCCGGGGCTTTTGGTGGATGGTCACTTGTTCGTGGAATTCGAGAAAGTGCAGGACGCGGAAGCGGTGATGGCCGGGATGAAGAGTGCGCACCGGGGGTTCGGGGTGACGTGAGGGAAAGGTGGTTGTCGGTTGTCGGTTGTCGGATGTCAGTTGTCGGGTCTGCCGTCAACCCGCAACCTGCAACGTGCAACCTTCAACCTGCAACTCCCAAAACCTAAACATTCCGCTCAATGAACTTCACGATCTCCCCGGCGATATCGTTGCCGGTGGCGGCTTCGATGCCTTCAAGCCCGGGACTGGAGTTCACCTCGATGACCAGCGGGCCACGGTCGCTCTGCAGCATGTCCACACCGGCCACATGCAGTCCCAATGCCTTGGCGGCCTTGATGGCGGTTACTTCCTCCTCGTGCGTAAGCTCTATCAGTTCGGCGGTGCCACCGCGGTGCAGGTTGCTGCGGAACTCACCCTCCTTGCCGGTACGCTTCATGGCACCCACCACGCGACCATCCACCACGAAAGCACGAATGTCGACGCCCCGGCTCTCCTTGATGAACTCCTGAACGATCACGCGCGCCTTGAGGCTGTTGAAGGATTCGCATACCGCGACAGCGGCCTTCTTCGTTTCCGCCAGCACCACACCCAGGCCCTGGGTACCTTCCAACAGCTTGATGATGCAGGGGGCCCCACCCACATTGTCCACGATGCTGCCCACATCCTTGCTGTAGTTGGTGAACACCGTCTTGGGAATGCCTACGCCACTGCGGGTGAGTATCTGCATGCTGCGCAACTTGTCGCGGCTGCGCACCAACGCCTGGCTTTCAGTGGTGGTGAAGACCTTCATCATCTCGAATTGCCGCACCACGGCCGTGCCGTAAAAGGTGACACTGGCGCCGATGCGGGGGATGACGGCATCGATGCCCTTGATGGCCTCGCCACCATAGATCACCTGTGGATTCCTGCGCTCGATGAGGATGTCACATTTCACATGGTTCACCACACGCGCATGGTGTCCGCGCTTCTCGCAAGCCTCCACCAGGCGTTTGGTGGAGTACAGTTTGCTGTCACGCGACAGCACGATGATGTTCATGTGATCCGGTTGGGCGCGCAAAGCTATGGCGGGGGCCACCCGCATGTGATCGGCATGGACACGCCGTTCGGGCATTGCGGACCAGAGACCATCATATGATGCGACCATCAACATGACCTTTCGGGAACGTGAACTATTTTCACCGCCCCATAACATACGCGGGATACCATGGTGCGGGTCGTCGATGTCAGTTCCACCCTTGGTGAACACCTGACCGCTGAGCAGCGGGAGACCTTCACCCGCAATGGCTTCCTTCACTTCAGGCCCTTTCTCGATCCCGGTGCGGTGAAGACCATACTCCGGGCGGTGGACGAATTGGGCCAGCGGTGGACCGCGAATGGCGTTCGCTTGGTGAACGGCACGCCGATCAAATACGGGCGTGACATGGATGGCGGCCCGTTCGTGCAGCGCTACGCCTTCGCCTCCCAGCACCATGAGGTCCTTGCCGCATTGATGTCCGACCCCCGCTTCAATGCCCTCCTCTCACTTGTGGGACCTGGAGCGCGGCTGGGCACCCATGAGAAGGATGGCCTGGTGATCAATCACTATGTGAACACTCCGTCCAGCAATTTCACACAGATGGGCTGGCACACCGATGCCCTGCGCGATCTTTTCCTCGGCCGCAGGATCGGGCCGATGCTGAATGTCGGCATCCACCTCGATGACCAGGATCCGCGCAACGGGGGCCTGCGCCTGCTGCCTGGCACTCACGCCCAGAACCTGCGGAGCATGCTGTTCAGGAAGCGGTACTTCATGGATACCCAGCCCGACCCGGACGAGGTGGCATTCGATATCAGGGCAGGAGATCTGACGGTGCATGACGGCCGCCTTTGGCATCGCGTACAACGCTCCCGTCTGGTGGGCGAGGCCAGCCGGCGGCGGGTCATGTACATCCCTGTGGTGAGTGGTGCGTACCAGCCCAAGTCCGACAAGAGCCGGACCCCGATCTACCACCGCCTCCAGCATCTCGTGAAATAGCTTGCGGGTCATGAGCAGCAGCGACCCGCAGGCGGCCCATGCAGCGGAGCCCGGGTATGCCTTGGTGACAGGCGCCGGCCAGGGCATCGGCCGGGCGATCGCCCTTGAACTGGCCGCACGCGGGCATGGCATCATAGCGATCGCGCGGACAAGCACCGCTTTGGAAGAAGTAGTGCGGCTGTGTAATGCACGCAACGGCGGCCGCAGCATGGCGTTGGAACTGGACCTGCTCGCACCGGATGCCATCGACCGCATCGAGTCGGTGATCGACAAGGCCGGGGTGCGCTTGACCGTGCTGGTGAACAATGCCGGGCAGGCCGTGTGGGGCCGCTTCGATGGCTTGTCCATGATGGATCACCGGCGCGTGATGGAACTCAATATGCGTGTGCCGCTGGATCTCACGCATCGACTGCTGCCCAGGTTGCGCGCCAACGGATCATCGTACATCCTGAACGTGGGCAGCATGTCCGGTTACACGGCCATTGCCACGCTGGCCACTTATTCAGGCAGCAAGGCCTTTCTACTGCGCTGGTCCCGATCGCTGCGGATGGAACTGCGCGGCAGTGGTGTACGGGTATGTTGCGTGTGCCCCGGAAGCGTGATCACAGGCTTCACCCAACGGGCAGGCATGCAGGCCATGGATGACCTGGCGCGGAAATTCGGGATATCACCAGAACGTGTGGCCCGCACCGCGGTGCGTGCGTTGTTCTCCGGTCGCGCGGAAGTGGTGCCGGGCTTCCTCGATCCGATCATGGCATGGGCACTGGTGAACCTTCCGTCCGGGATCACCGAACGCATCGCCAGCGCCATCTATCTCGATCGCCTGCCTACTATACCGGCCGACGGCGCAGGCAAAGCCCCATCATAAGTCCACCGCCGCGCCAGGCGATCCATGCGAAAAGCGGGGCCGCCAACACATCGATGGTCCAATGGATGTGTTGCACCAGCACCGCTGCGGCCACCAGGACCGCACATCCCCACAACAAGCCCCGAAGGCGGCTGCGGGGTACCGCGAAGGCCAGCAGACATAGGGTGGCCACATGCCCGGAGAAGAACAGATCCTTGGTGAAGGGTTCATTGCCGGGGTAGAAATGCTGGATGACCGGATCATGCAACGGGACCAGGCCAGGTGGGGGTTCCAGCGTGACCAGGGCCATGGTGGCCATGCGCAACAACAGCAGCAGTAAGTATGCCTGCAGGCCGCGTACCAAGCGTTCCGGGTGTCGTACAAGCACGAGCAAGGCCAGGACGATCAGGGCATAGAGCAGGGCGAACAGGGGTAGCGATACATCCCGGGCCGGCAGATGCTCCAGCAGTGGTTCCGGTGGTATCATGCCCGGCCTCGCACCCAGCCATCGGAAGAAATGCGGGAGCGCCAGTATGATGGGTATCGCGGCGACCAGCGTGAACAACAGACACCGTAGCTGCGCACGCCATGGGCCATGTTCCGGGACAGGGGTGTTCATCGCGGCCATCGGATACTCCACAGCCCGCGGAAGTCGCCGGGGCGGTAGCCGATCGCCGCATCGGCGGGATAGCGCTCGCGGATCACGGCGTGCGCAGCGCTGTCCAGTGTTTCGCCGGGTTCACCATGGCAGGCCAGGCATAAAGGCATGGCGATGATGATGGGCCGGTAGAACGCGATACTGTCGCCCAGTACGAACACCTGGTCACCAAGTTCGGCAGGCGGCGTGCCTTGGGCGATGCGCAACAGGGCTTCGTTGAGCCGTTCCTTCTCGTGCGTATCAGGTGCATTGTGCGGGCCGCGCAGTCGGTCGCTGGTGCGTTTCACATGCACACCATGAACGCCGGACATGGAATCGGTGATCAACGGAGCCGCAATGGTACAGAAGGCCGCGGCATACGATGGCCCTCCCTCCTCCATGGCCAGTGCCAACCTGGCCGACAACGCGCTGAATGAAGCCGCAGCGATGGCCCCACCCTTTTCCATCAACTGACCCTCATCCATAGTGGACGGCGCCGGGGTACAAGCCATGATGGCCAGTAGCGGCACCAGCGTGGAGACCCGAAGTCGGAACATGCGCCCAAGATAGCGCGGCGGGCATAGCTTCGCGGCCATGCTGGCCGGACTGCGCACCTGGATGGCGGAACGCCCGCTGGCGGCGCTCACCTGCATCGCACTGCTGCCGCGCCTGTTGGCCGCCTTTTTCAGCGGAGGCTATTTCGCGCACGACGATCATTTCCTGGTGATCGAGGCGGCCGCAAGCTGGGCCGCTGGTTTCGACTACAACTACTGGCTGCCCTGGAACCAGGGTGAGGACCCACGCCCCAGTGGGCACAGCTTCTTCTATGTGGGGCTGCACTACGTGCTCTTCTCGGCGCTCAAGTTCCTTGGGCTGCAGGACCCGAAGGCCCAGATGGTGGTGGTGCGCCTGCTGCATGCGCTTTGGAGCCTGATCGTGGTGCGTACCGGATACCGCATCGCGTTGCACTTGAGCGACGCGACCTCCGCCTGGCGTACTGGACTCTTCCTCGCGCTCTTCTACTTCATGCCCTTCCTTGCCGTGCGCAACCTGGTGGAAACCGCATGCATCCCATTGCTGATGCTGGGCACATGGCAATTGATCCGCCGCGTCGATGAACACACCTTGCGCCAGGCATTCGTCGCGGGCCTCTTTATCGGGCTGGCCATGAATGTGCGCTTCCAGACGATCTTCTTCGCGGCGGGCATCGGACTTGCATTGTTGCTCACCCGCCAGTGGAAAGGAGCACTTGCATACACGGGCGGATCGTTACTGACGCTGCTCCTCATCCAGGGCGGCATCGACCTCTTTCTCTGGGGCAGACCATTCGCTGAGTTGGCCGAGTACATCGGTTACAACATGTTGCATACCACCACCTACTTCGACCAGCCATGGTACAACTACCTGTTGTTGCTGGCGGGGATCTTCATCCCGCCATTCAGCTTCGCGATCATCTTCGGGTTCTTCCGCCGGTCCACACCTCTTGTGGCCTGGCTGCCGGTGCTGGTGTTCCTGGCCATACACTCCTACTTCCCCAACAAACAGGAGCGATTCCTGCTGCCCATTGTGCCACTGTTCATTGTGTTGGGCCATGTGGGTTGGGAGCAATGGCGTCGATCCTCCAAGTGGTGGCACCGTCGTCAGGGCTTGTGGCTCGGTGTGATGCGCTTCACCTGGGCCCTGAATACGGTCCTGTTGGTTGTGCTTTGTGTGAGCTACAGCAAGCGCGGCCGCGTGGAGGCGCAGTACATGTTGCGTGATGGCCCGCCCGTGAAGGGCATGGTGATCGAGGATACCTACGAAGGTGATCCGCCCATGCCGCCGCTCTTCTATTCCGGCGCGTGGGAGGCCACGATCATACCATGGCCCGATGCCGCCGAGGACCTGGGAGTCGAGTTGGCGCGGTATGAAGCGTACCGCCGTCCCGATGTGGTGCTCTTCATCGGTGAGGAGGATCTTGAAGAACGCATGGCACGGGTGGAAAAAGAGGTTGGCCCATTTGTCGTTGTGGGTCGCGCGGAACCCGGCCTGGTGGACCGCGTGGTGCACTGGCTGAACCCGATCAATCGAAACGAAACCATCACGGTCGTACGCTTCAATGATCCACAGTGATGCGTTCACCATCCATGCGTTCATTCCAAACACACTGACACCCCATGATCGACCTGGGTCAACTCGACTTCGCGGTACTGGCCACGACCAGTGGCATCATCGCACTGATCACGCTCACGGCATTGGAGATCGTGCTGGGCATCGACAATATCATCTTCATCTCCATCATCAGCAACACACTTTCGGTCCCGCGGGAACAACGCCTGGCGCGGCAACTGGGCCTGGCGCTGGCCATGATCACACGTGTGCTGCTGCTCCTGTCCTTGAGCTGGATCATGGGCCTCGACACACCCTTTGTGGAAGTCTTCGGTCACGGTTTCAGCGGGCGCGATGTGGTACTGCTGGCGGGAGGCCTGTTCCTGCTGTACAAGGCTACCACGGAGATCCACGCCAACGTGCAGGGAAGTCACGAGGACCCATCCCGGCCCAAGCGCAAGCGCAAGCTCTTCGGCGTGATCGTGCAGATCCTGATCATCGACCTGGTCTTCTCACTGGATTCAGTGATCACCGCCGTGGGCATGAGCAATGACCTGGTGGTGATGGTCCTTGCAGTGATGATCGCCGTGGGGGTGATGATGGTCTCGGCGGGCGCCATCAGCAAGTTCGTGCAGGCACGGCCCACAGTGAAAATGCTTGCACTCTCCTTCCTGGTGATGATCGGGGTGGCGTTGCTCATCGACGGCATGGGCGGCCACATGGACAAGAACTACATCTATTTCGCCATGGGCTTCTCCGTGGCGGTGGAAATGCTGAACCTCAGGATGCAGCGAAAACGGCTGCTGAACGATCCAGGGCTGAATTGATCGACCTGCTCACGGCAGGGCCGCAGCACGAACCGCCGTGGGCATCACCCCGCCCACGTTCAGCAGGATGATATCCCGGTCATTGCCTGCACCAGTGTATTTCACCTGGCCATCCATGTTGTGATCCTCCGGATGGTAGCCGGGCAACACGGCAGTGGGCAGTATACCTCCGATGCGCACCAGAATGGCATCGCGATCGTTCGCAGCGCCGGTGTACTTCAGGATGTCATCGTTCGTGCCATCGCCAGCGAACATCACGCGACGCGTGCCCACAAGCTTCTGCGCACCCGCACCGCCGAAGGTGGCCACCGATCCATTCCGCAGATCGATCGGTGTGGCCACGGCACCGAGTGCCATTGGTGCGGCGGTCATCACGCCCAGGTGGTTGCGATGCCTGACGGAAACGTAATACTGCCCGGTGCTTACAGGAAAAGCCACGGCCGCAGTGCCATTCACATCCACGATGTCGCCATCACGCTGGATGAGTGCCGCACGCGAGGCCAACACCTGCGCAGGTTGTGCCGCGTTGCGCAACTCCAGCACCACCCAATCCACGATGGCGTTGGCACCCGACACGTTGAGCACGGCAGCCGAGATGCTCTCCCCACCCCCACCGCCACTGTGCGTGTATTCCGCTGCGGTATAGGGTTCCACCAGCGGGATCAGGCCCTGGGTACGCAGGTCATCGCGCATCCGGTCCGGGACGGTCTCATATGGACCGTCGAGGAAGGCGCGTACATGCACAAGCACTTCCGGAGAGGCGCCGTAGGGGTCATATCCATCAAGCTGGAACACCGTGTTACTGGGGTCGAGCCAATCGCGTTTCCGCGTTCCAGGACTCGGACCATCCCAGCCAGCGATGAACTTGGCGCAGCCGGTGGGCACCGTGGCCGCGTTGCTGCAATCCTGCGCTCCGTCGGTCATATGCCCCACGATCCGCCGGTTCTGGTCCCAGAGTGCAGAGCCGCTGGACACCGCTTCCACGATGCCCAGATCCCAATACTGCCGCCACATGGGGATCCCGATGTCATCCACATATTGCGTGGAGGGATCCTCGTCGAAGGTGAACTTCTTCACATCGTACAAAGGGTGGTGGATCACCGCACCGGTCTGGGGGGTGGCACCCGTGCGATCCCATCCGGCGAAGTAGGGCATGTAGGATGGGGGGATCGGGTCCAGCAGTTCCGCGATCATGAAGTCGCCGGAGATGCCATAGCCGGCAAGTTTTACAGCGCCGGTCATCGTCTGCATGGTGGATCCCGTGTCGCCGATGCACGCTGGCGCTTCATAGTTGAAGTAGAAGACCCATTGGCTGTGGGTGGGCTGATCGCAATGCTCAGCGAGATACACCAGTGGTCTGCCGGGGATCGCCGTGTTGTTGATCAGCGTCCCGGTGCATCCCTGTCCATCGGCACGCAGGAACATCACCACGGCGCGCTTCTCGGTCTGCCACCCAGCTGCTTCTGGACATGCCACATTGATGTGGCACGGCGCGCTTTGGAAGCCCGGGTTGAAGTCGCGGTCCTCCCCCGCCCGGCGGAAGAAGTCCATGGTGCCATGGGTGATGCCCGACACGCGCAGCGCCCCCATGGGTGTACCAGGTGGCAGCTGATATTCAAGGATCACCGCATCGCCTGGCAGGACCTCCGTGGCCATGGTGCTCTCAGGCCCGCGATTGTTGTGGTCGAAGCCACCGATGAAACGTGTGCGCTCCATGTCGTAGAGGTACACCAGTGCTCCCTCGGGCAGGTCCCAGCGATCGAATTGCACGGCCATGCAACGTGCTCCCGGGCTGCTGAGGATCACCCGGGCCATGCTCCCGCCGTTGGGCAGCTCCTCCCATTGTCCGGCCAGCGGGATATCCACGACCAAGGCGCGGGGTTCACCCCACTGGAACTCGGCCGTCACCGGCGGTGGCATCCCGGCCATGGATGTGGCTTCCATGATCGGCAAGGCAGCCTGAAGAGGCACGCCGGGCGACCATTCGAAGGGTTCGCCACCCACGGACAACTGGCCCTGGGCGGCGGCGGCGATCGAGGCGAGGAATGCGAAGAACAGGGTACGGTGGACCATGGTATGAAGGTAGGCACCCGTCCTGCGGATCGGTGCGCGCCCGAAACCTGGGTTGTTCACCGCCCGATGATGACGAACTCGGTACGCCGGTTCTGGGCGCGACCTTCGGGCGTGTCGTTGGTCGCCACCGGCTTGGTGGGTCCAAGGCCCTTGAAGCTCAGCCGTGTGCCTTTGATGCCTTTGGCCTGCAGATATTCCTTCACCGTGAATGCACGGTCGTTGCTCAGCGCCATGTTGTCCTCCAACCGGCCCACACTGTCGGTGTTCCCTTCGATGCGGATCTTGATCGTGGGATTCTCATTCATGAAAGCGATGAGCTCATCCAGGATGTACTCGCTGCTCTTTGTGATGTCCGCGGACCCGGTGGCGAACTTGATATCGTTCACCCGGTAGCTGCGGCCCATTTCGATCTTCGGCACGGTCATGTCCACGGTAGCACTACCGGCGCGGGTGGTATCCTCCATACTGAAGCTGCGCGAATCGAACACGTGGCCTTCCTTCTTCACCGTCATGATCACGTCGCTGCCAGGTCGCAGGTGTACCACAGTGGCATAGCGCCCATCGGCCGGGTCCACGCGCAGGGTCTCGGTGAGGCGTGTATCCATGTACTTGATCTCCACCTCGGCATCACGCACCAGCTGACCCTTCTCGTCGCGCACCTCGCCCTTCACCACCAGGATGTCCTCAGGACGTGCCTCCCGGGGCAGTGGGAAGGCGAAGATGTCCAGCCCTCCGGCACCTTTGAAACGGTTGCTGGCGAAGTAGGCCGTCCGTCCGTCGGCACTCACGATCAGGCCGTGTTCATCGGCCTCCGTGTTGATGGGATGGCCGATGTTGCGCGGGGTGGCCCAGGTGCCATCATCCTTCATGCGGCTGAAGAAGATGTCGTAGCCGCCGGCACCACGATGCCCGCGTGCCACATCGGCCTGGCCACGCTCGTCCATGGGGGGCCGCGCCGCGAAGTAGAGCGTGCGGCTGTCACTGTGTAGGAAGGGCGCCTTCTCATCACCATCGGTATTGATGCCCTGCACCGGTTCGGCCTTGGACCATGTGCCCTTTTCGTCGCGGTGGCTTTGGTAGATGTCCATTCCGCGGCTGCCGGGACGGTTGGTGGCGAAATACATGGTGCGGCCATCGGGTGTGATGGTGGGCTGGCTCTCCCAGGTATCGGGACCGTTCACGCCTTCACCCAAAAGATCCAGGCCGGTCCATTCCCAGGTGGAGAGGCCCCGGTCGATGTCCACATGGTTGTCGTAATGGCTGCGGTGGATGTCGCAATTGCGATAACCGCGCTGGTCGGGTGGCCCGCACACGGTGACGAACATCTCCTTGTTGTTCACGCTGATGGTGACCCCGCCGTAGCTGTCGCCCAGATTGAAGGGTTCGGGCAGGGCACGGCCGGCGCTGAAGTCGCCTTGCGCACCCTTGCGGCGCGCTTCGGTAAGTTCCTCCACCTCGCGCGCCATGATATCTCCCTTCGCGCGCACCTTGCTCAGGCGTGTGAAGAAGAGCAGGTCATTGTCCGGTGAAAGCATGGGCAGGTATTCATCGGCCGCTGTGTTCACGTTGGCCAACGGCCTGGGGTCGAAAGGCGTGTCGTTGGCGTAGAAGTCGATCAGGAAGCGCAGCTCGGGCATCAAGCGCTCCACATCCTGCATGCGCTTTTCGTGCTCCTTTGCCAGCTTCGAGCGGTTATCCATTGGGAAATCCAGAAATGTCTTGAAGGCCTTGTCGGCCGGGCCGAAAGCGCCGTTGGCATAGTGCATCAGGCCCAAATGGTAGGACACGTCGCTGTGGTGTTCCGGGCAGCTTTCGTGGACGCGCTCCAGATAAGCGATGGCTGGTTCGTAGCCCCTGCCGCCCTCACGCCCGATACGGTGGGCACTGAGCCCTGCACGGAACAGCACCTCGGCGCGGTCGGGATCGATCTCCAACGCATCCTTCAACTTCTGGTGGCGCGCGATGGCGTCCTTCGCCTTGGCAGACTCCTCCAACAACTTCAGCACTTTCTTGTCGGTGGGCGGGTCGCAAGGCCCGGGTTCCTCCTGGGCGTGGATTTGGATCACATTAACGGCCAACGCCAACACCAGTAGGATCGCACGGTACTTCCGGCTCGGTCGACCCGGCGGGTCGACGCTGCCGGATGGCTGTGGCAAGGTCATCCCCACCCGGGTCATTTAACGGTGGTATCCGTTTCCTCGGCTTTCTTCACCATGTCATCGCCCTGCTTGCGGGCCACATCCACGATGCCATCGGCGCGCTTGTCGGCCTCGGCGACGAACTGCTGCTCGCGCTTGTCGGCTTCCTGCTTGGCCCTGTCCGTGGCCAACTTCGCCGCGGCCTTGGCCAGGGGGTTGGTGATCTTGGCCAGCTCGTCATCGGCGGCCTTGTGTGCTTCACCCTTCACCCGGGCGGCCTCTTTCCGGGCATCGCTCTTGATCTTGCTGGCCTGGGCCTCCGCCTCGGCGATCAGGCGGTCGCGCTCGGCCTTTGCCTTGGCGATGGCCTCCGCTTTGGCGTCATCGATCCGCACGTTGAGTTCCTCCTTCGCGGCCTCCACCACCGTTTCCTTGATATTGCTGGAGCCCCCGGCGAACACGGGCTTCACCACGGGGTTATCAATGGTGCCGGTGATCTTGATGGTGACATCGAGTTCCTCGGGTACTTTGAGGTTCGCACCAAGGAAGCGGTTGGCCTCGCCCAGGAGGCTGCCAGCGGTCTGTGCAACGGCGGCCCCGAACATCGCGGTGGGGATCTTGGCGGTCATGTCATAGTCGATGGCCTGATCGGCGAAGGCGGTGCTGCCACCCACCCGCGCTTTGATCCGATCGATCTGCACAGGGAATTCGTCGGTGATCATCTTTCCGTCCTCGAAGCGATAGGTGAAGCTCACGTCCTGGATGGTGGTGCTCTCGATCTCCTGGATCTTCAGGGCCTTCGCGATGTTCACCAGCGGCTGGAAGCCATCGACGCGTACGTTCTTCGTATTCAGACTACCCTTTCCGATCAGGCTGTTCATGTCCACCTCCATGCGCTCATCCAGCTTCGCCTGCATGCTTAAGGTGCTGCTGAACTTGCCCTTTGCGGTCTTGGCGATGGGTGCCATCTTCTGCACCATGTCCACATAGGTCACGGTCTCTTCGATGTCCAGGTTCTTCACATTGTAGCGGAAGTCAATGCCCGGCGCCTTGGGGTCGGAGGTCTCGTACCCGCCGGACATGAGCACATCGCCACCGAAGAGGTTGAAGAATACATCGTTCAGGTCTATGCGCTGCTTGTAAACACGCAACGCGCCACGCACGTTGGTGAGGTTGAGGTTGTCGTATATCACCTCCTGTACGCTGGCCCGCATCGTGAAGTCGATGTTCGCGGGTACTTCGATCACACTCATCGCGGTGGTATCGGCCGGTGCATCGGTCTCCGTAGCGGCGACCTGATCGCCATTGCCCATCAGTTCGTTCAGGTCGAACCTGTTCGCATCCATCTCGAAGTTGCCCACCAGCGCGCTGTCCTTCAGCCACCACTGGAGATAGTTGTCCATGCGGCCCTTCGCGCGGATGTTGCTGCTGCCGAGGTCGCCGACGAATTCGCTGAGCGCCAGGAAACGGGGGCTGAACTCGAAGCGCAGGGTGCTGATGCCCACGTCGAAGGGCAGCGAGTCGCTCTTGTAGGTCATGCCTTGCAGCAGCATGTTGCCCTCGGCGGTGAACTGCTCGTAGCGCTGCGCTTCGATATCGCTCATCCGGCCCTTCATGCGCACATCGGCATTGAACCGGCCTTGCAACTCCTCCTCCATCGGCACCACCTTGGTCACGCTGGCCAGATCCACGTTGGCTTTCAACTCGGCATCGATGTTCGGGTCGCTGATCGGTGTGGTCATGTACATGCGGGCCTCCACCGGGTTGCCAGCCATGCTCATGGAGAAACGCTTGAGATCCACTACCAACCCATCCATGTCGGCACCGCCGGGACTGTTCAGCTTCAGATCCACGAAGACGTTCTCCACGGCGGCGGGCAGGTCCGGGTATTGGAAGCGGCCGTTGTCCACATCCACCACCAGGCCGAAGCCAGGCATGTTCTTCTCGTTGTAGGTGCCTTTTACAAAACCGCTGAATCCGGCCTTGCCGCTCATGGTGACACCGCTGAGATCACTGGTGAATTCCGCAGGCACCAGGGAGAGCAGCGTGCCGAAGTCGGTCTTCTTCGCGTTCCAGGTGATGTCCATGTCGATGTCCTCCGCAGGCATTGCCAGCCAGCCGTCGAAACCGAGTACGAGCTGGTTCACCGCCACCTCGTTCTCACTGAAGGTGAACTTCATGTTGGGCAGGTCCATGCCGATGTCGGCCTTGATGTCGGCCCTGGCGCGCTTCAGGTACCTGATCCCGTCGAACACCACGTCCACCGCCTCACTGGTGGTGGTGGTCTTGAGCGTGAAGACGTCCTGGTTGAAGTCGCCGCTGCCACGATGTTCCAGCCCGGCAAGCTCCATGTACATCGTAAGCGGCACATCGTCATAGATCAGGTGGCCGCGTTCGATCCAGTACTCGGTGAGGCCGATGTCGAAGGCCGTTGCCGCGGTATCCGCAGGATCCTCCACCGCGAGGCTGTCCGTAATGGCGATATCGTAGTTGGCGCGGCCATCGGCCAGCACTTTCACGTGGATGTACGGTTCGATCAACCCCAGGCGCTTGATCGTGATCTTGTCCCCGAAGAGGCTCCAGAAATTGACCGTGGCGCTGAGCGTGCCGATGCGAGCCAGGTCCACGCCCTCGAAGGGCGCCTTGTTGCTTACGCGGATGTCGTGCGCCTCCAGGCTGAGGTTGGGGAAGTTCCGCAACAGGCTGATGCTCCACGCGCCCCATTCCACTTCAGCGTTGACGTTCTTGTTCACCTCGGCCTTCACCGCCGCCTCGATCTTATCCTTGTAAATGATGGGGAGGATGATCGCTACTGCGAGTATCAGTACGATGAGAATACCGAGGGTGAGGAGGATGCGTTTGGTCCACTTGGCCATGATGGGGGTGGTTGTCTGTTGTCAGTTGTCAGTTGTCGGTTGTCAGTGGGCCGCAGTGAATGATCTGGGTGTAGCGTGGGTCCATGGTCCGCCAAGCCGGACAACCGACAACGGACAACTGACAACTTGTTACTAAAGACACAAAGATCATGCACCTATGGCACTTCCCTCCTCCGGGAACAGCTTTTCGCCCTGCGAATGGGCCACCACACTGCACACAGTGGCATCACCGGTAATGTTCACCACGGTGCGGAACATGTCGAGCGGACGATCCACGGTGAAGACAATGGCCACCCAGGCGGGATCCAGGCCAAGGGAGGAAAGCACCACCACCAGCATCATCAGCCCGGCGCTGGGCACGGCGGCCGCGCCGATGCTGGCCAGTGTGGCGGTGAGCACGATGGTGAGTTGCTGGCCCATGGTGAGGTCCACCATGTGCAATTGCGCGAGGAACACCACGGCCACGGCCTGCATCAAGCTGGTGCCGTCCATGTTCACCGTGGCGCCGATGGGCAGCACGAAGCTCGCAGTGCTCTTGCTTACGCCGATGTTCTCCTCCACACACTTGATGGTGGCCGGCAGCGTGGCCGCACTGCTGCTGGTGCTGAAGGCGAGCAACTGTGCGGGACTCATGGCGCGCAAAAAGCGGCGGAACACGTTGCGGCGCATCATGGCGGTCATCAGCGCCGGGTAGATCACGAATACGATGAGCGCGAGGCCGGCCACCACACAGAGCATATAGCCGGCAAGACCTTTGAACAGTTCCAGAACAGCGCCGGGGTCATCGCCGGCCATGCGTGCCACCACGCCCGTCATCAGGGCGAACACGAAGTATGGCGCAGCCATCATCACCACCTCCACCATCTTCATGAAGATGTCGTTGCAGCCGTTCATGAAAGCATTGACCGGAGCAGCGCTGGCGGCGGGTATCATCAGCAGCATGATGCCGAAGAAGATGGCGAAGAAGATCACCTGCAGCATCAGCGTCTCGTTGAAGCTGAGGAATATGTTGCTGGGTACGATGTCCACCAGGAACTGCAGCGGACCGGGCTTCACGTCCTTCACCATTTCTCCAGCACGGGCCCAGTCGTTGGGCTCGGAATTCCCGCGCACCGTGGCGATGGAGTCCCGCAAGACATGATACGCGGGCTCGCAGCTCAGGCACTTTCCATCCAATGGACGGTCCACATGGGCGGTCTCCTGCACCCACAACTCGTAGTTGACGCGGTTGGCGATGCGTTTCTCCGCATCGCCCCAAGTGCCGGGGCTCATGACGTTCACGGCCAGCAGACCGATGCCCACGGCGATCACGGTGGTGCCCAGGTACAGTGCCAGTGTGCGTATGCCCAGTCGACCCAGTTTGGCCACTTCGCCCATACCGGCCACGCCGGTGATGATGCTGAAGAGCACCAGCGGCACGGCGATCAGCTTCAGCAGGTTGATGAAGATGGTGCCGAAGGGATCGATCCACCGCAGGTTGAACGCGCTCCAACCGAGGAAGCTGCTGAGGATGGCATAGGCCACACCGGCGCCCATGCCGATAAGGATCCTGGTATGCAATGGTAGTTTCATTCCGATCCACGGATCTTGTAGCGTCGACCCTTAAGAGTCGACATCGCTACAGGGCGCAAGTTGCGCATTCGTCGTTGTACTCTCTGTCTTTGAAGGCCTCAGATCACATCCCTGAGATCGCTTCACCTTAACTTTCGGCCATGGCGACCACGAAAGCGAAGACCAGCCGGAATAAGAAGCCCGCCATTCGCCGAAAAGCGCTCGTGGCGAAAAGGGAGAAGGGTTTCAGCCAGCCTTATGATGCCCGGAAGTTCGCCGGTACAGTGGCCGCCTTCGCCAATATCACTGCGGAAGAAATGCAAGCCTGGCGCGATGACCGTTGAACGGCTGTTGGTCGATACCAATGTATTGGTGTACCACTTGGGCGGACGTGCCGATGCAACGAAAGCCCTGCAAGACGTGGAAGTACACATCTCATTCGTGACCGAGATCGAGCTTCAGAGCAAGGCCACCCTGACGCAAAACGACCTGAGCGGCATTCAGGTCGCCTTGATGAATTACCGGATCAGTGATGTGAATCCCTCCATCAAGCGGATAGCAAGTCAATTGCGCAGGCAGCATGGATCAAAGCTGGCAGATGCGCTGATCGCTGCCACGGCGCTTCATCTGAATATCCCGCTGCTGACGGCAGATGGTGGCTTCGAACGCTTGAAGGAGGTGATGGAGATCCGCTCGTTGTAGCCAGGTCAGATGATCAGATGATGAAAATGCCGCGCGGTGCGTTCACACACGCGCCACCCGTTGCCTCAACAGGTGATCCGCCAGCACCAGACAGGCCATGGCCTCAACGATGGGCACGGCGCGCGGCACCACGCAGGGGTCGTGGCGACCCTTGGCTTCCAGGGTCACTTCCTCGCCACTGGTGTTCATGGTGCGCTGGGCCTTGGCAATGGTGGCCGGGGGCTTGAAAGCCACATCGAAATGCAGTTCGCCACCGGTGCTGATACCGCCGAGCGTGCCTCCGCTATTCGTTCCACCTGCGGTCTCGTTGCTGATCGGGTCGTTGTGTTCGGAGCCGCGCATCGTGGCAGCCCGGAAGCCGCTGCCGATCTGGAAACCCTTGGTGGCATTGATGGAAAGCATGGCCCTGGCGAGTTCGGCGTCCAGCTTGTCGAACACCGGTTCGCCCAAGCCGGCCGGCAGACCGCGCACCATGCAGCTTACCACCCCGCCCACCGAATCGCCTGCGTCGCGTGCTGCTTCTATCCGTGCGGCCATGCGCTTTGAGGTCGCCTTGTGCGGGCAGCGGACCGGGTCGTTCCACAGTTCGGTCAGATCCATGTCGTGGTGTTCCCGTTCGAGGACCACCTCGCCCACTGCGCTCACGAAGGCGTTCACCTGGATCCCATCGCGCAACAAGAGTTGACGGGCGATGGCACCGCCCACCACGCGGCTGGCGGTTTCGCGCGCACTGCTGCGCCCCCCGCCCCGGTGGTCGCGAATGCCATACTTCTGTTCCCAGGTGCGGTCCGCATGGCCCGGTCTGTACACATGCTGCAACTGGTCGTAATCGCGCGAGCGCGCGTCCCTGTTGCGGATCAGGAAAGCGATGGGCGTTCCCAGGGTCATCACCACCTCCTCATGGACCTGTTCCTCCAATTCGGCACCCGGTTGCACGGAAGGGGCTGAAGGATGTGGCACGACCAGAATACCACTGAGGTATTCCACCAGATCCGTCTCGTCGCGCGAAGTGCCCAGCGGTGTGCTGCCCGGCCTGCGGCGATCCAGTTCGCCCTGTATCGCGCCAAGGTCCAACTCCAGGCCGGCCGGGCAGCCATCGATGATGCCCCCGATACCGGCACCATGGCTCTCGCCGAAGGTGGTGAGGCGGAACAACTGGCCGAAAGTGTTGCCGGGCATGGTGCGGAGCGTGGCTACGAAGGTAGCCGCTCCCACCACGGCACATAGCTTCGCGCAGCGCATGACGGCCCCCGCCCCCATCACCCTGTCCATTGTGGTGCCTGTGTATGACCGGCCCGACGAGGTGGACGAATTGCTGGCGAGCCTGTGCGCACAGAGCGAGGCGCCGCACGAGGTGATCATCGTGGAGGACGGCTCGCAACGCCCCGCCGATGCGGTGGTCGCGCGCTATCGCGATCGCCTGCCGCTGATCTACCACGTGAAGCCCAACAGCGGCCCCGGCCCCAGTCGCAACGAGGGCTTCGATAAGAGCAGCGGCAGCCATGTGCTCTTCCTCGATTCGGACTGTGTGCTGCCACCCGGCTACCTGGCGGCGGTGCGGGCTTCCATCGCGGCCGATCCCGCCGACGCCTTTGGTGGCCCGGACCGTGCCGACGATGCCTCCACCCCGCTGCAAAAAGCCATCGACCATGCGATGACATCCTTCCTCACCACCGGCGGCATCCGTGGCGGACGACGCAGCATGGAACGGTTCCACCCACGCAGCTTCAACATGGGCCTCACACGCGCGGCCTTCAGCCAGCTGCAGGGCTTCGCACCCATGCGTTTCGGCGAGGACATCGACCTGAGCATCCGCCTGATGCGTGCGGGCCTGCGTACGGCCCTCTACCCGGATGCCTTTGTCTACCACCGCCGCCGTGTAGACCTGGGGAAGTTCTTCAAACAGGTACACAACTCAGGCATCGCACGGATCAACCTGCACAAGCGGCACCCCGGTTCGCTGAAGGCCGTGCATGCACTGCCCGCGCTGTTCACGCTGGGCACGCTGGCGATGCTACTGTTGGCGGTCTTCCATTCACCCTGGTGGCTGCTGCCCAATGCGATCTACGCCACGACGCTCTTCCTGGATGCCACGGTCCGTACGCGCAGCCTCCACGTGGGCATGCTGGCACTGGCGGCCGGGCATGTGCAGTTGTCCGGCTACGGCTCGGGTTTCCTGCGCGGCGTATGGCGGCGCATCGTCCTCGGCGGGCCGGAGTTCCACGCCTACGCGAAGGGTTTCTACAAGTAAGCCGCACCATGCAACTGCTGCGCAGCATCGGCCATTGGGCCACCGAGATCCACGCGAAGGTCTTCCGCGAGCGGCCGCTGGTGCTGCCCTGGCTGCTGCACAAGCTGTACCCCTCGCGTGCCGATGTGGTGCCCGCGCATGGCACGGTGAACGAAGGCATCACCGTTGCGCAGTTCGATGCGTTCCTGCGCTGGCACCACCGGCGTGGCATGGCCTTCATCGGTCCGGATGATCTGTTGCAGGGCCAGCTCGATACCGGCCGGGTCCACGTGCTGATCACCTTCGATGACGGCTACCGCAACAACCTGCTGGCCCTGGATGTGCTGGCGAAGTACCGTGCCAAGGCCACCTTCCACATCAGCACGGACCACGTGAAGGAGCAGCGCGCTTTCTGGTGGGATGCGGTGTACCGCGAGATGAGCGCCCGGAACGTGGTCCATGCGCTGATCATGCGCCGCATCCGCGAATTGAAGACCCTGCGGCATGAGGAACAGGAACGCCAGATCGCTGCGGAGTTCGGTGCCCAGGCCCTCGATCCGGTGGGCGACCAGGACCGGCCCATGACGGCGGACGAACTGCGCGTCTTCGCTCAGGCCTCCGGGGTCAGCATCGGATCGCATACGCACCGCCATCTTTCACTGCCCATGTACAGCGATGAAGAGATCGCGGGATCCCTGCGCCAGGCCTGGCAGGACCTTGTGACCATCACCGGCCGCCCCCCGGTCTCCCTCGCCTATCCCTATGGTCATTGGGATCCCCGCGTGGCGACGCTGGCCCGGGACGCTGGACACCGTGTGATGCACACCTACGACAAGGGACGGATCATGGATGGGGAGTTGCGTGGTGGGTTCGAGCCGATGCTGCCGCGCAACAACCTCAGCGGTCACTTTGATATCGCCACGCAATGCCGGCAGTTGCTCATTGCACGACCCCCTGCGAAGCGATGAAGCACGCAGCGTACGATATCCGTCCAGGCAGCCCCGCCGATCTGGAAACCTTCCGCGAGGTGTTCCAGAGTGCCTATGGCAGGCCCGCCGATGCGGAATACTTCCGGCGGAAATGGTCCACGGCGTACAGCGGGCGGGAGATGATCGCCCACATCGCCCATGGTGCCGACGGGAAGCCGGTGGCCTTCTATGGCGTCTATCCCCAACTGCTCCGGAAGGGTGGAACGACCTTGCTCGCCGCGCAGGCCGGTGATGCGGCGACCCTTCCCGAAGCACGCCGGACGGGCCTCTTCCGTGCCCTGGCCACCGCCACCGAGCAGGCCTGCCATGCACAGGGCATCCAGGCGCTTTTCGGTTTCGCGCAGCACCAACGTGGCAGCTTCATCGGCCTGGTGGACATGGGCTGGAAGCACCTGGCGGACCTGACGATCCACCGCTGGTTGACCCGTGTGCCCATCGCGATGCGGATCAACCGGAAGCTTTCCGCTAAAAAGTTCAGGAGCCAGATGGCCACCCAATGGGACGCGCAAACCCTGGGTGCGGATGACCTGGGCGCAGTGGACCTGGAACATTCGCTCGCGGCACCGCACGCGGGATGGCAGGGTGTGCGCAGCGTGGCATTCCTGCGCTACAAATGCGCGCTTGGCTCCCGCGTGGTACGCCTTCCTTCCGGACATGCCTGGCTGGCCGTGCAGGGCAACACCGCGCGCATCGGTGATCTCTTCGGAACGGATCATGCACGCCTGCTCGGGGACCTCATTGCCCTGTGCCGGAGCCATGGCGTGGACGTGCTGGAACTCACCACCACCAGGGACCGCATCATCGCTCCACTGCTCACAGATGTTCCTGCGGACAGCCACTCGTTCTCCGGTGGCCTCATCATGAAAGCACTGGGCGACACGATCATCCAGGCGGACGACCGCTTCCTTTTCACCGGCGGCGACGTGGACACCTTCTGAGCGATTTGAGAAAAGGGTCCGCAAAGGATACCTTGGACCTCCCCTCCAGCCGGACCACCATGCGCCCTTCCGCCGTTCTCCTTTCTGCGCTCCTGCTGTGCGGCACCGCACGTTCGCAATGCGTGGAGACCGCACAGGACCGTGTGTTGCTGGTGGGCGACAGCTGGGCCTTCTTCATGGGTGTGGACCAGACCCTCAACGAGGTGCTGAATAAGTGGGGCCACAGCAACTACCGCTATTACACCAACCTGACCCTGGCCGAGAACGGCGCCGAAACGGTGGACTTCCTCCAGCCCGGCAAACTGGCCGAGATACAGGCGCGGCTGGATGCCGATCCCGGCCTGCGCGTGGTACACCTTAGCCTGGGCGGCAACGATGTGCTGGGCGACTGGCATGTGGACTTCACCCAGGCGCAGACCGATTCGCTCAAAGCCGTTGTCTATGGCCGCCTGCTCACGGTGATCGAGCTGATCAAGGACATGCGGCCGGACATCCACATCCTCTGGAGCGGCTACACCTACCCCAACTTCCAGGAGGTGATCGAGGACCTCGGTATCCTTCAGACCCTGCATCCCTTTTATGATCTCTGGGCAGGCATGGGCTTCCCCACCTTTGAGCAACTCAATGTCATCCTCAATGAATTCAGCGCCGAGGTGCTGGCCTACTGCGCCACGGATCCGCGGGTGGACTACGTGGACGCCACCGGGCTGATGCAGCACACCTTCGGGCAGAACACGCCGCTGGGTGTGGCGCCGGGGGGCAGCTACCCACCCTTCGCCGCGCCGCTGCCGCATGGCTTCATCGACTATCCCTCGCCGAAGAACAGCATGCGCAACTACGGCCTCACGCGCGACTGCTTCCACCTTTCGGCCAGCGGCTACCGCGACATGGTGGACCACCAACTGCGGAAGTTCTACCACAAGTTCCTGATGAACGACCATGTGTCCGTGGCGCTGCCCGGCTCGGTGGGCGGATCGGTGAGCAACACCGGCACGGTATCGCCGCAATACACGGTGGGTACGCAGAATGGCGAACACTTCGCCACGCTCTTCACCTTCCCCCTGGGCGATGCGCTGGGGCATACGCTGGAAGGCGCCAGCATCTTCCTGCGCCGCGAGTCGCTCAGCGGTGCCGACCCCTTGTCGGTGACACTGAACGTGAAGGTGAAGAGCGGCCATTTCGGCGGCTCGGCGGAAGTGGAGGCGGTGGACTACTGGGCCACGGCCGATGCCAGCGCCGCCCCCTGCCGCTTCGGCAGCAACAGCGGGAACGGCCACTGGACCCGCCTGGAACTGCCGCAGAGCCTGCTGCCACATATCACCAACGGCAACATCGTCCAGTTCATCCTCCAGGCCCCGGGTGCGCCCAATGGCCTGCTCACCTTCACCGGTGCCAATGATCCCGAGCTGGCGCCCGTGCTGGACCTCACCTACGGCGACCTGAGCACGGACATCGCCCAGGTGGACATGAGCGGCACCATCGCACCCTACCCCAACCCCACCACCGGCCTGCTGTACATGCCCACACTGGAGGGACAGATCACCGGAATCGTTGTGCTCGACATGCTGGGGCGCACCGTCTGGGAGCGCATCGGTAATGTGAACGCACTGGACCTGGCCCACCTTCCTGCCGGCACCTATCTGGTGGAACTGTTCAGCAACGCCGGGCGCGACACGCACCGTGTGCTCAAATGGTAGCTGCCATGCGTAGCGTAGATCTCCTCATCATCCTGCTGGCGATCGCTGTCCTCAGCGCCTGCCGCTACGACAAGGATGGCGCATGCCCCGCCGATCTTATCTGTACCCTGGAGTTCCGCGCCGTAAGTGTGCAGGTGACCGACAGTGCTGGCGCGGCCGTGGCGCTGGACAGCACCCACACCATTGACATCGCCAAAGGGACCGTGGTACTGCGGACGCCCGGCCCCGATCCCTTCCCGGGCGGTGGCTACTATACGGTGCTTTCGGACCACCACATTTCGAACACCGACACCGGGGGCCGCGACTTCCGCTTCGATGGCTACCGCGATGGCAGCATCACAGCCCAGGCGGAATTCCGCATCCGGCATGACTGCTGCCACATCCACAAGGTGAGCGGACCGGAGGTGATCGTGATGGAGTAGGTGCGCGCCATCGTGTGCTTCACCCTGGTGAACCCGCGCGATGCTGTTTTCCGCAGCGATCCGTATTTTGTCGCTCCACGATCGACATGGAAACCGGCAAACGTGAACGAACGGTGGTCCTGGAGGCCATTGTACATGAAAAGGAACGGCGCATCGCTTTGCGCTTTCCTTATGACACGGAATTGATCGCTGTGGCCAGGGCGCTGGGTGCGCGCTGGAGCAACCAACGGAAAGTGTGGCATCTGCCCAATGGCAGCGACACGCTCAAGACCGTATTCGCGGCATACAAGGGCAAGGCCTGGGTGGACTACAGCGCGCTGAAGCGCACGCCCCGGAAGGAAAAGCCCCCCGTGGAGCAGCAGGCAATGCCCGAGGTGCCCGCCGCCTTTCTGGGCAAACTCCAGCGCAGGCAGTACAGCGGGAACACGATCAAGGTCTACACCAACCATCTACGCCAGTTCATGGCCTTCCATGCCGGGCGGCCTTTGGAGGCCTTGGACCTTGCGGACATCCATGCCTATATGGACCACCTGGCCGCCAGGGGCAAGAGCACCAGCCATCGGTCGCTCGCGGTCAACGCCATCAAGTTCCACTTCGAGAAGGTGCTGGGAGGCGGGCGGCGCACCTTCCCGGTGGACCGGCCCAAGGGTGAAAAGCGACTGCCCAACGTGATGAGCGAGGCCGAGGTGAAGATGCTGCTGAACGCACCCATGAACGTGAAACACCGCGCCATGCTCCTGCTGGTGTACTCCGCAGGCCTGCGCAGCGGCGAGCTGCTTTCCCTTCGGCCGCACCACCTGGAAAGGGACCGCATGTTGCTGCGGGTGGAACAGGGCAAGGGAGCGAAGGACCGTTATACCCTGCTATCGCCCAAAGCCCTGGAAGCGGTTGATGCCTACCTGCTGGAATGGAAACCCAAACGACTGCTTTTCGAAGGGCAGGACGGCGGGCCCTACACCCCGGAAAGCCTGCGGCAGGTGTTCCGCGCGGCAGTGGCCAAGGCGGGCATCAAGCGCAAGCTTACCCTGCACAGCCTGCGCCACAGCTTCGCCACGCACCTGTTGGAACATGGCACGGACATTCGCTACATTGGGGAACTGTTGGGCCACAGAAGCGTGAAGACCACCGAGATCTATACCCATGTGACCACCCGCGCCCTGGGCCGGATCACCAGCCCACTGGACAACCTGTAAGCCATGCCCGAGGCCAGATAGATTAACCAAGATCGCCACACAAGCGCGGCATCTTACCAGCTGATGAACAGGCACTTTACTGACCTGCGAACACCCCGTGACAGATCCGATATTACCAAAGATCTTGGGTAATAAAGTAGTTAGCAGAAATAATTTATCCCTGCCACCGCACCGTTCTAATCGGCATTTTGCAATTCCCATTCTATGATATACTCTTTCACTTTAGCAACTATCTTTTGCCAGTTGTCATCATCTTCAAGTAAGTCATTGAATGAATCGCTTAACTCCGATGAAATTTCAGTCATACCATAAGATGGATAATCACCATCTAATTTATTGGTTGAAATGTAAGCGATTCCTTCCTCGCCAAAGAATGTGAAATAGCAAACTACTGCTAATAATTTGTCACCTTGAACATTGTTTTCATCAATGCTTGTTAATTGTAAGTTTTTCGTTAATTGTAACATTGTTTTTATTTTTTATGTTGTGAGCATCCCACGCTCGAAAGGGATAAATTACATCTGCTAACAGCACATTGGCGGCATTAAAACGACCGCCAATCTGCAAATCGTTAGCCCACATGACCATAACCAACACATTCGTCATGACCAGTACAATTCTCGACCCTAGGGATAAGGAGGACCAAACCGAACCTCCTGAACTGCCATCCAATGACCCAAACGACCCAACGCCGGATACCACCGACATTAGGCCTGTTATGCGCTGAATGCAAGGAACCATAGACTGATCAATGTGCCAATGAACCAGAATACCGATGAACTCAGGAGCCATCGGAACAGGATAAGCCTGCTGGCATTGGAAGTTGAGTTCAGCAGAATAGAGGCTTCCAAGTGCTTCAGCTCGTTCAGGAGCAGGGCCCGTAACAGATGCTCATCCGGCAGCTTTCCTGGTTCAACAAAGTCCGATTTGAGCATGTCACTCGGAACACGGCCTTCGGCGGCACGATGCCTTGGAAATATCAACCAGACAGTACCTAATAGTATGGCCAGTACTGGAGTGCCGAAAATGAGCAAGGTCCATATGCCGGCGAGACCAATCCTCTCCTCGCCCGACACAACGGTACTGAATAGAAGCCACAGAAAAAGCCCGACTACAGGGACTATGGTGGCGATGAGGACAAAGCCACGTTGTGAGATGCGTTCAGCAAGGTCGCATGTGTACTTGTGGCGGACTTGTGCTTGCTCGACAGAGAAGCGGAGGACCTCGATGTTCGACTTGGTCCAATTGGTACAAGGTACTGTCCAGGGTTTCATGAGCGAGTGTTGTTGGTTGAAGTAAGGAAGATGATGTGTTGGTTGAACGACAGGGAAGAGAGAAAAATGAACACGTGGGCTAACATCGGCTTGCCGCAACGCAAATTGCACCGCGCAGCGGCAAGCCTCGACCGTTGGCGGTAATTTCAAGAAGCTAAAATGCTGACCAGTGCCACAGTTCTTCTTTCATGGATTAAAGTGATACTAGTTGTAGCCATGGAACTGGCGTTTAGCTGTGTTTTCTTTTGGTCGTATCCATTGATTTCCATGCTTTTTTTTGGAGCGGGTGGAGGTAGTTTTGCTTATACGTTCCTGAATAAAATGCTATGGATCATATTACCATGTATACCTTGTATTGGTATAAATCGGGCTGTTATTACTGATGATAAAAAATTGAATCGTACTTCAGCACGCGATTGGATGATTATTCAGACTGTTTTTATAAGCTTGTATTCCCTATTCATAATTATAACCTATTTCCAACGTGGTTTAGTAATATGAAAAAAACTACCGCCAACAGCACCTAAACGCCAGCAGGCCCTCAGTTCTTCGATCGAAAGAGAAGTTGTAAACTTGAATGATCGGAGCTTCGAGGCTGGTACCGGAATACCTGCCGGCGTTTAGCTGCGAAACGTTAGCGGCAACTCAAAACAAACACTCTACTCCGTAAAGAACATTTTGCGACTTTTACGACTCACCAACGGAAACACCTCACGAAAAACACAGACCATGGAAAACAACAATGTTAACAGCACGAA
>JBGTES010000007.1:0-23367 GCA_041747675.1 Flavobacteriales bacterium
TCGATGTGCTTGAAGGCATCGTCCGGGATGTCCAGGTTCTTCATCGCCTTGCCCACGCCGGGGATCATGCCCATCAGGTCCTTCATGTTGCCCATCTTCTTGATCTGCTGGATCTGGTCCAGGAAATCATCGAAGCCGAACTGGTCCTTCGCGATCTTCTTGTTCAGCTCGCGCGCCGCCTTCTCGTCGAACTGCTCCTGCGCGCGCTCCACCAGGCTCACCACGTCACCCATCCCCAGGATCCGGCCGGCCATGCGGTCGGGGTGGAACTCGTCCAGCGCCTCCATCTTCTCGCCCGTGCCGATGAACTTGATCGGCTTGTCCACCACACTGCGGATGCTCAGCGCCGCACCACCGCGCGTGTCGCCGTCCAGCTTCGTCAGCACCACGCCGTCAATGTCCAGCCGCTCGTTGAAGGTCTTGGCAGTGTTCACCGCGTCCTGGCCGGTCATGGCGTCCACCACGAAGAGCGTCTCCTGCGGCTGTATCGCCTTCTTCACGCGGGCGATCTCGTCCATCATTGCCTCATCGATCGCCAGGCGGCCGGCGGTATCGATGATCACCGCCGTGAAGCCGTGCGTCTTCGCGTACTCCACGCCCTTCTTCGCGATGCTCACCGGGTCCTTGTTCTCCCGGTCGCTGAACACCGTCACATCCAGCTGCTTGCCCAACGTTTCCAGCTGGTCTATGGCGGCCGGGCGGTACACGTCGCAGGCCACCAGAAGCGGTTTCTTGCCCTTCTTGCGCAGGTAGGCGCTCAGCTTGCCGCTGAACGTGGTCTTACCCGAGCCCTGCAGGCCGCTCATCAGGATCACCGTGGGGTTGCCGCCCAGGTTGATGCCCGCATTGCGGCCGCCCATCAGCTCGGCCAGCTCATCGTGCGCGATCTTCACCAGCACCTGGCCGGGGCTCACTGCTGTCAGCACATTGGCGCCCAGGGCCTTCGCTTTCACCCGATCGGTGAAATCTTTGGCCGTCTTGAAGTTCACGTCGGCGTCCAGCAGGGCGCGGCGCACCTCCTTCATGGTCTCCGCCACGTTGATCTCCGTGATCTGGCCCTGGCCTTTCAGGACTTTGAAGGCGCGCTCTAATTTGTCGTTGAGGTTCTCGAACATGTCTTGTCTTTGCTACAGGACCGCGAAGTTAGCAGGGAGGTGTGAGGTGTGAATGCGGATCTGTGAGTTGTGAGGTAGCCTCCTTCACAGATCACACCTAACACTTCACACATCACATTTCTTTCCGGGGCGTGCCTTCGCCCTTCATGAAACTCTTCCTTGGGCTTCGCCCGACGTAGCCCGACGGAGGAGGGCGAAGTCGGGCTGTTCGCTGTAGCTGCCTTGCCTCAGCGGGTGTGGCAGCGGCTCCGGTAGCTTCCTCCGGTCGCCTCCTCGCTCGCGCCACACCGGCGCTTCGTCGGCGGCAGGCTGCCGCTTCCATCCCTCACGCAACAACGCTTCTCGCCAAAAGCCCAACACCGATCGCGATACCAAAGCTCAGCAAGGTGCCGATGAGGACGTACTCGGTACGCTTGCGATCGTGGTCGTCCTTCAGGTCACCAAAGCGGAATACGCTCTTTGCGGCGAGCAGAAAGCCTACTGCTTCCACCACGCCAACAAGTACGAAGGTCAAGATCAATAGCCGCTCGATGATGCCGATCCACATGCCCGCATCCGGCAGGTTGTCTCCCTTCCCTTTCAGTTGCACGGACCAACGGCTGGTGAACACGGCGATCAGGATGCCCACTGGCTTGGTGAGCACAATGGTCGCCAGCAACAGCATCAGCGTTCGTTCATCGTACCAGGCATATTGCAGGTCGTTCAGTGGCGCATACCCGCTGAGCCAAACCCACAGCGCCACCAGTACGAGCACATGCAAGCCTTGGTCTATGACGAACCATTTGGCACTCCCAGGATCCTTGTACGATTTCAGCAGGTCGATGCCCAAGTGTGTGAATGCCACGATCAGTGCGGCTATCCATTGATCGGGCCCACCGAGCGCGACCATGGCCAACACCCCATGTAGCGCGGCGTGCAAGTACAAGGTCCCTGAGCGATAATGCTTTTCGGTACGGTCCTTTACCCATGCACGCGGTTGTAGGACGAAATCGCCCAGGACGTGGGCGATCAGCAAGCGGAGAAGCATATCCAGGCCGGGCATCAGCGCTTCAGTTTTGCTGCTACGACCACCTCGTATCGATCGAGCATGGCCTGCACAACAGTATGATCGGCGCCCGATAGTCGCTTATGGACAGCGGGTTGCGAAATACCCAGCGAGCGCGAGATCTCCGACTGCGTGGCTCCTTTGGTGAGATACAGGAACATGGCCTGTGCTGATGCCGATGACCATTTACCCACCAGTGCATCCAGTAGTTGCATGGACGTGCCGAACTCAGCGTTCACCTCGTCCCAAGGCGTGGAGAGCACAAGCCTGCCACCCGTTACCCCGAGTTGATCCAGCGCAAGGCCGGAGTTGCGGAACGCCTCGCCATCGGACTCCACCACCTTGCCGGACCGGTATGACACGGTACCTATCCCGATGGCGATACGCGCATCAGGCAGGTCGTTCATCAGGATCGACGTAGGCGCCTTGGTCACCCTCTTGGCCACGGTCCGGCCAATGGGCTTAACGCTCTCCCATTGTCTAAGTCTGGCACGAAGGGACAGTGCCACGGCCAGGGCTTCACCCGGTGCGACCACACCCTGAAAACTGTCACCCCTGTAGATCTCGAAAGGCCGGATCACCTCGAACACATCGGTGTCCATTGTTGCCAGGGTCTTCTTCAACACCCTGGTCAACTTGGCGCGTTCAGCCACTGCGGTGCTCCGCACCACATCACCTGTGATCACAGCTACGACTTTGATGTTCCGTGCCATTCGGGTCGAATTTAGCAACGATAACCATTCAAGGTTATTTCAACGCATTATAACCTTCATGGGTTATATATTGTAAATATAACCTCGGGGGGTTATATCTTCGATGCATCGCACAGCAATGACCCTGCCGTCATGCCCCCGCCCCTCCCGCCCAACAACCGTCCAACAGTTCCCGCTTCCACCATCGCCCCCGCCCCGCTTCCTTCGCAGAATGAAAGCCATCGTCTGCGAACGTTACGGGCCGCCCGAGCAACTGCAACTGCGCGATGTACCCGTGCCGGTGCCGAAGGACCGGCAGGTACTGGTGCGCGTGCATGCCACCCCGGTGAACGACTACGACTGGAGCATGGTGTTGGGAAGGCCACGGATCTACCGCCTCTTCTTCGGCCTCTTCCGTCCAAGGCGACCCATACCGGGCATGGAGCTGGCGGGCGTGGTGGAGGCACTCGGCCCCAATGCCACGCAATGGCGCGTGGGTGACAAGGTCTACGGCGATACCTCCAACGGTGGCCTGGGCACCTTCGCGGGGTTCGTGGCCGTGCCGGAAAGTGCGTTGCGTCGGATACCAGCCGGACTTTCGTTCGTGGAGGCCGCTGCCATACCGCACGCGCTGGAGCTGGCCTACCAGGCCGTGGTGGAGATCGGCAAGCTGAAGGATGGCGAAAGGGTGTTGCTCAATGGCGCGGGCGGCGGCGTGGGCACCTTCGCGCTGCAACTCGCCAAACAGCAGGGCTGCACCGTCTGGGGTGTGGATACGGGCGAAAAACTGAACGCCATGACGGCCCTGGGTTTCGACCGCGTGATCGACTACAAGCAACAGGACTTCACCCAACTCGGCGAGCGCTTCGACCTGATCGTGGACATGAAGACGAAACGCTCACCACGCGAGTTGGCACGGGCGCTGGCACCCAATGGCCGTTACGTCACCGTGGGCGGCGATCCTGGTCGCTTGATCGCAGTGCTCTTCGCGCGCTTGTTCGGTCGGCGTAGCATGCACATCGTGGACCTGAAGTCGAACAAGAACCAGGACGCGCTTGCGTCGTTGATCAGCAACGGCACCCTAAAGCCGGTGATCGACGGGCCCTATGCGCTGGAGGACGCGCCGCGCCTGGTCCGCTACTTCGGCGAAGGCGGACACACGGGCAAGGTGGTGATGGAGGTGGTCGGAGTATAATGCTGGATCATCGCACTGCCTTTCATGAACCAACCAAGATGACCTCCAACCTTCCGCAAATGGGTCGCACTACGATCTGCTCGTTGATGCTCATGGCCTCGTGCGCAGCACCGGACGGCAATGCGGTACCCGCAGCGCGGGTCACTTCCACCGCATCAACAGAAATCGCCGCCACCGTCGCCGCCCTCGACAGCGCCCTGTTCGCCGCCTTCAACGCCCACGATGCCGAAGGACTGGCCACCTTCTTCACCAACGACCTGGAGTTCTATCACGACAAGGGCGGCTTCACGGGTTTCGATAGCACCATGGCTGACTTCCGCGACTTGTTCGAACGCAACCGGGCTACCGGACTTCGACGTGATCTTGTGCCAGGCACATTGGAGGTGCATCCCTTGGGCGACCACGGTGCGTTGGAAGTGTGCCAGCACCGCTTCTGCCATGTGGAGAATGGCGCTGACGACTGCGGTACCTTCAAGAACATCATGATATGGCGCAAGGAAAGCACCGGATGGAAGGTGAGCCGGGTGATCAGTTATGACCACTAATGCGCGCACCTGATCCTGCTGGCAGCGCTCACCTTCTGCGCACTTCTACCTTCGCACATGCCCAAGTTCCTGCCCGCCCTGGACGAGCGCCTCTCGGAATTCATTCGCAAGCAACACCTCTTCTTCACGGCCACTGCTCCTGCCACGGGCCGCGTGAACCTCTCGCCGAAAGGCCTTGATACCTTTCGCATTCTGGACCCTTCGCGCGTGGGCTATCTGGACCTCACCGGCAGCGGCAACGAGACGGCCGCGCACTTGCTGGAGAACGGCCGCATCACCTTCCTATTCTGCGCTTTCGAAGGAGCACCCTTGATCCTGCGACTCTACGCACACGGGCGCTCGGTGCAGCCACACCACGCGGAGTGGAACGAACTACGTCCGCAATTTGGGCCACCGATGCCTGGCGAGCGCCAATTGATCATCGGGGAGATCGAGAGCATGCAGACCTCCTGTGGATTCGGCGTGCCACTGTACGAACACATAGGTGAGCGCACCCAACTGACCGCATGGGCCACGCACAAGAGCCCCGAGGAACTGGACGCTTATCGCAAACAGAAGAACACGGTGAGCATTGATGGCGTGTCGACGGGATGGGGTGGCGGTGGATGAAGCGCGCGTTACGCTGCCAAACGTGCAGGAACCGGTTGGACCTGATAACCTCGCCCCCATGCATGGTGAGGAGTATTGCGCCGACCATTGTGGTCGAACTCCACGTTCAACATAAGGTGCTGCCATGCACCAGCGGGGCGCAGGTGGCCGAACCGTTTCTCCCCTCTGCACTTGTCGTAGAACGTCCGGAAGTGGACCACGGACTCTTTCCTACGCAACTCACCAGCCACATATCCATCGTCGATCACCGCCACATAGTTCTCCCTGTCGCCCTTATAGATGTTGGGCTGGCAGGCCTTGGCGTAGTTGAAGGAGTGGAACCGCTTGAGGGCATGATAGAGGTCGCCTTCGCGGAGGTAACGCTGGATGTAGCGGGCCATGACATGCTCTTGGAAGTACGACGCCGGACCCAAGGCATCCAACTGCATGGCGCAATTGCCCCTGGTGGTGGCCCACCAGAGCAGTGGGTAAACGGTGATACGACCCTGGGTAGCCGTCATCACATAGATCCACTCCAGTCCCCGGGCAGATGTGGTCCGGCCGCAAATACTAATGATCCGTTTATCGCACTTCGGCGGACAGCGCTCCGCAAAGTCCTGATGTTCCAACACCGCATGCTGTAGCACCTGACCTACTTCCTTGCGGGCGCAGGCAGCCACTTGGCGTGGTGACATATTGGAACGGATCATGGTGAAAATGCATGGACATGAACTTCGTACGGCAGTTACAGAAAGATGTTTCCGTTCAGGGTACGACCATCATATCAAGCGCCAAACCAGACCGGCGAGAATTCCGGTAAGAAGCAGCCCGTATATCAGCTTGTTGTGCCGCGCCAGCCACTCGGGCAGGTAGATGTCGAAGTTGGCCATGGTGGAACTGGAATAGCGGCGTGCCACCAGCGTGAGCGGGCAGGCCATCTTGAATAACAACAGCACCAGGCATTCCAGTCCGATCACAGCCAAGGCGATCCAGGCCCAGCGGTCGATGCGATCGGTGATCACTGCGTAGAGCAGGTAGAAGATCGCCACGTTCATGAAGAGCCACACCGCTGTGTGGAGCAGCTTGATGGCGATGAGCTTGTGACGATCGCTCATGGCAACAACCCGCGCAGTTTGGCCATCCACCACGGCGCGATAAGGGTGATGATCGGCACGAAGACCCACACCTGACCCTTCAGCAGGTTGTATTGGGCCAGCATCTCCGCCCAACTGAGGCGGCTTATGAAGTACCCCATACCGAACTCGAAGGCGAGCGTCATCACCAGCCATACGGCTCCGATGGCCCAGGCCTGGCCAGCATCGGCGGGTGCTATCCAACGGATGCAAAGCCAGGTGATGGTGAGGATGATCGCGCAGAGCAGCACCGTGCTGAGGACATGCCCCCATGCCGCGCCGATCGCGGGGTTGATGACGAACTGGCGCAGGGTGCCATTGGCAATGGCGCCGAACATACACAAGAACCAAACGAACAGGACTTTCCACCACATGGCTTCAAAGTTCGGCGGAGGGTGCGATCAGTCCTTGACAACGGTCAGTATCACCGAAGATGAAATGGAAAAGGTTTGGCATTGAGCGGTTGGTTCCATCCATCCATCGTCCGGGATCATGCTCCCGTCCAGATCATGGATCCTTTCCATCACCCGAGCGTAGTACCGCGCATGCGGCCCATGATCCCGTTCCTGCGAATGCCACTCACGGTTCTGGCCATTGCCAGTGGATACCAGGCTTCCGCGCAAGGTCAATGCGGGCCCAATGTGCCCTCGATCGTGGTGGATCTCAGCAGTGCGCCGGACGCTACCTACCTCAGCCCCAACATACAGCGACAGGGCCAGTGCTGCGGTGTTACGGCACCCTATCAATGCCTGGAGTTCATCATCACCCTGCACCCCGATGCACAAGGCATCAATTTCGATATCTGCGCAGGTGCCGTTCCCCCCGGTGCGCTTTTCTATCAAGTCGGTTGTGGCCCACAGATCCAGGTGGGACAGGCCATCTGCCTGGACGGTGCCGGTCCGCACTACCTCACATTCTGCAAGCCCGGCAATAACACCAACCAGTACTGTATCACTTCCATCCCTCCACCAACAGCGGGCCCTGGAATGGTGCTGAACGATGGATGCACCGGCACGCTTACAAGCGTCGGTTTCGCCCCCGGCACCATCCAGTGGACCTCCATCGATCCCGGGCCGCCGGGCGCTTACAATGCTTACCTGGCTTGTACCACTTGTGCCAATACGCAGGTGACGGGACAGGCCGGTGCGCCCGACTATGTGGACTACCAGATCTGTGGTTTGGCCATCGCCCCGTGCAGCAGCAATAGCTATTGCGATACGGTCAGGGTGTACTTCAACCCCACCCTGACGGCGGTGATCGAACCCCAGCAGCCGGTGGTCTGCTTCGGCGAACCCGGCACCTCCATCACCGTGGTGGGTAGTGGTGGCACGCCACCTTACACCTATCAATGGAACACCGGCGCGACCACCGAAAGCATCTTCGTGGGGCCGGGGACATACACCGTCACGCTGAGCGATGCCTCGGACTGCCCGCCCACAACGGCGCAGGTGGTGGTGGCCGGGTATGCCAACCCCATTACAGCACATGCGGGAGACGACCTTGTGGTGTGCGGACCGGCGGCGGCCGTGACCCTCGGCGGAGTGGTCACGGGCGTGAACACCGGCGAATGGAGCGGCGGCCAGGGCGAGTTCTCACCTTCCTCCGAAGCATTGAATGCCGTGTACACACCCACTGCGGCGGAGATCGCTGCGGGATCCGTGACGCTGACGCTAAGCACCACCGGCCAGGAACCATGCCCCGGTGATGTAAGCAGCATGACGATCTATTTCCCGCAGTCGTTCATCGATGCGGTATTGAACGCTACGAACGTGAATTGCCATGGCGCACAGGATGGCACGGCCAGTTTCCAGCCGGACCTGCCGGGCCACATTTATGCCTGGAATGTGGTGGGACAAAGCGGCAGCACCATCAGTGGTCTGGGCGCTGGAACATATCAAGTGCAGGTGACCGATGCCCTGGGCTGCGACACCATCCTCTCGGTGACCCTCACCGAACCACCGGCATTGGAAGCGCAGTGGAACGCCCTGACGCCACCACTCTGCCATGGCGATGCCAATGGTGTCGTGGAAGCATTGGTGATCGGAGGTGTGGCGCCATACACGTACGCCTGGAACGGCACGGCCGCCGGAGGATCGGGGGCCAGTGTGGGCGGCCTGCCCAGTGGTGCCTTCGGTGTGATGATCACTGATGCGCACGGATGCACGATCGCGCTGGAGGGTCTGGTGCAGGCGCCACCGCCATTGACGCTCACCGCGCAAGTGCCGGATACCGTCTGTGTCAATGCCCCTGTACAACTCACCGCGCAGACCGGTGGTGGCGTGGGCGGATACACCATCACCTGGACCGGCATCGGTACGGGTAGCCCACTTGAACATGCCTTTGCGGCGGACCAGACCGTGGTGGTGAGTGTGACGGATGCGAACGGCTGCAACGGCCCGGTGCTCTCCTTCCCAGTGACCGTACTGGACCTGCAATCGGCACAGCTGACCACTGCTGGCGCCGCCACCTTCTGCCCCGGTGGTGTGGCCAGTGTATCATCCAGCCTCAGTGGCTATTCCGGTAGTTGGACCATGACCTGGCCGCAGCTTGGTGCCACAGGTCCCGGCCCGCATAATGTGACCGTGACCGGTGACAGCCTGGTGCAGGTGCTGGTGATCGATGCCTGCGGACAACAGCTTGCCGGCACCGTGCAACTGCTGCTGGAAACACCGCCCACCATCACGATGCCGCCAGTGATCGCCGAAGGCTGCGCGCCGCTCACGGTGACCATGCCGCAACTGGTGCCACCACAAGCCCTCACCTACCACTGGCAACTGGGCAACGGCGCCACCTCCGCGCAGGCCACCCCCACCATGACCTATCCGGCGGGTCAATACAACGTCACCCTCACGGTGACCACCCCTGCAGGCTGCACCGCTTCGGCAAGCACGCCCGGACTGGTCATCGCCCATGCCTCACCCAACGCGGCCTTCACTGCCGACCCCTGGATCACCGACATCGACAATGCCACGATCGACTTCACCAGCAACAGCAGCGGGAACATCGCGGCCTATGCCTGGGACTTCGGCGATGGCGCCACGAGCACACAGCAGCATCCCAGTCATACATATGACGATGTGGGCTCCTTCATTGTGGAACACTGGGTGCAGAACATCCATGGCTGCGCTGACAGCACTCTTGCCATGGTGACGATCACGCCCATTTATGACATCGAGGTGCCCAACGTTTTCACGCCCAACACGCAGGTGAGCGCAGGTGGGCAATGGGTACCGATGGATCTGGGCAACGACATCTTCTATCCCTTCGTGCAATACGTGCAGGACTACCGCATGCGGGTCTTCAACCGCTGGGGGGAGCAGATCTTCGAAAGCCACGACCTGGCCATTGGGTGGGACGGTTGGTACCGGGGCCAGCCCTGCGCACAGGACGTGTATGTGTGGCAATTGTGGGTGCGCTTCGTGGATGGCATGGAGCGCATGCTGATGGGCGATGTGACGCTGCTGCGCTGAGCCGCGGTGACGAAACCATCGCCTGTGCGCCACGTACCAGCCTCGCTAAACCCTTCGGAAGCCAGCCTTCCACATGTTCCGCGCAGCCCTCCTCGCCCTGTTGACGGCCTTTCCCGTACTTGGCCGCGCTTCGCATATGTCCGGCGGTGAGATCTACTGGGAGTGCATCGGGCAGAACCAGTACCGGATCACCATGATGATCTACCGGGATTGCTTCGGGATCGACGTGGATCCCTTCTACAATCTGGTGGTGGAGAGTCCATGCGGTGACGCGGGTCTGCTGGTTTTCATGGAGGATATGGAGGAGTTGTCGCCACTGTGCGGATCGCAGCAGGGCAACAGCACCTGCCAGGGCGGGGCCCTGCCCGGCATCCAACGTTACACCTACACGGGTACCATCACCTTGGCTCCCTGCGATTCGTGGACGATCTCCTACACGAACATCTACCGCAACGCCGCCATCGTCAACCTGGTGAATCCCGGTCAGCAGCGCACCTACATCAAGGCGGTGATCAATACGCTGGCATCGCCCTGCAACGATTCGCCGCGTTTCACCAACATCGCCATCCCCTATGTCTGCCTCGGATATCCCATCAGCTACAGCTTCGGTGCCTTCGACGCTGAGGGCGATTCACTGAGTTACACACTGATCAGTGCCATGGGCCTCTTCGGAGCGCCGCTGGCCTATGTGCCGCCGCATTCCGGTGCACAACCGATCCCAGGCCTCACCCTCGATCCGGTCACCGGCCAGGTGGAGCTGACCCTCAACATCATGGGCAACTGGGTGGTGGTGGTACGTGTGGATCAATGGGAGAACGGCGTGTGGACCGGTTCGATCATGCGCGATATGCAGTTCGTGGCTTATCCCTGCGACAATGCCCCGCCCGATCCCACCACGGGCCTGGTGGAGAACCTCGGCGGCTCCGCTACACAGACCGGCCCGCGTGCGATCGAACTCTGTGCCACCGGCTCCTTCTGTTTCGACATGGTGATCAGCGATCCCAACACCGGGAACGTGCTCAGCGCCTTCAGTAACGTGCAACAAAGCCTGCCGGGCGCCACCTTCAGCTATAGCGGTGTGAATCCGATCACCGCCACGGTCTGCTGGCCCGGCCAGGAAGGACTCAGCGGCATCTTCCCTTTCATCGTCACCGTTGACGACGGCGCATGTCCGATGCCCGGCTTTCAGACCTATGTCTACGCTGTGAATGTCCTTGCGGCGCCGGAAGTGATGTTGGTAACAGTGGATGAAAGCTGCCTGGGCATGGGCGATGGCAGCATCACCGCCGTGGTGGAGGGTGGGCAGGGTCCCTACGACTACAGTTGGAGCAACGGCTCTTCGGAAGCCAGTATCGTCGGTGGCCTTGGAAGCCACAGTGTGCAGGTATCCGATGCCAATGGCTGTGCCTCCACCGTGGTCGAAGCTGCTATCGGTACACAGGCAATGCCCCATGTGGCGGTGGCCGGAGAGGATCTCGAAGCGTGCGTGGGCAGCGCCGTACAGTTGAATGGCACGATCGAGAACGCACCAGCAGGACAATGGAGCGGCGGACAGGGCACCTTCCAAGGCGCCTGGCCGCAGGTGAGCTACATCCCATCGCAAGCCGATGCACAACAAGGCGACACCTATCTGGTGCTGACCACGATCGGCGATACCGGTTGCCCACCAGTGAGCGACAGCCTATGGTTGTCCCTGCCGCAATACCTGGCCGATGTATCCGTGACCGGCAGCGATGTGCTTTGCCACGGCACTTCGGATGGCAGTGCGCAGGTGAGCCCTGCGGATCCCGGCTTCACCTTCTTATGGAACGATCCGCTGGTCCAGACCACTGCACAGGCCAATGGCCTTGGCGCAGGGACCTGGACGGTGGTGGTAAGCGATGCGATCGGATGCGACACCACACTAAGCGTGCAGATCGACTCGCCTTCCGCACTGCTGATCGAAAGCACCTCCGTTGTACCGGTGGGTTGCCTTGGCGATACGGATGGATCAGCAGCGGTGGTGGTATCTGGCGGCACGGCACCGTATTCGATCCTATGGAGCAACGGTGCGGATGGCAGCAGCATGCAAGGCCCTGCGGGAACCTACGAGGTGACGGTGACCGATGCCAATGGCTGCGGGCCACTTCAGGCCGAAGCGATCATTGAAGCGCTTGGTGTGATCGCCATCGCCCATGCTGGTCCGGACCAGATCGTTTGCCCGGGTACGGTAGCGGTGGAATTGCAGGGCCAGGTGGAACAGGCCACAACGGGCATTTGGAGCGGTGGCAGCGGAACCTTCAATGGAACAGGCCTGGATGTGACCTACGAACCAGGCATGGGCGACATCCTGGCTGGCGGTGTGGATCTGTTGCTTACCACGGTGAGCGATGGCACCTGCCCACCCGCGACCGACACCGTACATATCGCGATCTCCAACAGTTTCATGCAGGCCAGCCTGGAAGCCACCATGATCACCTGCCATGGCGCGCAGAATGGCGCATTGACCTTCACTCCTGCGACAGTTGGCCTCACCTACCAATGGGACGATCCCGAAGCCCAGACCGGCGCAACAGCCACCGGCCTGCCGCCGGGCGCCTGGAGTGTGACGGTGACCGATACCCTCGGCTGCGACAGCACACTCACGGCCACCATTGCCGAACCTACACCACTGATCATCCAATCCTTGAGCACCACGCCCATTACTTGTTCCGGTGGCAGCGATGGAACGGCGGAGGTGATCGCCATGGGCGGCACCGGCACGCTACTCTTTACGTGGAGCGACGGTCAGCAGGGCATGAACGCCACAAGCCTGCCTGCCGGAATGATCGCAGTGTTAGTGAGCGACGCCAATGGCTGCACGATCACCGGTGATGCCGATATCGCAGCACCACCTGCCATCACATTGGAAGCCATTGTGCCTGACACACTTTGCGTGAACACCCCGGTGCAGCTGACCGCTGAAGCAGCAGGTGGCAACGGGGGGCATGTGATCACCTGGGCAGGCCTGGGCAATGGATCTTCCATCGAAACCACCTTCGGCACCTCGCAAACCGTTTCGGTTTCCGTTGTAGATGAACTCGGTTGTGCTGGTCCCACGTTGACATTCCCGGTCACCGTATTGGACCTGCCCTCTGCGACGCTTCTGACCAGTGGAGATACCACCGTGTGCCCGGGCGGCACGGCCACTATTTCCGCATCGCTTTCCGGATACCCAGGAGCATATTCGCTTCAATGGTCCATCACTGGTCTGAACGGTCCTGGCCCACACACCGTGATGGTGGAAGAGGACATGCTGATCGAAGTGATCGCCACAGACGTTTGTGGCAACAGCCTGATCGCGCCGATCCAGTTGATGATCGATACACCTCCGGTCATCGCGCTCCCACCTGTGATCGCTGAAGGCTGCGCGCCATTCACCTGCACCCTCCCCGATCTCGGTCTGCCTGCTGGCACACAGTACTTATGGCACCTGGGCAGTGGTCAGACCTCCAACCTGCCCGCGCCCATGGTCACCTATCAGGCGGGCACGTGGCCTGTGAGTTTGAGCGTGAGCACCGCACTGGGCTGCCCGGCGCCGGCCACTACCACCGGCATGGTGGTAGTACACCAGCCCCCCATGGCGGGCTTCACGGCGAGCCCCTGGCAGACCGACCTGTCGAACCCCACCGTGCATTTTTCCGACGGATCGACCGGTGCCATCGCCCAATGGGCCTGGGACTTCGGTGATGGGGCCTCATCCTTCGCCCAACACCCCGTGCACACCTACCTGACGAGCGGCTCAATGGCCGTGTGGCTCTGGGTGCTGGACATCCACGGCTGCGCGGATTCCGTGATGCATGCGGTGACGATCGATGTGGTGCATGATGTGCAGATCCCCAATGTCTTCACCCCCGATCCGAACGGTTCCGGCGGCGGTGCGTATGACCCCTACGATCTAAGCAACGACGTGTTCTACCCATTTGCCCAGGACGTGAAGGATTTCCGCATGCGCATCTTCAATCGCTGGGGCGAACTCGTGTTCGAGAGCGACGACATGCAGCGTGGTTGGGACGGCTGGTACCGTGGTCAGTTGAGCCCACAGGATGTGTACATGGTGCGCTCCTGGTTCCGTTTCACCGACGGCAAGGAGCTGGCCCGCACCACTGATCTGACCCTGTTGCGATGAAAAGGTTGAGGCGGCATATCCTTTCGGTGACAAGCCTGTTCATGGGCACGGCTCTTCTTGCCCAGGATCCGCAGTTCTCGCAGTTCTACGCCGCTCCGCAGTACCTCAACCCGGCACTCACCGGCAACACGCAGCAGGATCGCATCGCGCTGAACTATCGCCTGCAGTGGCCGGGCATTCAACCCGGATTCGAGACCTATTCCTTCGCCTACGACCACCGCTTCGCCGATGCGAACAGCGGTCTGGGCGGCTATGTGCTGCGCGACAAGGCTGGCACCCTTGGCCTGCATTTCACCACCATCGCCATGGCATACAGCTATGAAGCCAGGATCGATCACAAGCGCGCCCTTCGCTTTGGTTTGCGGATGGGTTATACCATGCGCGGCATCGATCCCAGCGGCTACCTATTCGCCGATCAGATCATCCGTGACAACGCACCGCGCACCATCGAGACCGGACTGGTGGACAACATCAGCTACCTGGATCTTGCAGCAGGTGGTCTGTACTTCACCGAGCGTTACTGGGCCGGCGTTTCCATCACCCACATGAACCGGCCCAACCAAAGCCTCTTCCTGGAACGCGATGCCCGCCTGCCCATGCGCACCAGCGTACACGCCGGTCACCGCTTCGCCCTGGACGGAATGCGCTTCGATCGCAGCGACACCCGCATGACCCTGGCAGCTCATTACAAGGCCCAGGGCAAGTGGGACCAGCTGGACGTGGGCGGCTACATCGAACGACACCGTGTGAGTGGTGGCCTGTGGTACCGCGGCCTGCCCATGGTGAAGAGCTATGCGCCTGGCTACCCGAACAACGAGGCGGTGATCCTGATGGTGGGCTTCGAGACCGAGCAGCAGCTGCGGATCAACTACAGTTATGACATCACCATCAGCAGGCTTACCATGGCCAGCGGTGGTGCGCACGAGATCAGCCTCAGCTACGAGTGGCCGCGCGGTGCCAGGGACCGCAAGCATCGCGTAGTGCCCTGCCCGAAGTTCTAAGAGCCTGTTCACGCGCTTGGATACCTTCGCGGTCAGGCTGGCATGAACATCCAAAGCATCGCGTTCGGACTCCTCATCGTCATCGCCGTGGCGGTGATCCTCTCCTTCACCAAGGTGGTGCTGATCCCCTTCGTGCTGGCCTTCATGATCTGGTTCCTCATCCGCCAGGTACAACAGCAGATCGGCAGGGTGCGCGTCCGTGGCGAACAGCTGCCGCTTTGGCTGCGCGGCACGCTCGCCTTCCTGGCCATCTTCGCCGCTCTGGCCCTGGTGGCCACGCTGCTCACCAACAACATCAAGGGCGTTACCGCCGTGCTGCCCAATTACGAGGCGAACGTGCTGTTGATCAAGGATCAGATCGAGGGGGCCACCGGCTGGGACCTGTACGCCTACACGGGCCGAATGACGGAGGATATGGAGGTGGGCAGGCTCATCACCCAGCTGGTCAATGCGCTCACCAGCATACTTGGCAATGCCGTGCTGGTCGTGATCTACGTGGCCTTCCTGATGGTGGAGGAGCGCCATGCGAAGGCCAAGTTCCAGGCGATGTACGAAGCGGGTCCCCAACGTGAGCGGGTGCTCGATGTGATGCGCCAGGTGGACCATAGCCTGAGCCGTTATGTGACACTGAAGACCTTCGTGAGTCTGATCACCGGAGCGCTCAGCTACATCGTGCTGCTCATCATCGGGGTGGATTTCGCCTTCTTCTGGGCCTTCATCATCTTCCTGCTGAACTACATTCCCACCATCGGTTCGCTGGTGGCCACGGTCTTCCCGGCTTTCATCGCCGCGCTACAATTCGCCTCCATCGGGCCGGCATTGTGGGTGCTGGGTGGGGTGGGGCTGATCCAGATCATCGTGGGCAATATCCTCGACCCTCGCCTGATGGGCACCTCGCTCAATGTCAGTGGCGTGGTGGTGATCCTCTCCCTGGCCTTCTGGGGCAGCATCTGGGGCGTGGTGGGAATGATCCTTTCGGTGCCCATCACCGTGATGCTGGTGATCACACTGGCGCAGTTCGACAACACGCGCTGGCTGGCGATCCTGCTGAGCGACAAGGGGCAGGTGAAGGGGAACGGGGCGAAGAAGATCGCTGCGTAGCGCCCACCTTTCAGCCCTACATGCGCTCCGGCACGTCGATCCCCAAACACCACATGGCCTTCTTCGTGGCCTGTGCCACAGCGGCGCTCAATGCCAAGCGGAAGCCCCGCTTCGCGTCGTCCTCCTCTTTCAGCACAGGCACACTCTGGTAGAATCCGTTGTAGGCCTTGACCAGTTCATAGCTGTGATTGGCCAGCGATGATGGATCGAGCTTCGCGGCTGCATCACTGAGTACGGCAGGAAGTTGGTGCAGCAGTTTGATGACCGTCCGCTCCTCGGGAAGAAGTGTCGCGGTGGAGGCATTTCCATTTTCTGATCGTCTGATCATCTGATCATCTGATCCCCCCGCCTTGCGCAAAAGCGACCGGATCCTTGCATACGTGTATTGGATGAAGGGGCCGGTATGTCCCTGCAGATCGATGCTTGCGGCGGGATCGAAGAGCATGCGCTTTTTCGGGTCCACCTTTAAAAGGAAGTACTTCAACGCGGCCAGTCCGATCATCTCGTACAGCGCGTCCTTCTCCGCGTCGCTGAAGTCGTCGAGTTTGCTCAACTCCTCCCCTGCCTTGCGCGCTTCCAGCACCACTTCCTCCATCAGGTCGTCGGCATCCACCACCGTGCCTTCGCGGCTTTTCATCTTCCCGCTGGGAAGGTCCACCATGCCGTAGCTGAGGTGGTGCAGTTCATCGGCCCAGGTGAAGCCCAGCTTCTTCAGGATGATGAACAGCACCTTGAAGTGGTAGTCCTGTTCGTTGCCCACTACGTAGATCAGCTGCTCCAGACCGGGGAACTCGTCAAAGCGCTTGATGGCCGTACCGATGTCCTGCGTCATGTACACGCTGGTGCCATCGCGACGCAGCAGCACCTTCTCGTCCAATCCTTCGGCCGTATTGTCCACCCACACCGCGCCGTCCTTTTCATAGAACACGCCCTGCGCCAGGCCTTTCTTCACGTCCTCCTTGCCCAGCACGTAGGTCTGGCTTTCGTAGTACAGCTTGTCGAACTCCACGCCCATGCGGGTATAGGTCGCGTCGAAGCCACTGTAGACCCAGCCGTTCATGCGCTGCCATAGTGCCCGGACCTGAGGGTCGTTAGCTTCCCACTTCAATAGCATCTCCTGGGCCTCCTTCATCAGCGGCGCCTGTTTTTCGGCCTCCTCCTTCGCCATGCCATCGCCTACCAATGTTCCGATCTGCTGCTTGTAGGCCTTGTCGAATTCCACGTAGTATTTCCCCACGAGCTTGTCGCCCTTCAGCCCGCTGCTCTCCGGGGTTTCGCCGTTGCCGAATTGCTGCCAGGCCACCATGCTCTTGCAGATGTGGATGCCCCGGTCGTTGATCACCTGCACGCGCACCACATCGTTCCCGGCGGCCTGCAGGATGCGACTCACACTGTGTCCAAGGAAGTTGTTGCGCAGGTGGCCCAGGTGCAGCGGCTTGTTGGTGTTGGGCGAGCTGTACTCCACCATCACCTGCCGTCCGGCCGATGGGAATTGAAGGATGTCCTTCTCCCCCGCTTCCTTCAAAAAGCCCAGCCAGTAGGCATCCGCGATCACCAGGTTGAGGAAGCCCTTCACCACATTGAAGCGTTCCACCTCGGGCACTTCGCGTTGCAGGTATTCCCCGATGGCAGTGGCGGTAGGCTCCGGCCCTTTGCCGCTGATCTTCAGAAAGGGAAAGACGTTGATCGTGACATCGCCTTCGAACTCCGGACGCGTGTGCTGGAATCCGATGGCCTTGGGATCAAGCGCGTGGCCGAAGAGTTCCTCGAATGCCCGTTGCAACGCGGGCAGCAGCTTGGCGTGGAGGGGATCGTGGTACATGGTGACAGCTGCAAAGGAAGTAGTTGTCAGTTGTCGGTTGTCAGTGTCGGACGGACAACTGACCACAGACAACTATGCCCGGGGTAAGAAATTCTCAGCCAACATGCACCGCACGCTTCCCCCGCCCACCGCCTCGATTGTGGGAATGGCCACGGGTGCCAGGCGCGCGTGGTGTTGCAGGGCCTGGCGTTGATCGGAGCTGAGGGCTTCGAAGGCGGTCTGGCTGAGCAGTATGTGGTTGTCAGTTGTCCGTTGTCCGGCAGACGCGGGACCGACAACCGGCAACCGACAACTGAGTTCCAACATATTCCCCACGAAACGATGCATCTGCTCCAGTGTGATGGGAATGATCTGACGCCCCGTGGCTTGCAGTTCGCGCAGCACTTCGCTGCGTTCACCGGGGTATGGCATGGCCTCGAAGCAGACCACGGCGAAGGCGCTGCCGATGCTCATCAATACGTTGGTGTGGTACACGGGCTGACCCGTGAGGGTGCCGTCCATGGTGGCGGTGAAGGGCACGGGCGTGTACCCGAGTTGCTCGCACCATGCGTTCAGTGCGGTCTCCGAGGTGCGGGGCGACAGGCAGGCGTAGGCCATGCGGTTCACACGGTCCAGCACCAAACTGCCGGTGCCTTCCAGGATCAAATCCTGGTCCTCCCACTGTGTGAGATCCATCAACTGCCGCACCTGAAGACCCTCCCGGCCCATGGTGGACCTGAGATCCGGATCGCGTTCGCGGCGGCGCGAGGGCGTGAGCATGGGATAGATCACCACGGTGCCATCGGCGTGCGTGCTGAACCAGTTGTTGGGGAAGACCGCATTGGGGGCGGTGGGATCCACGGGGTCCAACACGGTGATGCCGATCCCACAATTCCGAAGTGCTTCGAGCAAGGCATCGAACTCTTCGGCCGCCTGTCGTTGTATCCCGGGATCGGTGCGCCGTTGCTGGAACGCGTTGCTTTCAGCCGTCTCGGGATCGTAGCCGAAACCGGTGGGACGGATGAGGATGACGGAGGAAGCGCTTTGGGGCATGTTCATGTGCTCATGTGCTCATGTGCGCCACCCGCAGTATCCCCGCTGCATTTGCCCATGGAGAAGATGGTTCTGGTTGAAGCGATCGTTCTCGTCAGGTTCATGGGCACATGAGCAAATGAGCACATGGTCACATGGCGTCTTCGTCAGCGCGCCCGCAGAATAGGGAACAATGGTTCCAGGATGCTCAGCGCCGCCTCTGCCATGGCGTTCTTTTCGTCCAGCGCGGGGTTGATCTCCACCACATCAAGACTGATGGTGCGCGGATCGCTGCACAGGCCGGTGAGGATCTCCTGAGCCTCTTCCACGAATAATCCACCGGGCACCGGCGTACCCGTGCCCACGGAGATCGAAGGGTCCAGGCTGTCCACATCGAAACTCACGTGGATCCGCTTGCAGTCGGACAGATGGGCCAGCGTGTCGCGCACGGCTGCGGCGGCCCCTTTCTCCCGCAGCTCTTCCATGGTGATCACCTTGATGCCATGCTCCTCGATGATGGCGCGCTCCTCCGCCTCATAGTCGCGCAGGGCGATGAACACCAGATCGCGCGGTTGCAGCTTGGGACTGTTCACACCGATCTTCCGCAGCCGGTCCCAGGTGGCCATGGTATAGACCTGCGGCTTGTTGCGCCCCTTTTTCTCGATATGCATCAGCAGCGCCAGGGGCATGCCGTGCACATTGCCACTGGGGGTGGTCCAGGGGGTGTGCAGGTCGGCATGGGCATCCACCCACACCACCCCGAGGCGTTCCTTGGGGAAGGCCATCTTGGTCCCCGACACACTGCCGATGGAGATGGAATGATCACCTCCAACGATGATGGGGAACACATTGTTCCTCAGGAACTTGTACACCTCATACGCCAGGTCACTCTCGAAACGGATCAGACCATCGATGTGGTGGGCGCTGGGCGACTTGTCATCCTCATACAGCACATCGTTCTCATCGCGCAAAATGCTCTCCTCCGCATGGCCGAACAGTTCACTGCCCAGCTTCCACGCGGCCACGCGCAGGGCGGCCATCCCCATGCTGGTGCCGCGGGTGCCGGCCCCGATCTCCGAGGCGGCTTCGATCAATCGTACTTCCATGGTAGTGCCTTGCGTACAGGCGCGGCGAAGGTAAGCCCCCTGTTCAAGGCGGTACTGTTCCAGTTCGCCCTTAGACGAGGTCGTCGAAGATCGAAGGGGACTTTCTTTTTCCACCTTTTGCTTCGCCTACCGACCGAAGGGAGATAACGAACACCGCTGAAAAAAGAAGAAGTGAGTGAGTAAAAGGTGGAGCCAAAAGGCGACCACGATCCAAGTCCAGGTGGCTCGGCTACCGCGCCGGCTCTACGCACTGGCACGCCGACCACCTGTCCCATGCCGGGCGGCATGCAGGCGCGCTTGCCTGCCGAAGGCAGGGATCGTGGACACCCACCGCACGCGGGACCTGCCAGCTTAGTGGTGCATGAATAGCGGCTGCTCTTCAACAGCCCATGCTCTTGATGGCTCGGGCCGGAGCATTGATCGCAGAAACGGATCAGGATGGGGTCGAAGGTAAGCCCCTTCGACAAGGCGGCCCCAGGATGCAACGAACCCACCAGAAAGCACGTACGAAGGGGACCTTCAAGCCCTGCGGACCCCCATGACCACATCATCCCGCATACCGCTGGCCCTCTGGCCGGCCCTGCTCACCCTGTTCCACGGTTGTGGGGCCACCGGCTTCTTCAGCAGGTTGGATGAAGGCGTGATCGAGTACAGCTTGAGTTTTCCGGAATATGATCCCAACGGCATCATGTCCGGCATGCTTCCCGAGCGTACCCTCCTCACCTTCCGCGACAACCGGCAGGTGGCCGAACTCAGTGCCGGCATGGGACTCTTCCGCACGGCCATGGTGACCGATGATGCCAGCCGCACCCTGGATTACCGCATGAGCATGATGGGCAAGCGGATCACGGCCAACATGCGATCGCGCGACCTGGACGTGTTCGTGGCCGACAGCGGCATGCCCACCATCATCTACACCAACGACATGGACAGCATCGCGGGCTACCCGTGCCGCCGTGCCGTGGCCATCTTCGACAGGATCGACCATCCGGAGATCGAACTCTGGTACACCGACCGCATCGCCCTGAAAGACCCCAACTGGTACGGCCCCTTCGCGGAAGTACCCGGTGTGCTGCTGCGCTACGAGGTGGTGCAGTACGGCATGCGCATGCGTCTCACCGCCATCAGCGTGAAGCCCGGCAACGTGGACGAGACTAAGTTCGCGCCTTCACAGGATCATGACCCCGTGGAACCCTCGGTGCTCCACCACGAGATGGCCGAAGTGCTGGGCACATTCTCCATGTAGTGGGAAGTTGAGAACCCGCCTGTCAGTAGCTGCGGTGTGTACACATCTCCAGTCCGAACCCGTGGAAGGCTGAAGGCCTGACCGTTGGTCCTTTGAAAGCTGTGCATACACGTAGCTGTCGGCAGGCAGGGTCGCGGCGGTCGAGGGGGTTGGTACGCAACGTCCAACCCCTCAACTTACCAACCTCCAACATCCTCCCGTTGATAATAGCCGCGCCCCGCGCCGCGTTCTCCCTGGGCCTCCCGATACATTTGGTCGCATCCCGCGCGTGCGGGAGCCATTCCGCATTCCACCTTGGCCAGGGAAAACAACAACCGCGTCCGCGAGGACCGCAGCGAAGGGACCGCCCCGAAGAAAGCACGCACACGCCGCAGCGCTTCCGGGAGTGAGGGTCCCTGGGCACGTTTCAAGAACTTCTGTGCCGACGAACGCACCCACAAGGTGGTCGGCCTCTTTCTGGTGCTGGCCGCGGCCTACCTGCTGGTGGCCTTCGTCTCCTTCCTCTTCACCTGGCGCATGGACCAGGACCTGATGGCGCGTCCCTGGAGCGAGATCTTCAGTCCGGCGGTGCGCGTGGAGAACTGGCTCGGCAAGGTGGGCGCCATGGTGGCACACCGCTTCATCCATCTGTGGTTCGGGGTGGCGGCCTTCGCGCTTCCCCTGTGGAGCTTCCTGGCCGGCGTGCGCATCCTGCTCGGCTCCTGGGTGCTGCCGCCGCGCCGCACCCTGGCCTGGACCGCGATGGCCTTGCTGTGGATCCCCGTGGTGCTCGGTTTCCTCTTCCGCGGCGAGTACGGATTCCTGGGCGGTGGCGTGGGCCATACCATCAACCATCATCTCATCGGGCTCCTGGGTGGCTTCGGCACCGGCGCCCTCATCGCCTTTGCCCTGGCGGTCTTCGTGGTGGCCACCTTCAATCCGTCCTTCGCCTGGGTGGGGGAACTCATGGCAAAGCTGCGGAAGCCCAGAGAGGAAGCGGAGCAGATGGAAATACCCGATGAAGTGGACGCGCAGGGCTTCACCCCTGTGACCGGTGTGCGCAAGCGCGAAGAACCCATCGCTGTTGCACCCGAACCGGAGGTCGTCGCAGAAGAGGCTGAGATAGAGGAAGCGGTGGAAGAGGCAGCGCTGGAATTGGAGACATCCCCCTTCGTGGAAGAAGCCATGGCCGACATGCCCGCGCGGGAACCGGTGCTGGCCGAGGACAGCGAGGACGAGGGCTTCAGCGTGCAGGTGGCCAAGCCCACCGAGGCGCTGCTCAGCGAGGACGAGATCGATGCGCGCTTGCAGGAGTTCGGCGAGTACGACCCCACGCTGGACCTGAGCAGCTACGAGCCCCCACCGCTGGATCTCTTGCAGGAACACGGCACCGGCGAGGTCACCGTGACCAAGGAGGAGCTGGAGCAGAACAAGGACCGCATCGTGGAGACCCTCGGTCACTACAACATCGGCATCGACAAGATCAAGGCGACCATCGGGCCCACCGTCACGCTGTACGAGATCATCCCCAAGGCCGGGGTGCGCATCAGCAAGATCAAGAACCTGGAGGACGACATCGCCCTGAGCCTCGCCGCCCTCGGCATCCGCATCATCGCGCCTATCCCCGGCAAGGGCACCATCGGCATCGAAGTGCCCAACAGCAAGCCGCAGGTGGTGGGCATGCGCGCAGTGGTGGCCAGCGAGAAGTTCCAGAACAGCGGCTTCGACCTGCCCATCGTGCTGGGCAAGACCATCAGCAACGAGACCTTCGTCACCGACCTGGCAAAAATGCCTCACCTGCTGATGGCCGGTGCCACGGGCCAGGGCAAGTCCGTGGGCTTGAACGCGATCCTCGTCAGCCTGCTCTACAAGAAGCACCCCAGCCAGATCAAGTTCGTACTGGTGGATCCCAAGAAGGTGGAGCTCACCCTCTTCAACAAGATCGAGCGGCACTTCCTGGCCAAGCTGCCCGGCAGCGAGGAGGCCATCATCACCGACACCAAGAAGGTGGTGGCCACCCTCAACAGCCTGTGCATCGAGATGGACGAGCGCTACGAGCTGCTCAAGGATGCCCAGGTGCGCAACATCAAGGAGTACAACGCCAAGTTCATCAAGCGCCGCCTCAACCCCGAGAACGGCCACCGCTTCCTCCCCTACATCGTGCTGGTGGT